>CAVKZC010000049.1:0-16263 GCA_963660455.1 Sphaerochaetaceae bacterium | reverse complement strand
TCCAAGGGATATTGCAACATGATGTAACGCTTGATGATGAAGTTGGAAGTGTGGAAATCACCGTATGGATTGGCTTGTCTTAACTTGTAATTTCCATTTTGAATGCCTTTACATTCGAAGATATATCGCAAGTTATGTTTCAAACTTTCTTGATTTTTCTTAACTTGATACCCCCCATAGATGACATCGCATTCTTTTGCTAATTGGTAGATCCTAAGGTATTGGGATTTAATGACATCCATGTTGCTGTCAATAAACAGCAACCAGTCATACTTCGCTTCCTTTGCCAAGAAGTTGCGAATCACTGCCCTACCCTCGTTCTTCTCTCTCTCGATATATCTGCAGTTTTTTATATCATTGATGACTCGATTTTCTTCTACGGTCGTTTTGGCCGTAGAACCATCATCTGCAACAAGTATTTCGTATTGAAAATCAGATAATAACGATGCTTGAACTTGCAAGGATTTTACAAGTTCAAGGCATACATGATTATATGTAGGGATTAATATCGAGAGATTGCTAATCATGCTTTCAGATATTCCGCCAACTTTGCCACGGCTCTTGCCCTGTGGCTGATACCATTCTTTATCTCCTCCCCTAGCTCTGCGAAACTCTTGTCGTAGCCTTCTGGCACAAAGATTGGGTCATAGCCGAATCCTTCTGTTCCATGTTTCTCTGTGGCGATACTACCGTTTACAATGCCATCGAACTGGTGGATTTTCTTGATGCTGGTACAACCACAAGGACATACGTCTTTCTTCTCGATATAGCAGATGACAGTGCGGAAACGAGCTTTTCGGTTCTCCTTGCCGTCTAGCTCACGGAGCAGCTTCGCCATGTTTGCCTCGCTGTCATGGTCGGTACCTTCGGCATAGCGAGCACTATGAACGCCGGGGGCACCATCGAGAGCCTCTACCTCCAGTCCTGTGTCATCAGCAAAACAACTGATGTGATAATGTTCGTACACGTACTGTGCTTTCTGCAAGGCATTCTCCTCCAAGGTGCTGCCCGTCTCGGGAATATCCACGTTACAGCCTATTTCCTTCAGCGAAACAACTTCATAGTCGCTTCCCAGAATATCGCGTATCTCTTGCAGCTTATGCTGGTTGTTGGTGGCAAATACTATCTTCATTACTGTAGTTTCTGAATGTCTTTCTCTTTTATCTTCACTTTCATCTCGTCGAATCCCTCGCCATAGACACCGATGACCGAACTCTGGCTTACGAAGGCGTTGGGATCGATAATTTTCACGATACGGAAGATGGTTACACTCTCGTTCTTCTTGGCCAAGATACAGAGCACCTTGCGCTCATGCCCCGTGTACCAGCCGTGCCCGTCGAGGATGGTTACGCCATGCCCCATCTGCGTACCGATGGCATTGGCTATTTCCTGGTATTTCTTGCTGAATATCATGAACTGCACACTCTCGCGCTGGGCGTTCATCACGTAGTCGAGCACCAGGTTTTCTATCACCATGGTACAGAGACCGAACACCACCTTGCGCACGGCATCAATGGTCTCGAAACCGGGCTTGCTGTTGAAGATAAAGAACGAACTGCCCACTATGACGAGGTCTACGAAGATAAGCACGCGACCCAGCGAGATGTTGTGGTATTTGTTGACGATGGCTGCGATGATGTCGGTACCTCCCGTACTACCATTGTGCAGGAATACGACGGCCAGCGCCAAACCTGTAAAGCAACAACCTATGATGAGCGACATGAAATCCTGACCCTTGCCCAGCACTTGCGTCATCTCGCCATTGGGACCCATCATCCAGTCTTGTGCCAACGCCAGGAACAGCGACAGCATGAGGATGGCGTAGATGGTCTTCACCATAAACTTGAAGCCCAATATCTTGAGGGCTGCCACCAAGAGGGCGGCATTGATGACGAAGTACGACAAGTAGATAGGTATGCCCGTGGCATAGAAGATGAGGGCGGCAATACCGGTAACACCACCTGTCACTATCTGGTAGGGCAACAGAAATATAGTCCAACCGAACGTATACAACAAGAGACCAAGGGTTATGTAGAAATAATCCTTGATCTCGTTCTTGATATTTTGACTAATTGCTATTTGCATAACTTATTTTTTCAACACGACGTTGACGATTTTCTTGGGCACCACGATGACTTTCAGCACGTTGAAGCCCTCCAGGTATTTCTGGCTCTTCTCGTCGGCCAGCACCTGCTTCTGTATTTCCTCGTTGGTAGTGTCCACGGGGAAGGTCATCTGGAAGCGTGCCTTGCCGTTGAAGGAAACGGTGAGCTGCATGTCGTTCTCCTTGAGGTACTGCTCATCATACTTGGGCCACTCGGCATCGCAAACACTGCCTTCGCCTCCCAATACCTCCCAGAGTTCTTCGGCGATGTGCGGAGCGAAGGGAGCTATGAGAACCACAAGTGTCTTGAGGAGTTCCTTGTTGTGACATTTCTGTTGTCCCAACTCGTTCACACAGATCATGAAGGCCGAGATGGAGGTGTTGTAAGAGAACTTTTCGATATCCTCCGTTACCTTCTTGATGAGTTTGTGCACGCTCTTCAGGCTCTCCGGCTTGGCTACCTCGTCAGTGGGCAGGAAGGTGTCAGTGCGGTTCTCGTAGAACAAGCCCCAGAACTTCTTAAGGAAGCGGTGACAACCGTCGATGCCGTTGGTGTCCCAAGGCTTGCTTGCCTCCACCGGACCCAGGAACATCTCATAGAGACGCAGGGTATCGGCACCGTATTTCTCCACGATCATGTCGGGGTTCACCACGTTGAACATACTCTTCGACATCTTTTCGATGGCCCATCCGCAGATGTACTTGCCGTCTTCGAGGATGAACTCGGCGTTCTCATACTCTGGACGCCATGCCTTGAATGCCTCGATGTCGAGCTGGTCGTTGCTCACGATGTTCACGTCTACGTGGATAGGTGTCACGTCATAGTCCTTCTTCAGATTCAGACTCACGAAGACAGGAGCCTTGTCGTGGTCGTCGCTGTTCACGCGATAAACGAAGTTGGAACGGCCCTGGATCATACCCTGGTTCACCAACTTCTGGAATGGCTCTTCCTTGCAGCTTACACCGAGGTCGAAGAGGAACTTGTTCCAGAAACGAGAATAAATCAAGTGACCGGTGGCATGTTCGCAACCACCCACATAGAGATCCACGTTCTGCCAGTACTCGTCAGCCTCCTTGCTTACCAGACCCTTGTCGTTGTTGGGATCCATGTAGCGCAGATAATAGGCAGAAGAACCTGCGAAGCCAGGCATGGTGTTCAACTCCAGTGGGAAGATGGTCTTGTTGTCTACGAGGCTCTTGTCCACCACCTCTTTCTTCTCAGCGTCCCAAGCCCATTTCTTGGCTCTGCCCAATGGCGGCTCGCCAGTCTCTGTTGGCTTGTAGGCATCCACCTCAGGCAATTCGAGAGGCAGGCACTCCTCAGGAACCATCTGTGGCATTCCGTCCTTGTAGTATACAGGGAACGGCTCGCCCCAGTAGCGCTGGCGGGAGAATATGGCATCGCGAAGACGATAGTTCACCTTCACACGACCGATACCCTTCTCGGTGACAAACTTCTTGGTGGCGGCGATGGCCTCCTTCACGCTCAGGCCGTTGAGGGAAAATCCGTCCATGCTCTGCTTGCCCTCCACTGGAGAATTGGTCACAATGCCTTCCTTGGCATCGAAACTCTCCTCCGAGACATCTGCACCCTCGATAAGAGGGATGATAGGCAAGTTAAAGTGCTTGGCGAAGGCATAGTCGCGGCTGTCGTGGGCAGGCACAGCCATGATGGCACCTGTACCATAACCAGCCAGTACATATTCTGAAATCCATACGGGGATGGCGTCACCCGTGAATGGGTTGATGGCATAACTACCAGAGAAAACACCCGTTACGCTGTGGTTTGCCATGCGGTCCAACTCGGTGCGCTTCTTCACATAGTCGAGATACTTTTCTACTTCTTCCTTCTGCTCAGGGGTGGTTACCTGCTGTACATACTCACTCTCGGGAGCCAATACCATGAAGGTAACGCCAAACATAGTGTCGGCACGGGTGGTGAAGATGGTGAACTTCACGTCGCTGTCCTTCACGGAGAACACGACCTCCGTACCCTCTGAACGACCAATCCAGTTCTTCTGTGTCTCGGTGATGCTTTCACTCCACTGGATAGTGTCAAGACCGTCCAACAGACGCTGGGCATAAGCGGAGGTACGCAAGCACCACTGCTGCATCTTCTTCTGGATAACGGGATAGCCGCCACGCTCGCTTACGCCATTCACCACCTCGTCGTTGGCAAGCACCGTGCCCAGACCGGGACACCAGTTCACCATTGTCTCGCCGAGGTAAGCGATGCGATAGTTCATCAATACCTGCTGCTTCTTCACGTCACCGTAGGCGTTCCACTCCTCTGCAGTGAAGTCGAGCTGTTCGCTCTGAGCCACATTCAAGCCCTCGCTACCCTTCTCCTCGAAGTGCTTGATGAGTTTCTCGATGGGCTGCGCCTTCTGGCAAGCGTTGCAGAAGAAGGAGTTGAACATTTTCTCAAATGCCCACTGTGTCCAATGGTAATACTTGGGGTCGCAGGTGCGCACCTCGCGGTCCCAGTCGAAGGAGAAACCTATCTTGTCGAGCTGCTCGCGATAGCGGTTGATGTTGGCAACAGTAGTAATCTCTGGGTGCTGCCCCGTTTGGATGGCATACTGCTCTGCGGGAAGTCCGTAAGCATCATATCCCATGGGGTTCAGCACGTTGAATCCGTTCTGTCGCTTGTAGCGGGCATAGATATCACTGGCGATGTAGCCCAATGGGTGACCTACGTGCAAACCGGCTCCCGAGGGATAGGGGAACATGTTGAGCACATAGTATTTCTTCTTGTTTTCATCCTCCGTCACCTTGTAGGTCTTGTTCTCGACCCATTTCTGGTGCCATTTCTTCTCGATTTCTCTGAAGTTGTATTCCATTGTTTATTTGTTGTTGTTTCCTTTTAATAAGAGGTACATACCCCTTTAAGGTGCAAAATTACATTATTTGGAGGACATTGCAAAATAAAAAGCTGTTTTTTAGAATCCGCCTTTATCGAAATATCCGATAAAAATTGTCCAATCAGATAAAAAACATTATCTTTGCCACAGATAAAGAAATATCCCCCGAAACTAAAAACACGATAATAACAACTTAGAAAACAACTATACAATGAAAACCCGACTATTGACCCTTTGCCTGGGACTGATGAGCCTGACTGCGCAAGCACAAAGCATCTCGCTTGCCGGAGAATGGAGTGTGACACTGGACAACAACACAGGGGCTAAACATGCCACATTGCCCGGTACCATCGACACCAACCGCTTGGGTACAGCCCCCGTCGACCTTACCGAGACCACCCACCTTACACGCATCAGTTCCTACAAGGGAGCAGCGCGTTACGCACGAACCATAGAAATACCCAAAGACTGGAAGAAGAAAAAAGTGGTGCTCTTCCTGGAACGAACCAAGCCTACATGGGTGTACCTCGACGGGAAACTCATCGACTCATGCAACTATGTCTCCACACCGCAGAGGTATCTCTTGCCCGAGAAGACGAAGACGGGCAAGCACCTGCTGGAAATAGTGGTGGACAACTCGAAGAGGGTGCCCACGCAGGTCTACGCTTCCAGTCACGCCTATACCGAAGATACCCAGACCAACTGGAACGGCATCATCGGAAGGATAGAACTGCAAGTCTCGGGAGGAGATAAGGACGTACAAAGAGAATATAACAAGAATGTCCTCCCGTGCTTCAAGGATTTCCACATAGAAGGTTCCCACTTCTATGCCAACGGACACAAAGTATTCCTCCGCGGCAAGCACGATGCAGCTGTGTGGCCCCTTACAGGACATGTGGAGATGACGGTGGAGGGATGGATGAAGTATCTCGGCACTTGCAAGGAATACGGCATCAACCATGTACGCTTCCATTCCTGGTGCCCGCCCGAAGCAGCTTTTGTAGCAGCCGACTCGCTCGGCATCTACCTGCAGCCAGAACTGCCTTTCTGGGGAGACTTCGACAGCAAGGACTCCATACTCATGACTTTCCTCCACCAGGAGGGCGTTAACATCCTTAGGGAGTACGGTCACCACCCTTCCTTCCGCATGATGGCATTGGGCAATGAACTGTGGGGTGACGCCAGCAAGATGAAGGAATTTGTAGACGATTTCCGCCGGATAGCACCCGACAAATATTTTACTACTGGCAGCAACTATTACCTTGGTTTCCAAGGCATAAAAGAAGGAATGGACTACTTTACGGCTTGCCGCATAGGCGGTGAGGGATGGGGCAACTACAATACCCACACACGCGGCTCTTTCTCGTTTGCCGATGCTTACGACGGTGGCATGCTCAACCATTTCCACCCCAATTCATGTCTTAATTTCGACGAGGCTTGCGACAAGGCGGGCATCCCCATCATCTCACACGAGACGGGACAGTTCCAGACTTATCCCGACTACCGCGAGATAAAGAAATACACAGGTGTGCTCCGTCCCTGCAACTTCGAGTTGTTCCGCAAACGACTGGCTGCAGCTGGCATGCTCTCACAGGCAGAGGACTTCCACAAGGCTTCCGGTCTGTGGAGCGTGAAACTTTATAAGGCGGACATCGAGATGGACCTCCGCACCCGTAACATGGCAGGCTTCCAACTCCTCGACATCCAGGACTATCCCGGCCAGGGCAGTGCCTTCGTGGGCATCCTCGATGCCTTCATGGAGAGCAAGGGCCTCACCACGCCCGAGGAGTGGAGGCAATGGTGCTCACCGGTAGTGCCGTTGCTCGTCGTGGATAGGTTCTGCTATGACGAAAATGACACCCTTCGTGCCAAACTGCAGATAGCCAACTATGGAGGTTCTTCGCTCAAGGGCAAGAAGCTCCACTGGCTGTTGGATTACGCCGATGGAGAACAGACGCATCTCAACCAGCCCTCGCCTTTGGCGCTGGGTGAGATAACTATCAATTCTGACGAAGAGGGACTGTTGGATGTCGGCAACATTGTCCATAAGATGAAGGTGGGGGCAAGAAAACTCAAGCTCACGTTGTCGATTGGTGATGCTGTCTCGGATGGTCATTGTCCCAAAAACACTTACGACCTCTGGGTATATACTACTCCGAAAGACATCAGTTTTATGAAGCGTGATGTCGTTATTGCCAAGCTGTTGACCGCAGATGTCGCCAAGCAGTTGGAGAAAGGTGCCAAGGTGCTTTGGATGCCCGACAGTCTGCCCTATACCGTGGGTGGCCTCTTCCTTACCGATTACTGGAACTACCGTATGTTCAAGACCATCTGCGACAACAACAAGAAGGAGCCGTCGCCCGGCACGCTCGGAATACTTACCAATCCCGGGCATCCCATCTTCCGCAATTTCCCCACAGAGATGCACACCAATTGGCAGTGGTTCCCCGTCATCAAGGAGTCGCACCCCTTGGTGCTCGACAACTTCACCAAGGACTACAAGCCCATCGTACAGGTTATCGACAATGTGGAGCGCAACCACAAGCTCGGACTCGTGATGGAGTGGAAAGTAGGTAAGGGAAAACTCCTCGTCTGCATGAGCAATCTGGAGAAGGCCTCGCAATATCCCGAGGGAAGGGCTTTCTACGAGAGCGTATTGGACTATATGCGCTCCACAGACTTCTCGCCTTCGGCAGAAATCACTGTCGACGACTTGCAGAAAACCCTATCAGAGAAACCTCGTGAAATCACGATGAAGGAACTGAACAACATCTCGCAATACTGATTTACCCCAAAATGGCAAAATAAACAAAATTTCACCAAGACAAGCGAAAATATGACTATTTGTTCTTCTTTTACCTTTTTTCATCGTACCTTTGCCACGAATACACAACAAACCTGCTTTTACCATGAAATGGAAACGACACAAAAAGCTCATACTCTTGGCATTGCTGTTTTGGACAACAGCCATAGGCGGACTGGCACAGGAAGAGGGCATACGCCCCTGGCAACAGTATCTCGACGACCTGAGCGAGACGGAAGACTTTGAAGGGCAGTCGTGGGAAGCATACGAGGATGTGCTGGCCGAATATGCCGAACACCCCATGAACATCAACACCGCCACCACCGAAGACCTGCAGCGCCTGCCCTTTCTCTCAGCACAGCAGATAGAAGACATCGAGGCATATATCTACAGGTACGGAGCCATGAAAAGCCTGGGCGAACTGGCCATGATTCCAGGCGTGTCCTGGTATCAACGCCAACTATTGGCATACTTCGTCTATGCTGGGGAGGTAAAGACGAAGCAGTACCCTACCCTGCGCCAGATAGCACAGTACGGCAAGCACGAGGCAGTGGGAATGATAAAAGTGCCGTTCTACGAGCGGCGGGGCGATGCTGACGGCAGTTACCTCGGCAGCAGATACAAGCACTGGCTGCGCTACCAGTTTAAGTATGGCGACTATGTGAAGGCAGGGGTACTCGGATCGAAGGATGCAGGAGAACCGTTTTTTGCCAAAGGCAACGGACAGGGATACGATTTCTACTCTTTTTACCTGCAGATACGCAAGTGGGGAAGGCTGAAAAACCTCACCTTGGGACGCTACAGGCTGCACGAGGGCATGGGACTCATTCTGAACAACGACTTCAGTTTCGGCAAGCTCTCTGTCCTGTCATCGTTGGGGCGCAACAGCAACACCATACGTGTACACTCTTCGCGCTATGCAGCCAACTATCTGCAGGGAGGTGCAGCCACGGTGTCGCTCACGCGCCATCTTGACCTGACGGCCTTTGTGTCTTACCGCACGATAGATGCTACCGTCAAGGATGGAGGCATACGCACCATCCTCACTACAGGTCTGCACCGTACCGCCACCGAAATGGAGAAGAAAGACATCGCCTCCACCTTTCTGACAGGAGGCAATCTCAGTCTGCGCTCTGGAGGATGGCATGTGGGAGCCACGGCATTCTACAACAGTTATTCCCTACCGCTCACCCCCAACACCAACTTGCTCTACAAGCGTTATGCACCTGCCGGAAGCCATTTCTGGAATGCCAGCGTTGACTACGGTTACGTATCGTCGCGCCTGGTGTTGCAGGGTGAGACGGCTACGGGGACATGCGGTGCAGTGGCCACGGTCAACGCCTTGAGCTACGCCCTCTCCTCACGCCTTTCGCTCCTGGCCTTGCAGCGCTTTTATCCTTATCGTTACTTTTCGCCTTATGCCAATGCTTTCAGCGAAGGAACGGACACGCAAGACGAGAGCGGTGTGTATGTGGGGGCCAACTGGACACCCGGCGACAAATGGAACATCACATTATATACTGACTTTGCCTATTTCGCCTGGCCTAAGTACGGCACTACGGGCAGTACACAGAGTTGGGACAACCTGCTGAATGTAACATACCGCCCCACAGGCAAGTGGACAACGGGCATGCGCCTGCGTTACAAGGACAAACAAAACACACAGACGGGGCGAGGCCGTCTGTACGCTGCCTTCACCGACAACCGCTGGAGCTGCAGGACGCAATGGGATGTAACCCACGTAGAGGCATCTACACCCAGTACGGGATGGATGGCGAGCCAACTCGTGGGATTCCGCCACCGCTGGCTGAAGGTAAACGCATCGTTGGCCTACTTCCATACCGACGGTTATGCTTCACGCATCTACGCCTACGAACCGGCCCTGCTCTATGGCATCAGCTTTGCCAATTACTATGGCGAGGGCATACGCTACGCCGTCACACTGCGTGCCGACATTGGCAAGCATCTGATGCTGACGGGCAAGATAGGTACTACCGACTACTTCGACCGAAGCAGAATATCAAGCGGACTACAGGAAATATCACAATCCTCACAGACTGACCTGGAAGTACAGATAAGGTGGAAGATGTAAAAGTTGGTCATCGTTTCCTACCATTCGCTCTTGTGACAATACAGAGCCACGCCTTGATAATCGTATTCATGAGCATGTCTCGCCAAAGACCAGCTCCGTCATCTTATCGGCAAGGAACAATGGGATATTGATCAAGTTATCGTCTTTCTTCAAGTTGAGCATAGAGAAGCGGATGCGCAATTCTGGCGAGTATTTCTTGTTGTATTCCATCAGGCTCCTCCCCGTGACGCTCATGCCCGACTTCACCTCTATGGGAATCACTTGGGAAGCATGCTGAATGATAAACTCCACCTCCGCCTTGTTGCCCGAAGCCCAGTAGCGAGAGCAGTTAATGCCTTGGGTAATGAGGCTTTGGAGGACATAGTTCTCCACCAAGGCACCCTTGAATTCCTTGAAGCCAGGATGGTCGTTCAGGTAGATGTCTGCATCCATCTCTGCCAGCACACGAAGCAATCCGATGTCAAGGCAATACATCTTAAAGATACTGAGATCCTCGTAAGACTTGAGGGGCAACTGAGGCGTGGCGCAAAGACTCACCTTATATAATAGACCGGCATTCTTCAACCAGATCAAGGCATCCTCGTATTCGCGCGCCCTCGCTCCCGGCCTTACCAGCTGGTAGATAAACTTGCGGTTTTCCTTGGCGAGCTGAGAGGGGAGAGAGTTCCACACATGAGAAATCCGGTTGGCAAGTTGCGGAGTGGCATGCTTCACGAAGTCGAAAGAATAGTCCTTGAGGATATTGCCCAGCACCGTCTCCACTCCCACCTTGTCCAAGGACAGCATCTTCATGGCAGCCTCTGGCATGCCTCCTGATATTCGGTATGCCGTAAAAGCTTGGGAGAGCCGCTCGAAGAATACATCGGGAATGGGGGCTAAACTGGTGATAGACTGGTAATAGCGATAGAGCCCAGCATCTTTTTGCTCCAAGAACTCCGAAAACGAGACAGGATACATTTCCAAGTGATCCACCTTGCCTACGGGGAAAGAGAACCCCTCATGACCGAAAGCCAAACCCAACAGGGAGCCGGCGCAAGCCACTGCGTATTCTGGTGCTTGCTCACAGAAATATTTCATAGCAGCAATGGCTTCCGGACATTCCTGTATCTCGTCCAGCACCAACAGGGTCTTGCCGGGCATAATGGGGACATCGGTCAAGAAAGACAACTGTTCGACAAGTTGCCTGGGATTCTTTGTCTTGCGAAAGATATCACGCACGCTATCCTCTTCGTCAAGGCTGAAATAAGCACAATGCTCAAAACATTCCTTGCCAAACCGTTTCAGGACAGACGTCTTGCCCACCTGTCTTGCCCCAAGCATCATCAGAGGTTTCCTGTCCTCTTTTGCTTGCCATTTCTTGAGCTGAATGATGATTTTCCTATCAAACATATTTTCTTGTATTAGTCGCTTCAAGTGCCGAAAATGTGATGCTTTACACATTTTTGATACTTGTTTTGTGCAAAATTACACATTTTCCGCACTTGGAGCAAATTTTGGGAGCATTTTTATATTAGAAAAAGAGCAAAAACACTTCACACTACACCAAAATGGTGTATATTACTAATTAACAACGTGTTAGACGGAGTGCAGTGTACTAACCCACACTACACCACTACAAACTTGTTGTACCACAAGCCATTAGATCTCCTCGGGTGTAGTGTGTAGTATAAAAGCGAAACGGGATGTCTACGCCTCCAACGTTATTCTTCACTTAGGTCATTTCCGAAAGTTGCCGCTACTACAGCAGTAAACTGCCTCAAGATGAGCAGTAGGCTCGGACCTTGACAAATGCAAAAATCCATCAAAGGTAATTTTTAGAATCCGCCTTTTTTATTTCGCAAATAACTTCCCGATGAGGTTCAAGAGGTTGGAGACAGTATCCTTACTCTCCACCGGTATTTTGATGGAAGTCTCACCAGTCTGTTCGTCTTTCTCCACGATGGAATCTACCAATTGCGCTGTGGCCTCCGGCGACTTCAAGGTTTCGGCCAAGCCAGAGAGGAAAGAGACTCCTTGTGCCACCAAGTCCTTTGGCTGGGCAGGATGACGAGTAGACGTAGCTGAGGAATGTGGAGCTACAGATAACGAATCTTCTACCCCGTCTTGTTCTGCTTCAGCAGTTGGGGCGTTTTCCGTACTGGCTGTTTCTTTATCCCCGTCAGAAATTTCATGAGTAGACGTTGTTCCCATTTCTACTTTCTCGTCGGAATCGGCTATGGGCTTTTCTTCCTCGTCTATAGAGATGGTAGAAGCTGAAGTTTCTGCGGCAGCATCCTCGTCAGAAGAACTTGACGATTCCTCCACCTCTCCGACGATGCTACTAACAGTCTCCATGATCTTGGTGAACTTGTCGCTGTCAATGAATACAGAGTCTTCGCCATTGTCGAGTACACCCTCAAACATGGAGGTCTTGAAGCGGAGTTTGCCCAGCATTCCTTCCTCTATACTATGAGGAGCCACGAGGTTAATCACCTGTATGTTGTTTTGTTGTCCGAGCCGATAGATGCGACCGATACGCTGTTCGAGTACAGCTGGATTCCAGGGAAGGTCGATGTTGATGATAGTGGCGGCAGCTTGCAGGTTCAAGCCTGTGCTACCGGCATCGGTGGAAAGAAACACACGACTCGAAGGCTCGTCCATGAAGTTATCCACCAAGTTCTTGCGCTTCTCGGATGGCACACCACCATGCAAATACTCGAAACTAATCTCCTTAGCTTCCAACTCTTTGGCAATGAGACGGGTCATACGCTCCCATTGACTGAACACCACGACCTTTTCGCCTTCCTCGCTGATGATGTCACTGATGATGTTCACACACTCTTCCACCTTGGTATCGTATCTTGTCTTTTGGTCGAGGATGTAACTACTGTCGCACACCATGCGCATCTCGGAGAGGAACAAAAGCAAGCGTTTCCTGTCCTTGTCGGACAAGAAATGGAATTTTCTCCACTTCTGTACAAGCCACATCACTTGTTGCTGCCACTCTTGGTGCATCCCCATCTGCTCCTTTGTCATCGGCACGAAGAGATTCTTGTCCATTCGCTTGGGCATTTGCAGCTTCACGTCTTTCTTGCGACGACGGATAAGGATGTCGCTCAGGTTCTTGCCTATCTCGTTCAAGTTTTTGTAGCCCAACACCTTTCCTGTCTCATCGGTGAGGATGTGGTTCTCCTTGAAGAGATAATAAGGGGCAAGGCGGAAGTTGTCTACAAATTCCACGATAGAGTAGAGTTCGTCGAGTTTGTTCTCCAAGGGCGTACCCGACAGGATGACGGAATAATCGGAGTCTATCTTCCGCGCTGCACGGGAAATCTGCGTATTCCAGTTTTTCAGGCGTTGCACCTCATCCATGATGAGCATGTCGGTTTGCAAACCTCCGAGTATCTTGATGTCGTTGGCTGCACTATTATAAGAGACTATCTTGTAAGGTTCAGGGCGGTTGTAGGCTTCCTTCCTCTTGAGATGGCTTCCCTCGATGACATACACCTCAGCATGGGTGAATTTCTTGATTTCACTGCGCCATTGATACTTGAGTGAGGTAGGGCAGAGGATGAGTACGGAACCAATGAGTCCTTCCTTGCGGAGAAGTTCGGCGGTGCCGATGGCCTGAATGGTCTTACCGAGACCCATCTCGTCGGCAATGATGGCCTTGCCGGCCTTTGCGGCAAAGCGGATGCCTTCCTTCTGGTAGGGGTAGAGGTTGACTTTCAGCAGTTCGTCCAGTTTCCTGTCATCGTAAGCACCGACAATCTTCTCCCGTTTGGCTTTCTCGCGAATATCAACGATAAAGTCAACGGCATCCTTGTAGCATCTGAATGTGTCACTTATCTGGCGGGCTTGTTTCAGGAAAGAGCCGATATGGGCATAGGCAGCCTCTTTCAAGACATGGTTTTCGTCGAAATAATCTTTGGCAAGAAGTTCATAAGCCTCCTTGTTTTCCGAACCTATACGTATCTTTACGCAGCGCTCGCCACGGTAGGAGAGATAGACGGAGGTGTAGGGCGGAATCTCACGATGAACACGCGTGCCTTTCTTTCCGACAAAACAATTCTTCACGGCTTCGATATGCTTGCAGGTACCGAGTCTCGAAGTCTTGAAATCCATGCAAGAACAATAGTTCCACTCGCTGTTGGCCCCACGGTACACCACTTTGTATTCATTGTGTTTCTCAGGGTTACGGACAACATATTCGCCTGGGCAAAGTTCTTCGTCAACACTCTCAATAACAAAATGTTCGGTCTTCGAAACCTGCTGGCGCAGCTTCACCTGCCACTCCTCCAAAGTCATCTTCTCCGGCTTAACGATGTGGGAGATGACGGGTTTCTTCTTTTTCTTCTTGGCGGTTTTCTTGGCAGAGCCTGTGGCTGCACCCTTGTCTGGTTTCTCGTCCTGGTTTTCTTTTTTGTTTCTTGCCATTTCTCTTTTTTATTGGCAAAAATAACATAAATATCTGAAGTTCACAAACTTTTTAAGTTGTTTTTATTCTTCAGGATAATAGTGGGCATAGTTATTGAAAGGTTCGGTAACGGCCTCACTACTTTGTTCCGTGTATACATGCCCATAGGGGTCTACTGCCCTGACGATGATGTGCGCATCAGGATTCTTCGGTTCGTAATAATAGAGATGGTTCATGACGAGATAACGGTTCTCCTTGTTTACAAACCTGAAGGGCATGGCCTTGATATACTTGTGGTGATAGCCCGCAGCAAAGGCATCCTGCCCTTGGTGACTGATGCGGTGCATGGCACTTTCTCTGCCTTCCTCTATGGCATAGACCCTCCAGCGGCTGTCGGCATTGAAGACATTGGCTACCAAGACACCTTTTTTGTGAGGCAACTCCCAGTCGGCACCATACGACTCACCGTTGAAGTCGGTATCTGCACGGAAGAGTGTCATCTGCTTGCTCTCCTTCCAGAACGTGCCCTTGTAGTAGCAGTCTGCCAGACGGGTTCCGTCAAAAGTATAGACATAATAGCCATTGGGCGTTCCGCAGATGTTGATGTTCGACTGCCATATATTGCCGCATGCCGCCGCATGGCAATGCTCCATGACACGTCTGCCGTTAAACTCTATCTCATGATTGATGGCAAAATGGGTATGGCCGCAAAAGAGTTCGTATCCTCCTTCAAACTGCCCCAGCAACGCAAGCAGCGACGAGAGACGAGAGGAGGCATAATGTCCGTGTTCGCTCTCTATTCCGAGGGGCGTGGCCTTACTGAAGGGTGATGTTCCGAAGGTAAAGGGTATGTGATAACAGAGTACCACCTTCTTGTCTTTGGATGTAAGGGCAAGGTCCTGCTCAAGCCATTTCACCTGCGACTGGTGCAGTTCGCCGGGTGAATAGTATGCCGCCTTCTTGGTGAAGAAGCAGTTGTTGATGCAGACATAGTGTACGTCACCGCGGTCGAACGAATAGTCGGTGGGACCGAAACTCTCTTCCCATTTGCGCTTGTAGAGCGCCTTGCCGTCCTGGTCGTGGTTGCCTATTACCGAGAAGAGGCGCATCTGCGTAGAACCGAGCGCCTCACGTATCTGCTTCTCCAGCACGGCGTTGTAGCCGCCATAGTACTGCACGTCGTCGCCCATACTGAGGCCGTAGACGGGTGTACCCTCAGGCAGATTGCGTATGGTCTGTCTGATGTCTGCCATCGTCTGTGACGTAAACCGCTGGAGGTCACTCTCCTCGATGGGATTGTCTTCGGGCGAAGTGTAGAAGGGGTTCATGGAATTGGTTACCTGCGGGTCGCCTATCACTATCAGGCGGTAACTCCTCTCCTTGCCGTCGGGCAAACGGGTAAGGGTGAAGTCGTATGTCTTCTTGCCAGCCACTACAGACTGGTAGAACAGGGCCGTGCGGCAATGCTCCGAGTGAACCGGCACCTCGCAGTAGGCAGGCACACTGTAATAGATGAAACGCGCCAGACTGTCGCGCTTGAAACGGTAATGTCCCGAGGTGTCGGTCTTTACACAGGTATATCCGTCACTCACTATGACATCACCTACAGGCATACCTTTTTCATCACGCAAGGTACCGCTTACGGTATAGTCGGTTTTCTTGGGTGGGGCAGACTTCTTTTCTTTCTTTTTCTGTGGCGTGGCTTTTTGCTGTGATGCCAAGCGGGCTATCTCTCCGCCCACATTGTCTACCTGCAGAAGTTGCAGCGACTCTCCCTTATGTTGTATGGCCATGACGATGCCCACTCCTGCCAAAAGGCAGAAAAGCGAAGCCATGACGATGTAGATTTGTTGCCTTTTCATTTTTTTCTTTTACGCTCCTTTTCCTCTTGTTGTTCTCTGCTCGTAAATATAGTGCAAAGTTATGGTAAAAATATGAAAGAAGATAGCTTTTTAGCAGAAAAACAACTTTTTATGTGCTTGTGTAGCCACATGGCGGACAGCA
>CAVKZC010000048.1:0-16349 GCA_963660455.1 Sphaerochaetaceae bacterium | reverse complement strand
GAATGAGTTTGTCCAATTCTTCCTTGAATTCTTCATCAAGCATCAGATTATTCTGATCTTTCGCAACTTCAAGCGCATTATCACTGCAGTCCATAATATCTTCAACAACATCTTTTGCAATTCTTTTGGCATCAATATTCAAGAATTCCATGAAAGCATCTACAAAATACCGGAATACTCGTTTTCCATCCAAATCGTCAACGAAATAGAAATCATTACTATCGGGTTTATGATAGAATTTTTTTAGATTTTGATTGATGCCAGAATCCTCAGAGTATGTAATCAATATCGAATCGCATTTATGAAGTGTCAATTCATTTAACTTTTCACAATAACCCATGTAGAGCTTTTGCCAGTTATCTGAATCTATCAAACCTGCGATAACAAGTGCATACAATTTATGATCATTATCACAAGATTTGTAAACGGAATCCCCAACAGGTTCCATTTTTAAATCATCACTCGTAATTGTATTAATTCTCAAAATATCGCAAATCTCTTTATAAAAATCACCTGCTGGGAAATAGTCCTTGTTTGCTATTCTTGGATTTTGTCCAAAATATTGCTCCAACAACTTGTCGTTATAGTCCAGTGCATACAAATCTTTAATTTGCACCTTTTCATTCTTGTTATTGAGCCAAAGGGCATTCTCATCCTCACGATACTCGTCTATCTTATTGTCATACGACTTATCATAAGAATCTATCATCCAACGTAAAAGTAGGCTGCGTCTATCCTGTCCTGATACATTAATAAGTGCATACAATGCATCAAGAAAATCAAGAGATGCTTTAAATGGCAACTTGCCGAATAACGTCTCATCACCGTCAAGTTTGACATCTGGAATAGATGAAAGCGGAGTTTTATTTTCTGCATCCTCTATATTCTTGAAATAACGAGATACTTCATTACCATAATACAAGTCAGACGCACATTTCATACAATCCTTAGTAGGAATGCATTTTATGTTATTGAATTTTCCATCTATTATGAACTGCTTTATTCTAGGAATGCGAACAACGGCATATTCTTTTTTTGTAAGATACTTAGACCAAAAATAGATGGCGCAATCACGCCCTTCCAAGAAATCAATATCTTCTTCCTGGAAGTCGCAATGCGTCTTCATACTTCTAAATAGCTTTCCGACATATTCTGCACACTCTGTTTGGTATGCATCACTCACATAGTCTAATGATGTGATTCCACATGCTTCAAAATCAAAGAATGGATTATACACAGAACCCATTGTGAGGTCTTCTGCCTTACAAAATTCTCCGTCCTTATTCAGCAAACGGATTTCGTCAACATGGTCTATTTCTTTTAATGAGTCAAGCTGACTATTGCGAATCGCTGCTAAATCATTGATTAAGCGATAATGGTAAGGACGTATTTTTTCATCGTCATCACCTTGCAATTTTAAGTAATAGTCGAGTTTACATTTTTGCCATTCACTTAGAGAATTGATGATGTCACAGTCTATCTCCTCAAGGATTTCTTTGGCTAAACGACGCTCATCCGCTGAATCAAATGAAATCTGGTTCGGAAGTTCGATGTATGGGAAAGGTTCATCTTTCTCACAGTCAATATATATTACCTTACTAATATCATAGAAATTGCCATCATGTGCCTTTACTAGCAAATCTTTGAGATGTGATATAAGTCCATCTTCGTATTTTCCCTCAAGTGCTTCACGATGTTTCGCAATTAACTTTGGCAAGTTCTCATCTTGGATATCTGATAACTGAGGAATAATAGTACCAACCAGGATGTCAATTATGTCAAATTTGACACCAACGTTTGAGAACAATGATTTCCACTGCCCAATGTTGTCATCTTCTGTGATATAGCGAGGACTCAAAAAATTAGTATCCGAATCGTATCTCTTGATAGAATTCTCTATTCCTGCACCCTCCATATATTCGTCTGAAAAATATATTGGGCCATTAGCGTCTATTTCACCATTCTTCAGTAAGAGTGGCAAACTGCTTAATTGATCGATGGGTTGTGCAGAATCTGTGTCTTTAAGCCAACGCCAAAATGCGAGGTTAAGTTTTTCATCCAGGAGGGTATTCTGGAAGTCACTTAAATTATCCTTCATCCAAGTGAAGAAATTATTTACTGTAAACTTAGAATTACCAAGACGATTTTCCCAATACTCTACATTCTTTTCTGGTTCATAATCTGGGTCTATGATATCCAAATCCGCAAAATCGACTAGACCGAGTTCAAACAACTCCTTTGCGTTTGCGCTTAATGTAGTGTGTCCTTTTGCACCATCAACAGGTTCGTCTTGTCCATAAAGATAGACCATGGCTTTAGACATTTTTTCTTGTTGGTCTGTCGTCAGGGAGCCTAACTTTGAAATAATGAAGTTATGGAAGGCTACACTTTCTTCTTTTGATGATATCGCCTCGTTGATAACAGTGATGTTCTCAACTATAACGTCATCATAGAATTCTCCGAATTTATATTTTTTACATCCTATGCGTTCAAGTGATTTAGACTCTCCATATTCTTTAGTACACATACAGACTATATCCTTAGGGAACCAACTATTATTGGCAATATCAGCCAGTTCCTCGTCATATACATATACGTTGTCATCCAATGACAAGTCGGAACCTTCATTGGAAATAGGTTTAAATTCTGAGAATTTGTCGTAGTCCTTTTCAACCACAAAGATAAGCTCGTAGTTCTCGTTGAGGTATCTTACAAAGTCAACGTTTTTTGTTCCGTCGGGATCAAGGTTCCCACTTGTATTCTTAAATACATCTGTGATGTTTTCCCGGACAACATTTTTATAGAATCTTTCTTCTGTAAGTTCGCGAACCCAAAATATTTTGTCGAGGAACTTTTTGAAATCGGCAAGCTCAGATATTTCTGTATAATAGTCTTTGTCAATGACATACATCCAATCATCATCAATCCATTCTTTAGCTGCGTAATAATCATACAGATTTGAGTCAAAGTATATATTGCACTCCGTCAAACTGCTTACATTTTCTCCATTTCCATTATAGGCAAAGAGGGAATATTTACGTAAATCGCTGCTTTCAAAAATTGATTTCTGAGCATAGCAATAGTATACAAACGACTTATTTACATCAAAGTCATTTGCAATTTCAGTTTCGATATCATCGTGATGATCTTCCGATAATATAATCTCTTTAGCGACAACCTCGTCCGAGAATTTTCGTACTTTGAAATTCTTTTCGAAATACGCCTTAGTCACATCGGTATAGTCGTTAGACAAGAATTCTCCTTCAACATTAGACAGCCATTGGTAGTCGAAGACCTTATGCCCTTTGATAGATGAGAAGAAGATGAATTTATCGCAAAAGTCATCAACAACTTCGTTATTGTCAGATATAAATGGCAGATTGAGGTAATCCTCATCAAAGGACACATTCTCTGCCAAGAATTTATAGAAGTGGATAGATGTGTTCTTATTCTTGAGTCTTTCCTTTGTCTCATTTCTATTTCTCGAAAGGAGCGTCTTATCAATAAAGTCGTCTGCATCGAATTTAGCGAATGCACCTTCAATAACTTCATTCCATTTGACTTTGTCTGAAAAGTATTCACGTGTTTTGGACGACAAATAGGAAAGATGGTCAGAGAATGCTTGCAGGTCTTCCAACTCCTTATCTATGTTGTAGTACAGGTCGGAAGCTGCATAAAGTTCTCCATCTGCATCTAAGAAAATCTCCTCATCAAGAAGTTTCTCAAGATAGTCGTCCTCTAACAAGAAATTGAGAAATTTGTTATTATTGTCTTGTACCTGCAACCATTCTTTGAAATCCTCGTTGGATATCAAGTCTCGCAAATTGTCTTCCTCAAATCTCTGTTCTTCGTCAACATATCGCTTTAAGAAAGCCTTGAAACTCTTATCCTTTCTTAGCACCGGCAATGGGAGATAGTAGTCTTGCATTCCTGTAAACTTGCAAAACTCATCATCGGTCATAATGCCTGACGTGCTGAGACCTGTTGTATCAAGAATAACTTTCTTTACATTTGCAATATCCTGCCTAATAGGTACTATCGTATCTGTTTCTATTTTCTTGTTGAAAGTACATTCAAACTGTTCTATGAAATTTGTATATAGGTGATTTTCTTTCTTGCACTTCTTGAAATCCGGGATGAGAGAAAACACTGAGCCTAACTGATACTTTTTTGAAGTCAATAAATCTTTTATCCAGCAAAAGAATTTATCGCCAGCAATAGCCGCAAGTTCTTCGTTAAAGTTCGATTCATTTGCATTGACCAACTTTACTTCTTTTTCAATATCATCGCGGTCACCTTTTGGTATCATATCGGTGTTCATCAAGAATGGGAATCCCCACGAAGCCTTGGTTGGCAAATAGCAATATATAATTGCATTATCAACAGGTTTAATCATCGTTCCCTCATGGTTACATGCGAATGACACTTTTGTACAATCAAAATCTTTGTACTTTTCTGGTATTCGACTGTTGCCTTTGTCTATAGTTATATTGATTGCTTCTTGAAGATCTGGCGATATTGTTTCTTCATAATCGCTAACAATCCATTTTTCACTATTGCGGAAACATACACGTTCTTCCTTTCCCGATATAAAAACTTTTACAGAATTTATATTGGGAATAAAGAGGATTATATTCGAATCTGAGAATATATCCTTAAACAGATACTCATAGTTGTCCTTGCCGATGTGTAGAATATTTTTATCTTCAGGACGTAGAGCAATTTGTACATTAAACTTTTTATCTGCATTATCAAATACAGAATTTACTTCTGGTGCGACCTCATTATGCTCAGTCCAAATAGGAAGAATCTGGAAAGGAGCATCTTGTCGTTTAATTTTGCCACCAAGTTTTTTCTCAGGAGTTTCGCCTTCATCAAATCTAAATGAATACTCTCCTGTTCGCAAATATACATAATGGTTGTTTAGGAAAACAGTTTTGAAGCCTATTCCCTTATAGCCAATAGTCTTTTTATTGGCAACTTTCTCCTTCTCATTGATTCCGCAAATACCTGATATGTTTCTTACATTGAACTTTTCTCCAGAATGCATAAAAAGCAGATAGTCGTCTGTGATATAAAATTCAACATCTACCATTTCTCCCTCAACAGGGTAGTCATTGGCGTTTTGAAGCAATTCATATACAAAGGTTGACTCCTTGGCACTCAGTTGCTTGCTTAATGTGTCAAGGAAATTTGCTGCAGAACCAAAATTCTTTGATTTATCACTGTGTCTGTCTTCAAACAACTTATCGATAAACCATTTGGGAGTTATTTCTTGAGTAGGATACCTACTATCAAAAAATATCTCATAAGGATTTTTCTCATTCTTGTGAGATAGTCTCCATGTGAATCTATAGTAGTTATCAAGTTCTATTCCATTGGGTAGATACTTGAGCCACAACGATATCTGCTTTTTATTAGATAAATACGGAGGTATACGGTCAAAGTTGGGTTTTCTGAGGTCATCAATAATATATCCGTCAGATTTTGAATCTGCATGGAAGAATCCTATGCACTCGCAATCATCAACACCCCATAACTCGAATAAATCCTTATTGCACAATTCACCATCCTTTAATGCTGGTTCCTGCACTATAGCCATTTTACTTCTTAACGATTTAGGATTCTGATAGAAGTTTATCTGTGATGGAGTCGTACGTACTTCTTCTTTTGTACGGCATTTGAAAGTACATTCTCCTTCAGGAATGTCATTGGCGAAATTAGACACATTTATATATGAACCAATAACATTTGTTGGCTCTCCGTTGATTCTAATTGAGTGAATATGTCCTTTGAAGTGTGACGTGTTTTTACTCTTTATTTCTTTAGAGTATATTCCCTCAAATATGGTTGTAGTAAAGAACTCCCGAATCTCATCATCGGTAGCTTTTATCATCTGATATTTATTTTTAAAAAATGCCATATATATTGATAAGCTATGAGTTACTAATTGAATACCAGTTAGAAATTGTGCTGAGCAAGTGCAGTTATTGCATCTATCTTTTTCTTCTCGGCTTTGGCATTTCTATTTGGTCGATATCCACGCTTTCATAGGCTTTAAGCAGTTGGTCGGCAGTGAGAATTTCTACTTGGAATCCTACTTTGCGGTAGGCGGTGGCAACGTCGAGGATGCTGACATCGCCGAGAGAATGTGTTTCTCCCTTGTCGTTCATCCCCACCCATCTGTCGGCAATGCCTTTCAGGTGCTCACCTGCCCATAAGTTGTTCTGCTCATTATAGGCCACCCATGGTTTGTCACCGTCTATGCAGTGTTGTATATGTTCGGCAAACTTGTGCACATAGCCCATTCTATTTTGGTGTTTGATTTGTGCTATATGGTTGCCCGTCTCTATGATAGAGGCCAACGGCAATACGAGGAGAGTGCCGGCTGCGGTCTCTTCTTCTATCTTCTTGTTCACGCGGTTGTAATCCCAACGGTCATTGTCGGTCCCAGCAGTTTCCAATTTAGGTACCTGCATCCATACACAAGCCAGACATGTATCTACGATAAGTACTTTCTTGTTCATCTTTCTTACAGGTCGTTATTTGTCATCATGCCGCCAACGGTTCTCGTGGCCATCAGTCGTGCAAGTTTCTCATTTTCTTCGAGCAGACGAATGTCTGTGCAACCGTCTGCCACATTGCGCTTTACATATGAGATAAACGGTATCATCTGCGGTCCCAATTCATCTACAAAGGTTGCATTATGCGTAGTGCAGATGATGTCGAGTTGCTTCTGTCGGCCAATCTCTTTCAGCATCGTCACGAGATTCTTTGCACGTGACGGGTGTACACCCTTGTCCAGTTCTTCAAGCAAGACAATACTATGGTTTTCAGCCGTGACCAGCGTAGCCAAGATGCCTGCATAACGCAGTGTGCCATCGCTCATGCCACGAGCACTTTGGTCTTGAGTATTGTCCTTTTGCCACTCCTCCGTACAGAAGAGCATTGCCATATCCGTGAGTGCTACTTTCTCCGCCCGTATGCTCTTGATGTCCTTGTCTGGCAATGGTCTGAGATATTTCATGATGGCTTCATACGTTTGCACTTGCGTATCAGCATCCAAGTTTGCCAGATACCCAGCAAGATTGGAGGCATCTTCTGCAATGTACTTCGATAGCGGTGAGAAATCTCTCATACGCTCTGGTATCGGATTTGACATGCGTATCTTTTTGAAATTTGCCACTACCGTTTCGGCTGCATCTTTAATCTTGCGATTGCAGTTCACATATTCTATTTGCGACAGGATAGACGACTTGGCAGGAAATTTCTGTGAGCGCGGTTTCCCTTCTGTGTAGAGATTTACAGAAACGATTGAGGAATTGGTCTCGTCAATTTCTTTTCTCTCTATAAGCGTCAACTCTTTCTTCGTGTTGGCGTTTGACAGAATAAGTGCCTCGCCGCTAATGCTGATGTTTTTCTGCTTGTCAAAACCGAGCGTTATCGTATATGTCAGTTGCTCCGTAGTCTTGTCGGTATCCATCACAGCAGTAAGCGTGCAGTCAGTCTGCTCTCTTCTGATGATTCCTTCCGCTCCGCCGCGTACATCTTTTGCGATGTCTGCGATGTCTGCAGGCGAGGCAATTGCGCACAATAGTTTAAGTGCATCGAATATGTTTGATTTGCCACTGGCATTCGTACCTATTATTATTGTAATAGGGTCGATGTAGAGTTTTGCGTCGGAAAAACTCTTCCAGTTCTGCAGTCTTAACTCTGTTATCATATCTTGAATCGTTTATTTTACTTGTTGAACATCTTTTCGAAGTGCGCCCAAGCCGTGCGGTAGTCGTCGATGCGGTTGCAACGGGTATAGGGGGCGTGGTAGATTATTTGCTGGCCACCGTAGAGTTCGCTCTTCTGCGGGTCGATGGTATGGGTATGGGTGGGGGCGGTGCCAGCGTAGGTGTTCTGGTCGAGCTGCTCGCCGCGGATGTCTTCCCAGCCTTTTACGCCTGTCTTGTTGCTGCCCTTGCGGTCGAGGCCCACGCCGGTGAGGCCCTTGGAGCAGGTGAAGACGATGTTGCCCTTGGCGTCATACCAGGTGTCGTTTTCGTTCTGCTGCAGCACGGGGAACTGGATGGTGTAGATCATCTCCAGGTCTTTCAGCGAGAGACCGAGAGCCATGGCGGCGAGCACGTCTATTTCCACCAACGCCTGGCGGCGCTCGTAGTAGTTGCGTAGCGGAGTCTCCCATGCCCATTCTTCCGTCAGACCCGAGAAGGGTTTGAGCCGCGCGTCGCTCTTACTCCATGTCTCGGCAGCGTAGTCGTCGCGCCAGCAGTCACTCCACAGGTCGGCGTAATGGGAGGTGAGGCAGTTCAAGAGGAGGGTGCGTGAGTACATGGCTGACTGGTACTTCGCAGGGATGCCGAGAGGGAAAGATGCCAATCTGCTATATCTTAAGTTTTGTGCAGCAATTGTCTTAATGTAAAAATCTATAACTATGGATGCACAAAGTGCAGCCATATCCACGGCATTATATCTATCGAGGAACGAGATAGATATAATGCCGTGGATATGTGCTGTTTTGCGTGGCAAAACAGCACATATCAACGAGCGTTCGCCAGCTTGACTAATCATAGCTCTAATACCTAACTTATAATAATCAAAATAATTATCATAAACAGTTTCTCCGTTAGTATCTTGATGCGCTTGAAATCCCTTCACCTGAAGATTATATTCAGGAAGTGGGATTGTTGGTACATAATTAGTCCTTTGGATATAGTAGTCTCCTATATTCAACAAATCAACATTGTCATAATCAGAATTGAGTGTGCAATTGGCTCTTGGTGTCTTATATATAGGATTTGCAACATAGAAATGCGGACCACTATATATCATTTCATACTTATCCATATTGGGTATACAAGTATGTCTCTTTATCAAGCCAGCCTTTGGGGCATTTGTTTCGTCAAAACACATTGATGTAATGTTTTGAACATCATCTACATGTTTATGAAATTCTGAGATTTTGCTCAATATCTCAATGATTTCTCTTGAATGCAAACTCACCAACTTTGCACAATCCCCCGTAGTTCCATCCTCAAACGTATCCGACAGAACTTGCAATTCTTTATCTGTAATCTCTACTATGCGGTCACGATGTGCCTTGGTATTCCAATTTCCGTTCTCGTCTTTAATTCCTCCACACACACCATGTCCATCGTGCGCAAAGCAAGCATCCGCCGTGCTTGGGTGGAACAAATTGCTGAGCGAAGCGAAGCGCGGTGATGAACTTCGGCGAGGGCCGAGAAGTTGATCACCATACACCGTATGGTGATGAACTTCGGCAAAAAGCCGAAGTTCATTTTGATACTGGAAATGGTAGCGCAACCTCTTGTACAGTTCACGTCTAAGCGGCTGACCTTTAGGGTCATCGTATATACTCTCAGGGCAAAGAATGCCGATGTAGCCCTTCTCCTCCGAAGCCAAGTCCATGCAGTTTTCGAGCACACACTTATATAGGTTCGTCTGCTGACCAACCAACAAGGGATAGTTGCAGTAGGCGTTCATAAACGCCGTGCTGCACGCCTGCTCGTTCTGCTCACTCAGATAGAGCGACTTCAGCGCAGGATTCTGCATGAAGAGCGAGAGCTTCTGCCGCACATCGGGGGCAGAAACCTTTCGGATAGCCACCTCGGGATATTTTTCGGCAATGATGTTCGCCTCGTTAAACTCCATCTTAATCCATGGCGGATTACCGCAGATAATATCGAATCCATCTCTCAGCCAGAATACCTCAATAAACTCCAGCATGGGGTGGAAGAAGCGGTAACGCTTCGCCAGACGGTTGGCTATCTGTAGGCGCAAGGGATCTTCTTCGGCAAAGAGCGAGGCAGAGCCGCGCTGCTCGGTGAGCAGCTCCTCCTGCGTCTTCGTAACAATGGCAAACTCGTCCTCTGTCATACGCTGACCGCCACCATATTCAGGTGCGTCCTCGCATACCATGCCAGAGCCAACACGCTCCAATGCGGCGCGAGTGCGGCGGTCGAGCAAGGCATTATCTACATCGAGCAACGCCTCCAGGTCTGCCCAATATTCCTCGCGAGTGGGCAGCGCCGAGGCATCCTTATACTCCCAGAACCACAGGGCGCACCAGTAGTCCATCGCCAATTTCAGTTTGCGATAGGCATTGTCGCGGCGGTAACGAGTGTCGAAAAGTTCCTGCTTGCGTGCATACGTTTCTGCCTGGATCTCTGCACGGAACAGTTCGCCGTCAGTGGCATGATCTGTACCGTCCCAAATCTCACGGCGATTGTTGGTATATTTGTCGATGGAGAGCTGGTCGGTGAAATACTCCTTCAGCAGGATGTCGATCTTTGCCGAGAGGCGTTGCAGAATCTTGAAGTCGAAGTCGCCGATGGGCGCAGTCCAGTCCTTCAGGAGGGTTGCCATGCGAGCGTCCGTTTCCTTGTTCTCTGGGGCACGCTTCTGCTCCTTGATGCTGCGCACACCGAGCATATTGGCATCGGGGAGGAGGAAATGGTAGACCTCGTTCACCGAGCGGTTCACACGGTTGGTGAAGAACTTGATTTTGTGCGGAGCCTTCTCCCACCACTTGTTGGGCAGCAAGCGCTGTTTGCCCGTGGTGGTCTTGATGCCATATACCTCGTCGCGGCTATACACCTTCAGCCAGGCACCAATCACGGCATTGCCCACCGTGAGACGGTTGGCAAAGAAGGGCGTCTCCATATCCTTGTGGATTACGTTGAGCCAGAGGGAGAGTTTTCCGAGTTCGATGGCGGTAGGGTTGAGGTCCACGCCATACACGTTGTGTGTGGCGATGTAAGCCTTCACCTTCTGCAGTTCGTCGCGGTAGTGATCGGGCGAGATGCGCCAGTTTTGTCGTCCCTTCTCACGAAGCTGTTGCTGCTGGTAGGTGAGGTAAGCCTCAGCCACTTGGTTGATGACTTCGTTCTGGAAGGCGGCGGCACCCATGGCAGGCTCCAGTATCTTGAGTTCCAGTAATTCTGTGGCAGGACGCTTTCCGGCTGCCACCTCGTCGATGATGCTCTTGAGGGTGTATTTCACCGTGCTGCGCGTGAGTACCTCGGGCGTATAGTAGGATGCCGACTTCTGACGGTCGCGGCCGTTGAGCCGGTAAACGAACGTGCCCTCGGGCAGAATCTGCGGTTCGCCCGTCTCGGGATTGCATAGCACCTCACGGATGTCGAAGTCGCCCATGCGGCTGTAGGGCACAAGGAAGGTTCCGTCCTCTGGCTTACCCTCCTTGTGTACCTCAATATAGTCCTCCTCGGCATAGAAACCACGGAAGGCAAGCAGACTCTCATAGACGCTACCCAACTGGTTCACGCCAAGGTTGGCGTAGCTAATGCGGCCGCAGTAGTTCTTCTTCTTGGAGAGCGAGAGGGCACGGATGATTTCCTGCCACTTCACGTTGCGTATCTTCACCGGGGCGAGATGGTGAAGATTCTTGTTGTTGAACAATGGCGAGTCGATGGGGCGCACACGGAAACTCTTGCCCTGACCCTGTGCGGCGTTATGACCGTCGGAGAGCAGGGAGAACAAGTGACGGATGCTCTCGTCGAAGAAATAGCCGTTGCGGCTCTCGTCGCTGTTGAGGCGTACCATCTCCAGGTCGCGCAGCGACTCCAGTGAGTAGCCACGACTATACACCTCGTCGTTGAGTGGCAGGATCTCCAGTTCGCTGCGGCTCTCGGCGTAGAAGAGGAAGAGCAATCTATATATAATGGTGAGGCAGTCGTCCTTCACCTCCTGCTCGAAGCGGTCGTCGGTGTAGTCGGTCACGGGCAGCGTGCCCTGTTGCTTCCACCAGTAGAGAGCCTCGTTGGCTAAAGTCTCCACGGCGAGGATGACACCCTCCTTCAGGTCCTTTGTCACCTCATAGGCATTCTTGTAGCTCTCCTCGATGATGCTGTCCATGAGCACCATCTCGCCGTCGGCAGCCAAGGTCTGCTTGGCGCAGAGCATGTGGAAGAGCGCATAGTAGTTGCGGAAGGCAGGGATGCGTGCCTGGGCGAAGAGCTCATCGAGCGAGAACTCCAGGTAGGCACCCTTCGCCCACTTGTCCTTGTCAAAGAGAAATACCACGTTGCCCGCCATCATCAGGATGAAGTGGGGGCGGCGCTCTTCTGGCAAAAGGAAGATATGAGTCACCGCCTTGTTGATGACGGAGGGCGAAATCTTGTATTTCTCGCGGTCGAGGTCGAAGACAAAGCGCCACTGTCCGGCATAGTATTTCTGGTGGGGCGTGGTGCGGTCAGGCTCGCTCTCGTATTGCTGCTCGAAGAGACCGGCAGGTTCCTGCTCGTCCACACGGATGAGGTGCTGCATCTCCATGACGAGCATCTTGGTCTGGCTGCCTTGGCGCAGGATATGGCGTACGGGGATCACTTCCGCGGGCTGGCAGTCGTCCTTCACCACGAGCCACTCGTTGTAGGTATGGTCGGTGTCGTAGCCAAGGATGCGGAGCAGTCGGGTGTTGAAGTCGTGGGTATGCTTGATGGCATCCTCTGTGCGGGGATGCATATTGACGATGAAGTTCTTGTAGTCGTCGTACTCCTTTTGCAAGGCGACGAAGGGAGCGTTGAGCTGCTTCAGCTCGTCAGATGAAACGCCAGCACACTTCTGTACCTTCTCCAGGAAGTCATCGCTGAAGTAGCCCGATGGGAAGTAGTCGCCCACGTTCTGTATAAAACGATATTTTATATTGTCTGCCATAGAGTCTCCTCGTATTAAAAGTTATAGAACACAGCGAGCAGGCGCATGTAAGGCTCTGCGTTATCGAGCGAGCACATGTCCTGGTAGAATTGGCTCGACTCATCGCTGATTTTCTTGATTTCCTCTTCCTCGTTCTTGCGGTTGCGACGGGTTATCTGTATGTCGTCACTATCCAACTGGAAAAGTGTCTGTTGGGCATTGTTTGCCCAATCGTTCAGTTTCTTATTATAGACTTTCAACTCCTTCTCCATTTTCACCGCCACGTCCTGCTGCTTTTGCTTCATGTAGAGTTCCATACCTTTCTCGATGGCACTGTCGAGATTCTGCTGCAACACACTGATGTCGCTCTCCTGCACGCCCTGTAGGAACGAGTCGTTGAGGTGATACCGCTCCAGGAAATCGTAGAGCGAGATGGGCTTTTCGCGCAGAGCGCCCTCCCTGTCGAGCGGTACGAGGAAGAACTTGCTCAGCAGGTTCTGTCCCAAGCCGTTAGCATGGCTACTATAGAAGAGGTAATAGCTCATGCCCTCGGGCAGTTGCTCGCCCTTCACCACGAAAGCCTGGCTCTTGGGCACGGAGGCGGTGAATTTGGTGAGCAGATACTGGATGATGGGGTGCAGGTCGTAGAGTGGCAGAAACTTGCTCCACTCGCCCCCCTTCTGCTTGCGCGAGTCGGCGATGCTCTTGTTGAGTATAGTCTTGTCGGCACAGAGACGGAAGATATTGTCCTGCGGCACTGCCTCTTTCGGTATGTCAAAGAGCACGTCCTTGAGTTCATCGTTGTTCTTCACCTCCACATACGGCACAGAGGCTTCTTGCCACTGCACATCGCCGGGACGGATGGAACCGATGGCCTCCAGCTGGCTGAACAGGTCTCTGTAGAACTGTTCGTCACTTTGGTAGAGCGAGAGCTTGTGCTCGAAAATCTTGTCGGAGAGGTGCTCCTTGGCAGGAGTGGACTTCACTGCATCGGTGCTACGGAAACCACCACGGCGACGACGGCGTGTAGCTGACTTTTCAATAAACTCCTCATCGCCTGTCTTCAGGGCTTCCTTCACCTCGTCTTCCTCCTTCTGGCTATTGTAGAGTTCCATCACACTCATGGCATCGCCCAAGGTGTCGTGTACTTCCTGCTCCTTGTCGCGGAGTTTGTCGAGGATGCGGAAGTCTGTGCGCAGGTCTTCATCCTCGCCTTGTGCCACGAGGTAATAGATGATTGGCTCCTTCTTTTGACCGTAGCGGTCGATGCGTCCGTTGCGCTGTTCCAGGGTGATGAGACTCCAGGGAATGTCATAGTTGAACATGATATGACAGAAATAATGGAGGTTGACACCCTGCGAACCCGAGTCGCTGGAGATGAACACCCTTATCTTGCTGTCTTCCTTGGCAAAGTCGGATACCATTTCCTCTTGCTCGGTGTCGGTCATCGAGCCGTCGAAGCACACCACCTGTTCCTCGTTGAGACGGAACTCCCTTCGGATGTTCTCGGAGAGGAACTTCATCGTGGCGATGCGCTCGGTGAAGATGACGATGCGCTCCTGCTTGTTCGCCTTCCATATCTCCTTGAGTTTTGCGCAGAATGCCGCATAACGGGTGTCGATGCCCAAGGAAATATTCCGATTGACCAAATCGAGCAGCTCCTGAACTTCAATACTATCATCTTTTTCACTTCGCTTTACCAAGGACTCCTTGGCAGCCTGTGGTGAAGAAAGATAGCTCTTGAATAGGTTGAGTGCGAAGAGCTGGTCTGTGGCATCGGCATCGCTAATGGATTGGAAACGGGTGTGCTGCACCTTCAGGAACTGCTCCTCCTCGGGAGCAATGTGAACAGGGATGCTGACTACCTTGCGGTTTTGGAATTGTCCGCGGATTCGCTCGTCCTCAATGTCCTTTTTGAAGCGGCGCACATAATAGGGAGCGATGTGCTGCTGCGTATATTCGCCATTGCGAGGAATGGAGATGGGGTCGAGCATGCGCATGAGGTTGGCAAACGACTCGGTATTGCCATTGTGCGGAGTGGCAGAGGTAAGAATGAGCGAGTCGCACTTCTGGGCAAGAAACTGCGCGAGGTCGCCACGCAGACTGGCCTCATTACTCACCTTGTGGCACTCGTCGATGACGATGATGTCCCAATGCGTCTTTTCGAGCCAAGCACGGAAACGACCGTTATTCTTTAGCGTGTCGATGGAGATGATGGTCTTGTCGTAGTAGTCAAAAGGATTCTTGTTGAGCGGTATCTCACTCTGAATCTTGGCTACGCCGACACTATCAAGACGCACGAGAGGTATGGCAAAGCGGTTCCAAATCTCTTCCTGGAACTGGGCAAGAATACTCTTCAGCGCACAAACGAGGATACGCTTGCCACGCCCACGGCGAATCATCTCGCTAAGGAAGATACCCACCTCGATGGTTTTACCCAACCCCACGCCATCAGCAATGAGTAGGCGGGGACGCGGCAACTCAAGGGCCTTGAGTGTCGGTTCCATCTGATACTCCGCAATGTCGTATGCGCCTCCCTGCGCCACAGTTATCTTCTGTGAGCAGAAGGCATTATTACGAATAGCCGTCTCGATGAGCAGGCGCGTCTTGCGCCAGCGAGGGTCGGTGTCGGCAACAAGCTGTGTGTTGGCAGGACTCACAATATCAATGCTCTTGTCAATGCTCGTGTCAAAAATGAAACGATGGTTCTTGACAAGTTCGCTAATGCCTACAACGTGAAGCAAATAGTTGCCGTTCACGTCTGGCTCAATACCAGTGATGAGAAATTCCTCACCACGCACCGATATTCTTTGTCCTGAAGAGTAATTTGCCATACATTTTCTCTTTCTTTGTTTATTGAATCTCTTCGAATCGTACAAGTTCGTCTAAAGTCACACCCAGCAACTGGGCGATTTTCATAAAGGTTTCCATCGGAGGTTGACTAGCATTCGTACACCATTTGGATACTGTAGCCTGGTCTTTTCCCAATTGTTCTGCCAACCATTTGTTAGTTTTCTCTTTGTCTGCTAAGACAGCCTTGATACGATTGATCTTCTTCTCCATGATGAGATATTTTATTTTTATGGTCACAAAAATAAACAATTATTCCGAAAAACAAGAATATTCATCCAAAAATCGACTAGTATTCATCAAAATATTTGCGTTTTCACCATATTTTGACTTAAAACCAAAGAAAAGCAGCCTCCAATTTGACTTGAAGTCGCTTCGAGAATGAATGTTAGGTTGCAGTCAAAGTGAGCCAAGGAAAAACGCAATAGGCTTCATCGTCCATCGAAGCTATACTTCACCTCCCCGATGAAGTAGTACTTCATTGACTATTGAAGCTATACTTCGTTGGGGAACGAGGTACTACCTCACAAAAGGGGTATGAAAAAAGTATCTTACGATACATCGCCAAGTAAGTTAGGTTACTTTGCCAACTATGTTATATAGCAGGGAGAACTCTATCATGCGCCGCCGTCGGATAGAGGCTATGGGTTTGCCTTTCCATCGGCAGAAGTCAAGGTAGTCCTCTTCGATATTGCAGTCGCCTCGCTCAATATTCTGGAGCAAGCGGCTCTTGGGGTGCTTCCTATCGCCAAGGATTTTGTAAGGACCGACATTATAGGCGAGGACAGCGAGGAGCAAAGAGTCTTTGCCGTACTTGC
>CAVKZC010000047.1:0-16542 GCA_963660455.1 Sphaerochaetaceae bacterium | reverse complement strand
GAGGCATCATTGATAAAAAGTTCTTCTTGTTTAGACTTACAAGAATCTATGCGTAATCCACACACTTTTGCAGGTGACCCGAAATAAGACTGGCTTAATTCGTCCTTCGAAGACAAATTCTGCGTAAACAATGCGTAACAAAAGCAAAAGAGGGTGTGCCACACGCGTGGCACACCCTCTTTTGCTTTTGTTATTAGGAAAGTGCGGCGGGCGGAAGCCCGCTGCACTTAACATTTCTGTCGTTTACACATAGTGTTTACTTCACGGCAAACTTGAGGTTAGAGCCCTTGCCGTCGAGGTCTACCACAAGGTGGTAAACACCCGAGAGGGCATGACCAGCCGAGAGACTCACCTTGTCGCCGGCATGAACACCGGTGAGAGTCTTCTGTGCGACGAGCTGACCAGCGTTGCTGTAAAGCATCAGCACGGCCTTGTCAGCAGCTGTAGCGAAGGTAACCTCAGCGTTGCCACCGTCGGTGTTGACTGAGACGTCGGCGTTAGAACCGTCGACAGTCACATCGCTGATGCCTGTAGCAGACTTCACGATGACGTTGATGCCCTTCACAGTCATAGCGCCTTGCTCGTCAGTTGCAGAGACAAGGATATAGGTAGTACCGGGCTGGCTGCCAGCTGTCACTACGAAGCCCTGCTCTGAAGTGAAGAGCGAAGCCACGGTGCTTTGCGCCATAGAGGCAGCAAAGTCCATCTCCTCGCCGTCAGGCTCGGTAAAGAGGTCCTTGAAGTAGTATACGCCCGATGTCTCGCCCGTCTTGAGCTCGATCTCGTCGAACGTACCGGTGTACTCCGGAGCGCGGTTGGTGTGCTCCACACTGTAGTTGACAGTAGCCGTACGCACGTTGCTCTTAGCGTCGGTAGCCGTTACCTGGAAGGCGTGTGAGCCAGCCTGACCATAGGCGGGAGCAAGCTCCACGTTGAGGTTGAGCGACTGTCCTGCCTCCACACTTACGATGCCGTTTGCGAAGGTAATGCCCTCCTGCGTGCCCTCACCGTTGGTGTAGCCGGCGATAGAGGCAATGCCGCTGGCATCGTCGATGCTTACGGAGAATGCGTCATTGTCCACATCCTCTACTGAGACTGTAACAGTAGCCTTGCTTGCCTCGGGCACGGTAGGTGTGCCTTCAGGCAGCGTGAGGTAAGGAGCAGCATTCTTGCTGTAGACGAGGTGGTAGTTGTAAACCTTCTTCGTCGGGTCGTTGCTCTTCACCACGAGGGTAGCCTTGTTCTCACGCTCGAAGTAAGTGCTCTCGGGGTTCACCTCGAACTGCAGTTGCTTGCTTTCGCCAACGGCAAGCTCGCCCTCGGTTTCGGTGTTGAGCAACTTGATCCAGGGTTCGCCCTTCTGGGTCTCCACACAAGTCATGCAGAATCCGAAGGCACCATAAGAATAGTAGTCGTCATAGAGCGCCTCGATGTCCACCCATCCGCCAAGCGAGCTGGAGTAGCACATGTAGCGGTTGGTCTCCATCTCACCATCCTTAGAAACAAGCAGAGCCGATGTGGCATAGCCAGCCGGATACTTCAGAACCACGTAGAAGGTATCTGCGGGGTTGATGTATACAGGCTTGTCAAACTCGAGGATGCGCGGCACACCGTAGTATTTACCATCCTCGTTAGGCTCCTCTTTGTCTACGTGCAACTTACCGTAACCGATGGTCTTGTCGGTAGCCGTCACGTCGTTGCCGAGGATAACGGAAGCCTCGATGTCTACATTCTCCAGTGTACCCACGGTACCCACGAAGTAGAGGTGAGAGAGGTTGAATCCTTCAGCCGGAGCCTCGTAGCGTGTAGCCGCATAGTAGTTCTCGTCGAGTGCCGAAGCGCCCGAACCCATCACAGTTGCCTTGGCACTGATTACGGGGTTGAGGATAGGATGATAAAGCAGGTTGGTGTATTCGTAGCCCTTAGGCACATCGTAGATGTAGTTCTGCTCGTCCTTCACCTTCTTCACACCCATAGCCTTCATGGCCGTCTTGAAGTTGAGCTGACTTGCGCTGCTCTCCAGGAAGGTCTTGGCAGCAGCCTTGGCTGGCTTCACCACTACGTTGTAAGCCGGAGCAATGCCACCATCGTCATAGTCGCTGGAGGTCTGCTCGTCGTGGCCTGAAGCGTCGAGGCGCAGCGAGTATGTGAGCTTGTATGCACCCTCATTCTTCATGTTGGTGGTGAAGGTCTGCTTGCCCTCGTTGGCCACACCGTCCATGTTGAACGTATCCTCTTCGTCGAAGGCCAGTACGGGCACATCGGTGATGTTGAGGTTCACATGCGTGGTCTTCGTATCACTGTCGAGACCCTCCACGTTGAAGGTGATGTCGTACTCACCCTCATGCGGCTCATAGTTGTTGGTAAGCATGAGGCGGAACTTCAGGGTATCCTGACCCACTGTGATGGGAACCATATCACCGCTGTAGTAGGTCTGCCAGATCTTGGTGCCGTTGTCGGAAGCGAGGCTTACCACGCCACCGTCGTCACCGCCTATGTCACCGCCGCCGTTGCTCTGCGGCATGTAAACCTGCAGTTCTGCCTCGGCAGGAGTAACGTCCCAGATGTCTTCACCTTCGCCATACTCGAACATGGGCGACGAAATGTCGGTGATGGCAAATGCCTTGGTACCCTTGTTCACAACAGAGAACTCTATGTAAGTAGGCTCCTGAGCTTCTTCGTCTGCGGGCACTTCTATGTTGAGTGTCTCGGGGAATACAGCGTCAGCCTCACCCGTCACGGTAAGAGCCACAGGGATGGCAACAGATTCGTGCTGCGGGTCGTTGGTGGTAGCGTTGAGCGTATAGCTATACTCATCGGCCAGCTTGTCAGCCTTGATTTCTACAGGGATAGAAACATTGCTGCTTGCAGCCAACTCGTAGTTCTTCACCGGAGTAAACTCGATGGCGTTGCCCGAGTTGATGTACATGTCTGCGGGGCAGATACCACGCGTCTTGGTCTCGTCCATGATACCGCAGAGTCCGAACACACCGAGCTGATAGCCGTCGGGGTTGAGCTTGTACTGGAACTTAAACGAACCGTCCTTGCGCATGATGAGCTGGAAGTTCATGCCCGTCATCATGGTGTTGCCGTAGTTCTTGAAGCTTACCACTACCTCGTCGTCACCGGTCTTGTAGTATACACCGTCGGTAGAAGGCGTGTTCATGGTGTGGTTGCCCCAGAACGGACAAATCATGTTGGAGTACAGAGTCTCTGTGGTGGGCAGTGTTGCCGGTGGCTCAGGGAACTCCTTGTAGTCATCTGTCTTGGAGAACGACACGAAACCAGTGTCGTAAATGTACATGGTCTTGTACTTCTTGCCGTAGAAGGGGAACTCGAAGGGGAGTGTCACCTCCTTATAGTCGGTCTTGTCGGCGAAGTAGGCATAAGACATGTGCTCGTCATAGTCTTCCGTGATGTCCTTCCAGTCGTAGTCAACGTCGAAACCGTCGCTCTTCGACTTGAACACATAGTCTACCTTGCCGTTCTGGTCTGCTACCACGTCACCTGCCTTGTACCAGGTGTCGGGAGTGAGGGAGAAGGCGAGCGGCTCGTTACCGTTGTTGGTGACGGTGAGTGTCTTCTGTACGTTCTCGCCGTAGGGGGTAGTCTCAGAGATTGCGTCAGGAGTTACGCTCCATGTGGGGCAACCGATAACCTCACCCTTGAGGGCAATCTCCTTCGTCGTGCCGTCGGCATAGGTAATTACGAGCACATCGCTCACCTCGCCGCTCTCTGTAGTGGGCAGCGTAACGATGATGTCCTTGCCCTGTCCGGCAGGAACGGTGAATCCGTCCTTTACATCTTCGTCTACGGTGAACTTGCCGTTCTTGGCAGCCACACTGGTAACGTTGAGCACGTCCTTACCGTTGTTGCTCAGCAGCACGGTACGAGTCTGCGTAGAGGTGCGGAACACCTTGCCGTAGTCTACCGAGGTAGAGTCGTAGGCTGCCTCAGGCTTGAGGTTGTCGCCCGTGATGTTGGCTGTGAACTTGATGTTGGCACTGCTGTTTGAGGGGTCGTTGGTGAGCAGCGTCAGGTAGTTGGTCAACTCGCCTGCATTGAGGTCGTCACCGGCAGCGAGTGTGACGGTGATGTCCTTGCTCTCGCCGTTGCCCACGTAACCGTCGGTGCTGGAGAGGCTCTTGATCATCGACTTGGCAGGAGCCACAATCTTGATGGCGCTACCCGTCTCGATGTCGTAGTAGGCAGCGTTCAGACCTCCGTTGGCTTCAGTCACCTTGTTGGCATCGGTGAAGACACAGGGGTCGTTACACTCGATGTCGCTGATGCCGACAAAGTTGTTGCCGCCTTGTCCGAACACGTTGTCGGGTATGTAGTTGTCGTAGTGTACCTCCACACTTCCGTCGGGGCAGAGAGCCATGTGGAAACTGATGGTGGTAGTCTCGCCGCCACCGTCAGTGGCAGGTGTCACCACGTCCTTGAACTTGATGTAGAGTTTGCCGTCCTTGTGGCCGTAGGAAATCTTGGTGTTTCCACCCATCTCCATCCAGCCCGAGTTGGTGTAGGCGGAGATGTAGCCCAGGCCGTTCACACAGTCGGCTGTCGGCACCATGCAGGAGATGCGTCCGCTGATGGCATTCATCGACACGCCACCGTATGAGGAGACGTAGATCTGGTCGTAGTCCTTGCCGTAGAAGGGGAACTTGAAGCCCACCTTGATGGGGCCCGACTGCCATACGTTGCTGTTGAACTGCGAGGTGATGTCTGTCTCGTCGGCGAGGACGGGAGCCTCCTCATAGTCGAAGGTATTGTCGCCAGCCACGTTCGACTGCAGCGTGTAGCCAAACTTGTGTACGGTGGCAGTAGAACCCTCGATGCTCTCTGACGAGAACTTGGGGAAGACGTACTGCAAGGGATACTTGCCCTTGTTCTCGATGGCGATGGTCTGTGTCACCTCATCGCCACCCACCTTCAGGTCGCCCACGTTGTACTCGGAAGTGGGCAGGTTGAGCTTGGCTGGCTCAGATGCCACACCGCGCACGATGAAGGTATGACTTACCTGTTTGTCCTTTACGGTTATGGTGCTGGTAACGTCGCCTGCCTGACTAGGAGCAAAGGTTATAGTTACCTTACCCTTGGCACGTGCCGATACAGCCGGCATGTAAGAAGGTACTGTAAACTGATCAGAAGAAGTGGTTACTTTACCAGAATAGCTTGCGCCGAATACGCCGTAGCCGCTGTTGGTCAGCTCTACGTCTATCGACTTGCTCTGACCCACGAGGAGACTACCGAAGTCGATGAGCTGCTGCGTGTGCAGTTCGGGCTTGTTGCCCTTCACGGTCATGGTGAGGGCTACCTGCTTCTTGGAGTCGGTGGCCTCGTTGCCCTTTACGTGAATATTAAACTTATAGGTACCGTTCACGAGCTTCTGTCCGTCGTTGGAAACGGTCACCTCCTGACTCTCGCCTGCACGCACCTCGCCGCTTGCGGGCGACGGGTTGAGCACGGATGTCCAGTCGGGGTTCTTGCTCAACGCGGTGACACCCCATGTAAGGTGGTCGGACACGCTCTCCCAGCTTGTGCCTTTCAGCACCTGACTGAGCTGTGTCCAGCTGTCGCCGTTGTCGTTGCTGTAGAAGCTGTAGGGCGACAGACCGCTGGTGGGGGTGTAGGCAGCAGCAAGTGGATTCTTGGCTCCTGCGGGGAACTTGGCGACAACCCAGAAGCTGGAACCCGGTGCGAAGTAGATCTGCTCGGGCAGGGAGATGTCCCAGTTGTATGCCCAGAAGCTGTAGGTTACCTTCTCCAGCAAACTGGCTGTAGAGATAGATTTTGCTCCATCGTAAATGGCCAACTCAGGATTCTCGCCGTTCTGACCTTCAAAGCGCAGGGCAGTAAGGTTGAATCCGTCGGGATAGGTCGATGGGTCTACATAGAAGTACTGAGCCATGGCGTTAGATACCTTGGTGTCGGTATCGCCGATGTAGCTGCGCACATACGACCAGTACTTGATGGTGTCGGGCCAATCGGAAGCCTGGTAGTCGGCCATGGCCACGGCGTTGTTCTTCGCTGCCACAGTCCTCATCGTACCGCCGAAGGGCACTACCTGGCCGGGCGACGGTGCCGTCTGGCGTGAAGAGGTGGACATCCTGGAAGAGGTGGTGGCTGTAGAGAGCTGGTACTTCAGTACACCCTCGCCCTCGTTCTTGATGTTGAACGAAGCGGATGCGGTATTCGACTTGCTGGCGTCCACGGTCATGGAGAGCGTGGTCTTGTCGAGAGCTACCCTCGGACCGGCATTGGTGGTGGCAGACTTCACTGTCGACATGGACGAAGCCTTGCCCCAGCGGCTGTAAGCCACGATGGCGAAGTAGTAGGTAGTAGTGGCCTTGAGGCCGTCCAGTTCGTACGACATTGCGTCGCCTGAGGTCTTGAACTTGGTGTCTACAGACACGCGGTTGAGAGTCTTCACGTCGGTAGAGGCGTCAAACTCGGTGGTGCTGTAGTAGATGACATGGTGGTCGATGCTCTTCTCCTCGCACTCGGGGATGGTCCACTCTATGACTGCATTGTCGTGGGATGGAGTAACCGTAAAGTCGGCCACAGCGTCGGGTGTAGAGCCTTCCTTGCCCTGCAGGGCCTTGTAGGCATCGATGTAACCCGAGCCCATCTTGCCCTCGTAGGTGGGGTTCTGGGTGTAGAGGTCGTTGACGGAAGAGGTAAGGAGCGTGCGGAGCGTCTCGTTGGAGAAGTCCTTGTTGCCATACTTGGAGAGGATGAGGGCTGCGATACCTGATACGTGGGGGCACGCCATGGATGTTCCCTCGTTGTATCCGTAGGTACTGTTGGGCAGGGTGCTGAGCACACCATACTGCTGGCCGTTGTCCTCCAGTCCGCCGGGAGCCGTTACGTCTACCCATGTACCGTAGTTGGAGTAGTATGCCACGCTACCGTCGGCAGCCAGTGCGCCCACAGCCACAGCCTCGTCGAGACAACCGGGATAGTAGTTGCCCTCCTCGCCGTTGTTTCCTGAGGCGAAGATACAGAGACCGCCGTTCATCTTCTCGCCGCCGCCATTCTTGGTGAAGTAACTTACGGCTTCGTTGATGGCCTCATCATAGACGTCGGCGGAAGCAGCACCCCATGAACACTGGGCGATGCTGGCACCACGATCGGCAGCATACACAAGGGCAGCGGCAAAGTCGCCCTCGCCCGTACTGGTACGGCTGTCGAACACCTGGCACACCATCATCTTCACACCGCCTGTACCGTCGCTACCGCCGGCCACACCGCATACGCCGATGCCGTTGCCGTTGGTGGCACCTACGGTACCTGCCACATGCGTTCCGTGCTCGTGGGCACTGATGTCGGCAGAGTTGGTAACGAAGTTGTAGCCGTAGATGTCGTCTACATATCCGTCACCGTCATCGTCCACACCGGGCTGACCGTTCAGCTCGGCCTCGTTGATCCAGAGGTTGTCCTTCAGGTCGGGGTGGTCTATCTGGAAACCGCCGTCGATGATGGCAACGATTACATCCTTCGAACCGCATACGCCTGTTTCCCACGCCTTGAAGATGTTGGCGTCGGCTCCGGCCTTGGTGCCGTTGATGCTACCGTCGTTGTTGTAGTGCCACTGGTCCTTGAGCAGGGGGTCGTTGAAGGGCATGGTGGATGCAGCCTTGGCGGCCTTGGCCACAGCAGCCGGCGACACCTCTATGAACTTCTCGCCGCCGATGGGCTTGTACACGGGCACGCGCTGTGCCTTCTGCACACCCTGGACGGAGGCATAGAGGTTGCTCACCTGAGCCAGTTTCATGTCGGATGCCTCGAAACGGACATCATACCAAAGGTCGAGCCCATAAGCCTTGTGCTTCGCCTCATACTTTCCGGCATAAGGGAAGACACGCTTCATGGAGACTGCCTTTACTTTCTGGTTGACCTTGTCTAAGGGGGTCACGCCAGTCTGCACATACTGCTTCGAGGTGCCTTTTACCGACATCGGCAATTTGGCTTCCACCATACGCGACGCCACCTCCGGCTGGAGCTTGACGCGTACCACGCCCTCCACATACTTCTGCTGGGAGGCGGTGGCCGAAGTCTTAGTCTGTGCATTCACATACACGCTGCCGAAAGACATCAGCAGGGCGCATGCAAGCAAGAGTAATCTTCTTTGCATGTTGATTGGTTTAATGATTAATATAAAAACTAAAAAGACTTTCCAAATCTCAGTGTATTCTCTCTCTTATGTTGTATGTAGTTCTCTCTCTTGTTGTAGTCTATATGTTGTATGTAGTTCTCTCATATATAATATAAGGTGGCGGCAGGGGCCGCCGTGTGGTCGTCATGGTTATCCTGAAGGGCTGTAATCAGCATGCGCCCTTACTGCGTGCAAAATTAAGCATTTTTACCGTAACAGCCAACACAATGTATCATTTTTAATTGACTATGCACGTAAAATGTTACATTAAGCACATTATGGGGGGGGTATGCTTGCATTTTGTAAGCAGAAAACAGCCGTAGCGTTAGAGGTTGGCAGAAGCAAAACGCAAAAGACCGTCCGTACAGCGTCGGGACACTGTACGGACGGCCTTAAAACCGCATTTCAAAATGGAAACTTATTTTGTCAGGGGAGGCAAACCTTCCTTACCTCGCCGTTGGCGTAGCGCACGATGCAGATGCCGGAGCGCGGACCGTCGAGGCGTGTGCCGTCGAGCGAGTAGTAGGCCACGGGGGTGGCATCGGGCAGGGCTTCCACCTCGCCTATGCCAGTGGTTCCGCGATTGGCCTTGCTGAAGGTGAGGGAGGCGGTGCCGTCGCTCGCCACGGCCATGTTCTTGATGTCGATGTGCATGAATTTGGTGCCGTCGCTGTTGGTGTTGTATAGGGTGGCGGCAGGGATGCTCGTGGCAGTCAGACTGTCATTTTGTCCGTAGGGATAGAAATCGGTCTTTGTATCCAAATAGTCCTCCGTATTGTCGGCATGGAAGATGGTGAAGCGCTGGTGGTCGTTGATGCATTCCTCACCGTTGGCATTCCTGTATGCCCCATCGGTGGCATTGGGCACATCATAATACCAGATATAGGGATCGTAGTCTACGTGTGTTATCATGATGCCCGATGCCGGGAGCGATGCGTCCCAGTGGGTCTTCTGACGATTCTCCACGATGTAGTATTCGTCCTCATTACCCTTGTTCTTGAGGATGTAGGCATCGCCTCCTTCACTGACAGCCTTCAGTCCAGAGACGTTCAGGTCCTGCTCTATATTGGTGACCTCGTGGAGCGTTATCCATCCGCACTCGTTCTTCTCGTAGGCGCTGTAGCCGCAAGGGCCGTAGCCACCTTCGTTGTAGTTGCCGGAGTCCATGAGGTCGAATTTTGCCATACCGAAATTGGGACCGTCAGCGGTGTCGTAGAGGTCGGGGAACCCCATGCAGTGGGAGAACTCATGGCAGAAGGTGCCGATGCCGCAGAGGCCGCCTTCACCGGTCAACTCATTGCTGCAGGCGTAGACATTGACTTTGACTTTGCCTAAGGACAGCACCTTGCCATAGGAAGTATTTTGGAGTTCGAACTTGTGCGGCCAGATGGTGTTAGGTAAGTCGAGGCGGTCAGCCTGTCCATACCCTGCATAGAGCACGAACACCTCTTCCACGTATCCGTCGTTGTCCCAGTCATATTTGGAGAAGTCCGTACCATTCTCGTACGCCCACTGACAGGCTTCGACTACCATCTCTCCAGGGTTTCTGTCACGGCCCTGTTTCACTGTGTCTTTTCCGTAATAGGCACATTCGTGGGCAAGTGGACAGATACCCACCACATCAAAATCGAGGTCGAACTTGCCGCCGCTCTGCGCACGGAAATAATCGCGCACACTGCCCTTGAATCCATTCTCGGTATAGTTTATGCCGTTTACTATCTTCTTGTAAAGGTCCACGTCGTGGCCGTCTTTAAACTTGGAGTCGGTAAACTCGGCGAGGATGACGAGTGCGTGCTTCGTGCCCGTGAAGATGCTCTGGTCGGCAGCACGGCGCGGGGCGGTGTATGCCTGCGAACGGGCGCGGCGGGCACGGGCGGATGTCTGCGCTTTCTGCTGCTCAGCTGCCGTAAACACTTTGTAGGTATCCGAGTCGCTGTCGTAGTAGTAGCGTGTACCGTCGGCTGCCTGCAGACAGTGGAAATGTTCGTCACCCACCTGTTCTACCTTTACCTTCGTTCCGTCGGCAAGGGTGATGGTGCGCCACACGCCGCGCTTGGCGGGTACGGCATGTAGGGAAAGGGCGGCTGTAAAGAGCACCGCCATCAAGAAAAGTTTCCGTTTCATCGGGGTATCGTTATTTTTGTAAAAGTTAATAAATCGCTTGACTTTTTTATCAAGAATTAATTAGAGAATTCTCAGACCTACGCCTTTAGGGGAGGCAAACCTTCCTTACCTCGCCGTTGGCGTAGCGCACGATGCAGATGCCGGAGCGCGGACCGTCGAGGCGTGTGCCGTCGAGCGAGTAGTAGGCCACGGGGGTGGCATCGGGCAGGGCTTCCACCTCGCCTATGCCGTCTATGCTGGGGTCTACCACCTTCACCTCGTCGAGGAAGAAGCGTTTCTTGTCGGCAGAGAATGTTACCTTGACAACTCCCGTGGCATTGATTACCGCACTGTACGTGCCCCACTCGCCCTTGTTCAGGGTGACGTAGCTCTTGCCCAGCGAACCGCTCGAGACGGAAAGATAGAGCTTCGAGGCATCGGCACTCGAATCCCATGCACCAGCCTTGAAGGTCATCGTGGCCATGCCGTCTACGGTAAAGGCGGGGGTGGTAATGGTACCATTTTTTTGCGCAGAACCTACACGCACACACTCACTGGCACAAAACACAACGTTGTTCGTGCTGGTCCAGCCGGCATTGTCGGCATAGGCCTTGGTAAAGGACTCGTTGGAGCTAACACCTTTCCACTTTCCGTCATTGCCTCCATCTTTTGCACATTTGTCGAACGACTCGTAGAAGAGTGTGCTTCCCTGGGGTGTGACGGGGTCGTCGTCGCCGCTGGCCTCGTGGGTGGCCTTGCTGAAGGTGAGGGAGGCGGTGCTGTCGCTCGCCACAGCCATGTTCTTGATGTCGATGTGCATGTATTTGGAGCCGTCGCTGTTGGTGTTGTACAGGGTGGCGGCAGGCGTGCTCGTGGCTGTCAGACTGTCCTTCTTGTTGTAGGGATAGAGGTCGGTCTTTGTATTATAATAGCTCACCGTGTTGTCGGCATGGAAGATGGTGAAGCGCTGGTGGTCGTTGGTGCAATACTGATTATTGGCATTGTAATACTCTCCATTGGTGGCATTGGGCACATTATAGTACCAGATGTAGCCGTCATAGTCTACGTGTGTTACCATGATGCCCGATGCCGGGAGCGATGCGTCCCAACCGGTCTGCTGGCGGTTCTCCACGATGTAGTATTCGTCCTCGTGCCCCTTGTTCTTGAGGATGTAGGCATCGCCTCCTTCGCTGACAGCCTTCAGGCCGGAGACGTTCTGGTCCTCCTCTATGTCTGTGACATCGTGGAGCGTTATCCATCCGCACTCGTTCTTCTCGTAGGCACTGTAGCCGCAGGGACCATAGCCATCTTCGTTGTAGCTGCCGTAGTCCATGAGGTCGAAGGCGTCCATGCCGAAATTGTCACCGCCCGAGGTGTCGTAGAGGTCAGGGAAGCCCATGCAGTGGGAGAACTCATGGCAGAAGGTACCGATGCCGCAGAGGCTGCCGTCGGAGGCCAGCTCGTTGCTGCAGGCATAGACATTGACCCATACATTGTTGTACGTCAGCATCTTGCCATACGCCTCTGTCAGTTCGTACTTGTGCGGCCAGATGGTGTTAGGTAAGTCTGTGCGGTCTGCCTGTCCATAGCCGGCATAGAGCACGAACACCTCTTCCACGTATCCGTCGCCGTCCCAGTCGTACTGGGAGAAGTCCACGCCCTGCTCGTGTGCCCACGTACAGGCTTCGGCTATCATCTCTCCGGGCTTGATGTCGTCACCCTCATAGCGGTTGTCTTTTCCGTAATAGGCATAGTTGTGGGCAAGCTGACAGATGCCCACCACGTCAAACTGGAGGTCGAACGTACCATTGCTCTGCGCACGGAAGTAGTCGCGCACACTGCCCTTGAATCCGTTCTCGGTGTAGTTTTCGCCGTTTACTATCTGCTTGTACAGGTCCACGTCGTGGCCGTCGGCAAACTGGGCATCGGTAAACTGGGCGAGGATAACGAGTGCGTGCTTCGTGCCCTGGAAGTTGCTCTTGTCGGCAGCAGTGCGGCGCGGGGCGGTGTATGCCTGCGAACGGGCGCGGCGGGCACGGGCGCGCGTCTGCGCTGCCTGCTGCTCAGCTGCCGTAAGCACACTGTAGGTGTCTGTGTCGCTGTCGTAGCAGTAGCGTGTACCGTCGGCAGCCTGCAGACAGTGGAAATGTTCGTCACCCACCTGCTCTACCTTTACCGTCGTTCCGTCGGCAAGGGTGATGGTGCGCCACACGCCGCGCTTGGCGGGTACGGCATGTAGGGAAAGGGCGGCTGTGAAGAGCACCGCCATCAAGAAAAGTTTCCGTTTCATCGGGGAATCCTATTTTACCTATTGAATCAACTTGCGGAACATTATCGCAAAACAATCTTACAGTTGTCGAGACTCTCCACGGTGGCGAGCGCCTCGTAGCGGATGCCCTGCTGGCGCAGGAAGTCGCCGCCGTGCTGGAAGGCCTTCTCTATTACGAAGCCCATGGCCTCTATCGTGGCACCTGCCTGGCGGCAGAGGTCCATCACGCCCTTGGAGGCATTGCCGTTGGCGAGGAAGTCGTCGATGAAGACGACATGGTCGTCGGGCGTGAGGTAGCTACGGCTCACACACACGGTGTAGTCGCGGTTCTTGGTGAAGGAGTGTACCACGGAGGATATCTGGTCGTCCATCGTACTCGGCATTTTCTTCTTCACGAAGACCACGGGCAGACCGGTGAGGTAACCCACCATGATGGCAGGGGCGATGCCCGATGCCTCGATGGTAACAATCTTGTTGTACTTGATGTCCTGAAACAGGCGCACAAACTCCTTGGCCAGGTCCATCATCAGCATGGGATCCATCTGATGGTTGACGAAACTGTCTACCTTCAGTATCCCGCCGGGAAAGCAACGGCCTTCCTGCATGATTCTTTCTTTCAGTAACTCCATGACGATTATGTTGTTTTTACCTTTATACTTTTTTACCTTTATTCGCCCTTGGGCAGCACCAGGTTGAGGATGACGGCCAAGAGGAACACCACAGCCACACAGTTGTCGGCAAAGACGGTGCGCACGATGTCGGGGAAGATGTCAAACATGCCGGTGGCCTGCGTGAAGCCCAGTCCCACACTGAGCGAGAGACTGACGATGACCATGTTGCGCTGCGAGAAACCGCTGCGCGCCATCATGCCGAAACCGGCAAAGAGGATGCTACCGAACATCATGATGGTGCAACCGCCGAGCACGGCCTGCGGTATGGTGGTGAGGGCAAAGCCCACTGCCGGGAAGATGCCGCCTATAATCATGATGAGTGCGCCGAGGGCTATGGTGAAGCGGTTGACCACGCCCGACATGGCCGCCAGTCCCACGTTCTGGCTGAACGACGTGATGGGGGTGCAGCCGAAGAGGCCCGACACGCTGCTCACGAAGCCGTCGCAGCAGATGGCGTTGCCCATCTCCACCTTGTGCGGGTTACGCTTCAGGGCACTGTTGCAGAGAGCCGACGTGTCGCCGATGGTCTCCGTGGCAGACACCAGGTAGACAGCCACCACCGAGAGGATGGCGCCAATGTTCAGTTCGGGGGTGAAGGGCAAGAGATGGGGAAGGGACACGAGGGAGGCCTGCGAGAGACCGCTGAAGTCGACCATGCCCATGAGGCAGGCGAGGATGTATCCCACGATGAGACCTGTCAGTACGGAGAGCGAACGGAGGAATCCCTTGGCGAAGACCTGGCAGAGCAGACAGGCCAAGAGGGTGATGCTGCCCACTATCCAGTTGTTGGCACTGCCAAAGTCGGGTGCGCCCTGTCCGCCGGCAAAGGAGTTGGCGCCGATGGGCAGGAGGGAGAAACCGATGGCGGTAACCACCGTGGCTGCCACGACATGGGGGATGAGCTTTATCCAGTACTTGGCGAAGAGGCCCAGTACGCCTTCCACGATACCGCCCACGATGACGGCACCCACAAGCACACCCATGCCGTGTGCACCGGCAATGGCGATGGCGATGGAGAGGAAGGTGAAGGAGATGCCCATGACGATGGGGAGACGCGAACCGATGCGCCAGACGGGGTAGAGCTGGATAAGGGTTCCGATACCTGCCACTACCATGCAGTTCTGTATGAGCATGGCGCTCACACTACTGTCCAGGCCTATGGCACTGGCAAGAATCATGATGGGGGTAATGTTGCTGACAAACATGGCAAGGACGTGCTGCAAACCAAAGGGCAGCGCCTTGCCTACGGGCACGCGCCCGTCGAGCTGGTAGAGGTTATCTGTTGACTGTTTCATTCCTAATAATATAAGCACCGCTGCCCGTCTTCTTTACGCAGCAACACCGCTTCCCGAATAATGGGGGCAAAAGTACAAATATTTTTCGAGAATGGCATCACTTTGTCCCGTCTAATTGCACATGCGGATGCAAATTAATGCCCCGTTCGTTTGGCAGTGTCTGCAAATAGCTGTAATTTTGCATGGGGAAAGGGGAATTCCTTTACCCCCTAAAAGAATAGCACTATGGAAAAACAATTTACCGACCTGATGTCGGACAAGAAGATAATGTACGTGCACGGTTTCCTGTCGTCGGGACAGAGCGGCACGGTGAAGATGCTGCAGGAACTGATGCCGCGTGCCACACTGGTGGCGGAGGACATTCCCGTACACCCTGAGGAGGCCATGGAGATGTTGCAGAAGATGGCAGCGGAGGAGAAGCCCGACCTCATCATCGGCACTTCCATGGGCGGCATGTACACGGAGATGCTGCGGGGCTACGACCGCATACTGGTGAACCCGGCCTTCGAGATGGGAAACACCATGAGCAGCATGACGGGCAAGCAGACGTTCCAAAACCCGCGCAAGGACGGGGTGCAGGAACTGATGGTGACGAAGGGCCTCATCAAGGAGTACCGCGACATGACGGAGCGGTGCTTCCAGGGCATCACGCCCGAGGAACAGGCAAGGGTGTACGGTCTCTTCGGCGACGAGGACCCTGTGGTGCACACCTTCGACCTCTTCCACAGCCACTACCCGCAGGCCATCCGCTTCCACGGCGAGCACCGCCTCATAGACAAGGTGGCGTTCCACTACCTCTGCCCCGTCATACGATGGATAGACGACAGGCAGAGCGGCAAGGAGCGCCCCATCGTATACATCGACTTCGACTGCCTGCACGACAGCTACATGAAGGCCACCAGTTCCATGCACAAGGCTTACGAGATGCTGATAGAGTACTACAACGTCTACATCGTGGCATCAGCCCCAACCAACGACCACGCCTACACGGCACAGGTGCAAAGCTGGGTAGAGGAATATCTCTCCACGCCTGCCTACAACCATATCATCTTCTGCAACCAGAAGAACCTGCTCTACGGCGACTACTTCATCGACCCCAAGCCGTGCCCCGACTTCATGGGCACTGCCATAGAGTATGGCAGCGACGAGTTTAAGACCTTCGAGGAAATCATCACTTTCTTCGAGCGCCTGGGAGGACAATAGAAAGGTAAAAAGGTAAAAAGGTAAAAAGGTAAAAAGGGTAAAAAACGGGGCTGCGATTACAATTACAGTTATTACAGTTATTTTTTAAGGGGTATGCATCTCCCGTCTCCTCTCTTTATATTCTTATAACTTATTAATAATTAATTAGTTATATATACAATATAAGAGGAGGGTGAAAAATAGGGGTACCTCGAAAAACAACTGTAATAACTGAAATTGTAATTGATATTTTTACAAACAACTACCTATCTCACTAAAAGGCAGCTAATTACACGCTTACCAACAAGCCGTATCAACCGTTACAAACCCCGAAAAGATAACAGTTACCCCCTTAAAAAGCGCCATTTTCGGGCTAAAAAGCCACGAAAAAGTTTCGTTTCCGTCATCCTCATCCTCATTTTCGCGCTTCGCGCCGTTCAAAAAATTTCGCACTAAAAACTCGAAATGCACACCTTTTGTACCGAAACTGTTACTTCTGAAACGAAAATCACCTCTTCTACAAGGAAAATCATCTTTCCAACTGAGAAAAAACTTTTTCCCAGTTGGATTTTTTCAACCACGAGACTTGTCGAAGACCCACTGACCAACGGGAGGTAATCTCACGAATAACACGAATAAGGCTCACGCCGTAAATGTTTTTTCGACCACGGAACTCACAGAACTCACGGAACATTCTTGCTTGGCATGGCGTTAGCCCTTCCGTGAGTTCCGTGTTCGAAAAAAAATATTAGAGTGGGATTCGTGGTTGAAAAAAAATCCACCTGTACGGTTGGTATAATGGGGCGGTGTAGTGGGCGACGTGTCTCACGTCGCAACAGTATTCGTCTATGATTGTGCGGT
>CAVKZC010000046.1:0-16645 GCA_963660455.1 Sphaerochaetaceae bacterium | reverse complement strand
GGGTGGTAATCAAGTCGGCCAAGCGCAGGTTGGGGTCTATGAGGTCGCTCTGGATACCGAATCGTCTTTCGTTCTCCTTTAAGATATAGATGAGATATCTTTCCAGTTGCTCCTTCTCCATATGTTTACCCATTGCCATACTAAAATGGAGCACGGGGTGCTCTGTCCACTCTTTTTCCAGCTTCTCCATGGCAAGCCCCTTGAACAACTCCTCCTTTCCCTCAAAGTAACTTTGCATGGTAGAGACAAGGAGCGACTTGCCGAAACGGCGTGGTCGCCCCAAGAAGAAATACTTTCCACCATTGTGGGCCATGCGGTAGATGTATTCCGTCTTGTCGATGTAGAGGAGATTTCTGTTGATGATTTCCTCGAATGTCTGTATTCCGATGGGATATAACTTCAATGCCATAGTCTTCTTGCTTTTGTTTTGCTAACGCAGTAGTGTGTGCAAATGTACGATTATTATTTGAGGCGTGCAAGTTTGGCAGAACAATCATTTCACTACCAGTCGGTAATACTTACCCCTTTCCGACTCTATACGCAGGTTGCAGTTGCCCTCGACGATGGGCTTGATGCGTCGGATAAGCGTGTAGAGTGTCTCGCTGGCATCAGGCTTCTTGGGCCAGAGGGCGTCGCAGATTTCCTGCTTGGAGAGTTGATGGCACTCGCTTTGCAGGAACAGCTGCATAAGTTGGTGCTGCATCGGGGTAAAGCGGACAGCATCCATGTTCACCTTATTATAAAAGGTGTCTTCCGACGGCACATAGGAAAGGGTTCCCATCGCCATCCCAGCCGTTACCCCGTTCTCTTTCCGTTTCCGCCTGTAATAGCAAACGGACCACACGGCCCACATCATCGCCATGAGCGTGAGAGATAGGGGCGTGCGCTGGTTGCTCATACCCAGCACGTCCATCGCCGAGCAGAAAGCATAGCCCTGGATGCGGTTCTTGTCGAGCAGCATCGTGCGGCTGCTCAGAGTCTCCCTCCCCTTGTTCTCCGTATCGGCATAGCAAAGGATACTGGTCTGCTTCAGAAGGCTGATGCTGAGATGGGAGCGGTAGCTCTGTATGGTATCGGGCGTAATCCACTGGTCCTGGCGCTCACGGAGCGTCTGTAGGAGGGCATGGTTCATGTCCTTGATGATGGCATACTGCGCCTTGCGGTAATTGCTCACGCCAGAGAACAGGGCCGACAGGGCCAGCAGGGCGAAGATAATGACGGAATGGCAGGGTTTCAGTTTCATAACGTATTCATCTTGTGTTCCAAGGTGCAAAGATACGCTTTTCCGCCGTAACACCGTCAACCGGGCTGTGTAAATTAAGTTAAGGCGTGTCCTGAAAATGCCACGCATGGCAAAAAGCCTTCTTTATACGGCGGCAAGGAGGTGTCAATATGCCCCTATCACCTTCCAGTCGTCTATGAGTCCGAACAGTCGGCCCATGGCTGGCTTGTAGCTGTCGGGGTAAGTAAGGGAATAGACGAAGAGCATCCTGCCGCTCTTTACAAACTTGGTGTATCGGCTGTAGCCGTCTATGCGCACACCGTTCTCGTAAACCGGACCGGCGAGGACGAAAGAGGAGGGGTGCAACGTCTTGGTGGCATGAGACACCCTTGCCAGGGAGTCGGCGCACGTCTGCAGGTCACGGCTTCGATTGGTCGTGACGTAGCTTTCCAATGCCACATTGGCATGGTCGGAGAAACTGAAGCGGGCATAGCCGCGGCTTTCGCCGGGCGGTGTGTCTTCGCGCAGGAAGAAAGCAGGGTACTTTACGACGTAGCCGAAATCGGGGTCATGGTACTCCGTCATCGGTGTCGCACGGATGCGTTCGGCAAATTCGGAAAAGGGCGTGCGGGAGTCGCTCCCGTGCGTAATCTCGCAATAGAGATGAAACGACAGCACCACAGCTATGACTATCATAAAAATCTTCTTCATACAGGCTCCTGCTTCTTTTTTGTTGGAACTTCCGCCTTGCCTGCCGGCAAAGACGGGGCAAAGGTAATGCCACGGGCACGGACGTGCAAGCATACCGTCTGACATTTGTCTGACATCTGCCTGACGGTGCGTTTCTTGTCCCATAAACAAAGGATGTCAGTATGATGTCAGACAGTTTTTTCGTCTGTTACGCAAGGAGTTTATACTTTTGCCGGCAGAATATAAAAAAGGAAACACGACTATGGAGAGAAGATTATTCTTGGGTATGGCGATGGGGCTGCTGGCCTACAGTATGGAAGCCGGGGCACAGGAGAGCGCGACGGAAAAAGGTGCGGCAAGGGATTCCGTCACTCTGAAGGAGGTAGAGGTGAAGGCCGCCCGCATTGTTAGCAAGGTGGACGGCCAACTGGTATTTCCCACTGAGGTGCAGAAGCAGAGCTCCCACTCCGGCTTCTCCCTGCTCAACAAGCTCTCGCTTCCCAACATCCGTGTGGACGAACTGGCGCATACGATTTCCGCCATCGACCAGCGGGGAGCGGTGCAAGTGCGCATCAACGGCATCATCGCTACCGTGCGCGACGTGCAGGCACTCGACGTGGCTTCGGTCAGTAGGGTAGACTACATCGACGCTCCTGGTGTGAGGTACGGCAAGGACATCGCCTACGTGATAGACATCCGTACCCGGAAGCAGGACGTGGGCGGTTCGGTGGGCTTCGACCTCACCAATGCCCTTACCGCCAAGACGGGCATGAACGATGTCTACGCCTCGGTGAACCGGGGCAACAGTCAGTTCCGCTTGTTCTACGAACTGAACTACGCAGACTACCGTGCCAACGACTATCGGGAGGAGGCACAGTACCATCTGGCAGACGGCACGGTGCGCTCCATGTCGCGGCAGCTTCAGAGTGGCAGAGTAAAGAATGTGGGGAATGTGGTGGAGATGAAATACAGTATTGCCGACTCGGCCGCCTATGTATTCCAGGCCGCCTTCGCCTCGACGTTCGACAACAGTCCGCGCACCTTTTCCGAGACGTTGGTGAGGGACGGTTCCACGGAGTATGTCGCCCACAGCAATGACAAGAGCCGGAGCTTCACGCCGTCGCTCGACCTCTACTTCTTCCACCAGTTGGGCAAGCACCAGAGTCTGACAATGGACGTACTGGGCACTTACATCTCCACCAACTCCGACAGCTACGACGATGAGGGCACGCCTTACACCTACGGGGTAAACGGAAAGACCTACTCACTCATCGGCGAGGCAGTGTATGAGAACCAGTTGAAACCCTTCACCTTCTCCGCCGGCCTCAACGTGAACTGGAAATACATGTCCAACATCTATACGGGCGATGTGGAGAGCGTGAACGGTATCCACACGTCGGGCATCTATGGATTTTCGCAGTTGAAGGGAAGTATTGCCAAGTTGGGTTATGTGGCTGGGGTCGGACTGAGCAACCAGCGCTACCGCCAGGGCACCGCTTCTTACGACTATTGGCTGTGCCGCCCGAAGGTGTCGCTCAGCTATCCCCTGTCTTCCGCTCTCCGTCTGCGCTATGTGTTCGAACTGTCGCAGCACATCTCGCAGGTGGCGATGATTTCCGACACTCGTGTGCGCCAGAACAGTATGGAGTGGACGGTGGGCAATCCCTCGCTCCGCCCCAGCAGCCGGTATGAGAGTTTCCTGGGCTTATCGTACATCAAGCCCCGCCTGACCAATGCCCTGGGAGTGACGTGGCGCATCAACCATAACTGCAATCTGGCGAAATACACCCGCACGGAAGACGGCCAGTTTCTCTATACGCAGACCAACCAGCCCCACTGCAACATGTTCTATGTGAGGGATGACCTGCGCCTCCACCTCATACCCGACCATCTGACGCTGACGGCGAATGCGGGCATCTATCGTTTCTTCAACAAGGGCGACGACTACAGCCATTTCTATACCTCTTATAATTATGGGGCAACCCTGCAGGGCTATTGGGGCAAATGGTCGATGATGCTGAACGCCGACAATGGCTGGCACTTCATGGAGGGCGAGAACGTCGGGCACCAGGGCATGGCACTCGAAGCCTCTGCCAGTTATAGCCTCGGCAACTTCGACTTCACGCTCTACGTCAAGAATCCCTTCCTTGCACACCCCAAACTTGAGTCATCCGAACTGGTCAACAACCTGGTACAAAAGCAGATGACCTCCCATTCTCCAGCATGGGGCAACATGGTGCAGTTCAGTATAGCCTGGCGCATCAACCGCGGCCACAGCTACCACGACGTGCAGCAGAACATCAAGAACAAGGAGCGTGAGACGGGCATCATGAAGTGAGGAAGTCTTCCACCAGACATCGGGGACTCACCTTAAATTATCAGCATAAAGCTTGCAGATTGGCATAATTGTAGTACCTTTGCAGCAAAAAAGTTGGAAAAGTGCAACAAAACGGCCTGTTTGGCACAGCTTGACACATGAAAGAATCGTTTCGTCCAGCCTTCCGCGCCTCGCTCCCCATCATGGCCGGCTATGGCTTCTTAGGTCTTACCTACGGCATCTACATGCACGAACTGGGGTTCAGTTTTGTCTACCCCCTGCTGCTTGCCGTAACGGTGTATGCGGGGAGTGCCGAGTTTCTGCTGGGCAACATGCTGCTGGGCAGTTTCCATCCGCTGCAGACCTTCCTCATGGTGCTGATGGTGAATGCGCGCCACCTGTTCTATGGCCTTTCGATGCTGGAGAGGTACAAGGGACTGGGGTGGAAGAAGTTTTTCCTGGTGTTCGGCATGTCCGACGAGACCTTCGCCCTTACCAGTTCTGCCAAGGTGCCCGACGGTGTAGACCGCGGCTGGTACCTACTGTGGATAACGTGGCTTGACGAAACCTACTGGGTGATAGGCGCCACGGTGGGCGGACTGATAGGTCCTCTCCTCACCTTCGACCTGCGCGGGCTCGACTTTGTGTTGACGGCCATGTTCACGGCCATCTTTGCCGACAACTGGCTGCGCGAGGAGAATCACACCAGTTCTTTGTCGGGACTGCTGATTACGGGGGTGTGCCTCATCATGCTCGGTCCCGACCGGTTTATCATCCCGAGCATGGTTGTCATCCTCGTGTTCCTCACGATTAAAGGTAAAAAGGTAAAAAAGTAAAAAGGTAAATCAGAACATCCAATGACCATAACCCAGCAAATCATCATGGTAGCGGCCGGAGTAGCGGCCACGGTGCTCACGCGCTTCCTCCCCTTTCTGGTGTTCCGCCCCGGCAAACCGACACCCCGCTACATACTCTACCTGGGCAGGGTGCTTCCGGCAGCGGTGTTTGCCCTGCTGGTGGTGTATTGCCTCCGCCGCCTGCCGTTTGACAGCATCGGCAACCTATCCTTCGCCCTCACTGCCGACACCGTGGCGCAACTGGCGGCTGTGGCGCTCACCGTAGGTGTACACGTATGGCGGCGCAACATGATGTGGTCCATCGTGGCGGGCACGGCCTGCTACATGGTGCTGCTGCGCCTCATGCCGCAGTAGGCACGCGCCGCTACAGCTCCACGCTCTCTATGCGGAAGCGTAGCAGTCCGGCGGGCACCCTTACCGACACCTCGTCACCGGCCTTCTTGCCGATGAGGGCATGGGCTATGGGCGACTTGATGGAAATCTTGCCGTTGTGCAGGTCAGCCTCGTGGGGGTTCACGATGGTGTAGTCCATGGTGCAGTTGTTGGCCACGTTCGTAATCTTCACCTTACTCAGCAGTCCCACGGTGTCGCTCTTCAGGAGCGACTTGTCTATGACGCGCGCATGCTCCAGCACCTTCTGCTTGAACCTGATGCGGCTCAGCAGCTTGCCCTGCTCGCGCTTGGCGGCATGATACTCGAAGTTCTCGCTGAGGTCGCCCTTGTCGCGTGCCTCGGCTATGGCGTCGCGCACGGCAGGCAGTTCCACGTTCACCATATGCTGCAACTCGGCCACGAGCTCGTCGTAGCCTTCCTGTGACATGTATTCCATTTTCTTTTGCTTGTTTTGTTTGTTTTGCAAAAGTACACAATTAATCCGAAAAACAGCAATGCACCGCATTTTTTTGTTATTTTACCGTTACGGATGGTGTGTGTTACGAAAAATCTTCGTACATTTGTACCCATGAATCCGATAGACCCCAACAACATCAGGTGGAGCGAGAACGTCATCATCGCCGATGCCGACTACATAGACCGTGTGGCGTTTGACCTCACGGTGAACTTCGAGCGCATGATAAACCGTCGCATCCCGCCCGCCGACATGGCCCAATGGGCCGTATGCATAGCCCTGGACGGCGGCTTGCGCGAAGGCAGCCACGAGACGCAGGTGGTGCTCATCCACGACAAGCAGTCGGTGGCGATGAAGAACTTCCGTCCCGCCCACTACGGGAATGACCTCAACGCACAGGCTTTCCGTGACGCAAGGCTGGGCGAGTTTATCCTCTCCTCCTATCCCGTAGAGGACAAGTTGGCCAGCAAGGACAACTTCCTTGTCGACGTGGCCCGCACGGTGTGCAACGCCAAGGAGGTGAAGCGTGTGATGATAATCCCCAACTCGGAGGACGGCGATGCCTACGACCTGTTGCGCGACATGCTGCGCAAGGTGGACGACGAAAAGCGCGTCACCCTCTTCGCCATGCAGCCTCTGCCGGGCGGCAATTTCCGCCAGGAAATCCTCGGCTATTCACTCATGAATGCGTTGGGCATCTCGGCAAATGAAATCAAATAAAGGTAAAAAGGTAAAAAAGTAAAAAGAGGGCATACGCCAGTAAAGCTGTTGTCTTAACTCCTTAACTCCTTAACTCCTTAACTTCAAAAAAACTCCTTTAACACCTTTAACTCCTCGAAAAACTCCTCGAAAAACCCCTTTAACTTCAGAGAAAGAAAACATTAAACATAACATAAGAAATGAGTAGAGTACTAATGATTGGCGCAGGTGGCGTAGCTACCGTGGCAGCCTTCAAGATTGTCCAGAACCAGGACGTATTCACCGAGTTCATGATTGCCAGCCGCCGCAAGGAGAAATGCGACAAGCTGGTGAAGTCTATTCACGACAAGGGTTACAAGATGGATATCCAGACGGCACAGGTGGATGCCGACAACGTGGAGGAACTGAAGGCGCTCTTCAGCAGCTACAAGCCCGAACTGGTCGTCAACCTCGCCCTGCCATACCAGGACCTCACCATCATGGACGCCTGCCTGGCATGCGGATGCAACTATCTGGACACGGCCAACTACGAGCCGAAGGACGAGGCCCACTTCGAGTACTCATGGCAGTGGGCTTACAAGGACAAGTTCGAGAAGGCCGGTCTCTGCGCCATCCTCGGCTGCGGCTTCGACCCGGGCGTGTCGGGCATCTACACCGCCTACGCTGCTAAGCACCACTTCGACGAGATTGAGGTGCTCGACATCGTAGACTGCAACGCAGGCAACCACCACAAGGCTTTCGCCACCAACTTCAACCCCGAGATAAACATCCGCGAGATTACCCAGAAAGGACTCTGGTACAAGGACGGGGAGTGGATAGAGACCGACCCGCTGTCCATCCACAAGCCCCTCACCTACCCCAACATCGGTCCGCGCGAGAGCTACCTGATGCACCACGAGGAGCTGGAGAGCCTGGTGAAGAACTACCCCACCATCAAGGAGGCACGCTTCTGGATGACCTTCGGCCAACAGTACCTCACCTACCTCGACTGCATCCAGAACCTCGGCATGAGCCGCATCGACGAAATCGAATACGAGGCTCCGCTGGCAGATGGATCGGGCAAGACCGCCAAGGTGAAGATTGTACCCCTGCAGTTCCTGAAGGCCGTGCTGCCCAATCCGCAGGACCTCGGCGAGAACTACGACGGTGAGACCTCCATCGGTTGCCGCATCCGTGGCAAGAAGGACGGCAAGGAGCACACCTACTATGTCTACAACAACTGCAAGCACCAGGATGCCTACGACGAGACGGGCATGCAGGGCGTGAGCTACACCACGGGCGTTCCGGCCATGATAGGTGCCATGATGTTCCTGAAGGGCATCTGGAAGAAGCCGGGCGTATGGAACGTGGAGGAGTTCGACCCAGACCCGTTCATGGAGCAGCTCAACAAGCAGGGACTGCCCTGGCATGAGGTGTTCGATGGTGACCTGGAAATCGATTAAATGAACAGAAGTTAAGAATTTAAAAAGGGGAGTTAGGGAGTTAAGACAATAGTATATATTACGAAAATCTTCCCATAAGAGACAAAAAAGCATTTGTCTTAACTCCTTTAACTACTTAACTCCTTAACTACACATATTAAAAATAAAAGATTATGGCAAAAGAAATACAGGAGGGAACCCTGAATCCCAACGAGGGTAAGTTGAAAGCCCTGCAGGCAGCCATGGCGAAGATAGAGAAAGACTTCGGCAAAGGCTCCATCATGAAGCTCGGCGACGAGCACATCGAGCAAGTGGAGGTGATACCCACGGGTAGCATCGCCCTTGACAACGCCCTCGGCGTAGGCGGCTACCCCAAGGGGCGCATCATCGAAATCTACGGTCCCGAGTCGTCTGGTAAGACCACACTCGCCATCCATGCCATCGCCGAGGCACAGAAGGCAGGCGGCATCGCAGCCTTCATCGATGCAGAGCACGCCTTCGACCGCTTCTATGCAGCCAAACTGGGCGTTGACGTGGACAACCTGTGGATTTCGCAGCCCGACAACGGCGAGCAGGCACTCCAGATAGCCGACCAGCTCATCAGCTCTTCGGCCATCGACATCCTGGTGATAGACTCCGTGGCAGCCCTCACGCCCAAGAAGGAGATAGAGGGCGACATGGGCGACAACGTGGTAGGTCTGCAGGCACGACTGATGAGCCAGGCCCTGCGCAAGCTCACGTCCACCATCAGCCGCACCAACACCACCTGCATCTTCATCAACCAGTTGCGTGAGAAGATAGGCATTGCGTTCGGCAACCCCGAGACCACCACGGGCGGCAACGCCCTGAAGTTCTACGCCTCTGTGCGCCTGGACATCCGCAAGTCTACCGCCATCAAGGATGGCGACGAAATCATCGGCAACCTTACCAAGGTGAAGGTGGTGAAGAACAAGGTGGCACCTCCCTTCCGCAAGGCGGAGTTCGACATCATGTTCGGCGAGGGCATCAGCCGTGCCGGTGAGGTGTTCAATCTGGCCGTGGAGCACGACATCATCAACAAGAGCGGCAGCTGGTACAGCTACAACGGTTCGAAGATAGGACAGGGTGCCGATGCCTGCAAGGTCATCCTCAAGGACAATCCCGAACTGCTCGAGGAACTGGAGGCCAAGGTGCGCCAGGCCATCGCGCCCAAGGAAGACTAACCTGCCTTTCCGGAAATCTAAAAATATGTTGCAAAGCATAAATTTGTGTTTGTGTTCGTACACAACTGACTGATTTATGTCAAAAAAATGTTATATACGTGTAAAAAGACACGCATTTTCATTGTCCTTTCGGAGATAAGTTGTACTTTTGCACATGCAAATAAGTTTTAGGTTTTTAGTTAGGTAATAGATTGTTTAGGCATTAGTTTACGGAGGTAAAACTAAAGATTGTTTTCAAGGACAACGAGAGATAGGTTATTAGTTCCTAGTTTAGGTAACAAGATAAGTATTTTGGGATTGATTGAAGAGTAAGCGATTATTTTAAGAATCAATAAAAGATGGCGGTTCCAACACATGGAATCGCCCTTTTTTATGTGTGCAATGAATCTGAACAAGAAAACAGAACAGCTAATAGAGAGCATCCGCATGGGCAAGCCCATGAGCGGGGGCGAAAAACTCAGTCTGATAGCCGGCCTGAGCCTCCCCTCCATGCTCGCGCAAATATCCACCGTCATGATGTTCTTCATCGACGCGTCGATGGTAGGCCACCTGGGCGCGGCGGCATCCGCCAGCATCGGTCTCGTGGAGTCCACCACGTGGCTGGTGGGCAGTGTGATGGGGGCGGTCTCCTCGGGCTTTTCCGTTCAAGTGGCCCACTTCATAGGCGCCAACGACCTAGTGCGCGCCAGGGACGTGTTCCGCCACGCCCTCGTGTGCGGACTGCTCTTCAGCCTCTTCATGTGCCTACTCGGCACTGCCGTACACTCCGCTCTGCCCCAGTGGCTCGGCGGGGGTGAAGACATTGCCGCCGATGCGTCGCGCTACTTCCTCGTCTACTCGCTCACCACCCCCTTCATCTACCTCTACCACACGTCGGAGTCGATGCTGAAGGCATCGGGCAACATGCGCACGCCCAGCATCATGGCCGTGCTACTGTGCCTGTGCGACGTGGCGTTCAACTACCTCTTCATCTTCGTACTGGGCCAGGGCGTACTGGGTGCAGCCTACGGCACGTCGCTCGCCTACATCAGCATCTCCCTGCCCAACCTCTGGCTGAGTGCCTGCAGGAGCCGCATCCTCAACCTGCGGCAGGACCGCAGCCGTTTCCGCTGGACACCCATCTACGTGCGCAACGCCTGCAGGATAAGCATCCCCATCGCCGTGCAGTCGGTGCTGATGAGCGGTGCACAGATAGTGAGCACCATGATAGTGGCTCCCCTGGGCAACATCGCCATCGCCGCCCACTCCTTTGCCGTCACGGCGGAGAGCCTGTGCTACATGCCGGGCTACGGCATCGGCGACGCTGCCACCACCCTGGTGGGCCAAACCTATGGTGCCAGACGCAAGGACCTGTGCCGCAACTTCGCCTACATGACGGTGGCGCTCGGCATGGGCGTAATGGCACTGATGGGCGTGGTGATGTACGCCTTCGCCCCTGAGATGGTGGGCATCCTCTCGCCCGTTGCCGCCATACGCGACCTGGGAGCCTCCTGCCTGCGCATAGAAGCCTTCGCTGAACCCTTCTTCGCCGCCAGCATCGTGGTGTACAGTGTGTGCGTAGGTGCCGGCGACACGCTGCGCCCTGCCGCCATCAACCTCGGCACCATGTGGCTAGTAAGGCTCACCCTGGCCTACGCCCTCTCGCGCCAGTACGGTCTGCAGGGTGTGTGGACAGCCATGGCCATAGAACTCACCTTCCGCGGCATCCTCTTCCTGGTGCGCCTCTTCCGCGGCAAGTGGCTCCACAGCTTTCACAGCTAAAAATCAGCCGTTTTTGCAAGAATTACGTCAAAACGTTTGTTCCTTTCTTATTTTTATAGTACTTTTGTAGCCGTTTAAGAGAATAAAACCATGTTTATGAAACTAAAGCACCTTTTTTCAGCAGCCTTCCTGTTGCTGCTGTCCGTAGCAGGGGCCACGGCACAGGAAATGCCGTCCATCCCCGTAGACAAGGACGTGAAGATAGGCCATCTGCCCAACGGCCTTACCTACTACATCCGCCACAACAGTTACCCCGAGCACGTGGCGAGCTTCTACATCGCCCAAAAAGTGGGTTCCATCAACGAGGATGACAACCAGCGCGGCCTGGCCCACCTCCTGGAGCACCTCGCCTTCAACGGTTCGGAACACTTCAAGGGCAACAGCCTCCAGGAATACCTGCAGAGCATCGGCGTGGAGTACGGCCGCAACCTCAACGCCTACACCTCCATCGACCAGACAGTGTACTACTTCACCGACGTGCCCACCACGCGCATCACGGCCGTAGACTCCTGTATGCTCATCCTCAAGGACTGGAGCAACGGCATCAGCCTCACCAAGGAGGCCATCGACGACGAGCGCGACGTGGTACACAACGAGTACCGCATGCGCATCGTGGGCCAGCAGCGCATACTGGAGCGTGCCCTGCCCAAGCTCTACCCCGGCAGCAAGTATGGCGAGCGCATGCCCATCGGTCTCATGGAGATAATAGACAAGTGCAACCCCGAGACCCTGCGCGCCTACTACCGCAAGTGGTACCGCCCCGACAACCAGGCCATCATCGTGGTGGGCGACATCGACGTCAACCACATCGAGGAGCAGATTAAGAAACTCTTCTCGGGCATCAAGGTGCCGGCCAACGCCGCCAAGGTGGTGCCCGAGCCTGTGCCCGACAACAACCAGGCCATCTACGTCATCGACAAGGACAAGGAACAGCGTGTCGACATTGCCAACATCTTCATGAAGACAGAGGCCTTCCCCGACTCGGCCAAGGCGGGCATAGAGTATATGATGAAGCGCTACACCGACAATATGTTCGCATCCATGATGAACGCCCGTCTCAGCGAGATGTCACAAGACCCCGCCTGTCCCTTCCTCTCTGCCGGTTGCGGCATGGGCGACTATCTCCTTTCGCGCACAGAGGAGGCTCTCTCAGCCCTCGTCATGCCTAAGGAGGGTAAACTGAAGGAGGCATACGCCGCCGTGCTGCGCGAACTGAAGCGTGCCCGCGACTTCGGGTTCACCGCCACAGAATACCAGCGCGCACAGGAGGAGTTCATGAGCCAGATGGAGAAGGCCTACTCCAACCGTGACAAGATGAAGAACGAGCAGTTCACCACCCAGTACGTGGCCAACTTCATCTCCAACGAGCCTATCCCCTCCATCGAGACAGAATACATGGTGTACAAGACGCTGGTGCCCAACATACCCGTGGAGATAATGGACGAATATGCCAAGGAAGCCATCTGCGAGAGCGACACCAACCTCGTCACACTCGTCATGATGTGCGAGAAGGACGGTGCCGTCTACCCCACCGAGTCGGAGCTTGCCTCCATCGTGAAGCAGGTGCGCGGCGAGAAGCTGGAAGCCTATGTGGACAACGTGAAGCAGGAGCCTCTCATGGCCCAGATGCCCAAGGCTGGTAAGATAACCGCCACCAAGGAGAACAAGCAGTTGGGCTACAAGGAACTTACCCTCTCCAACGGTGCCAAGGTGGTACTGAAGAAGACCGACTTCAAGGACAATGAAATCGTCTTCTCCGCATCCGCCAACGTCGGTTTCTCCGCATTCGACAAGAACGACTACGTGCTCGCCAGCCTGGGCGACAAGATGATGGACTCCAACGGCCTCGGCTCCTTCAGCAGCAACGAACTGGAGAAGGCCCTCGCCGGAAAGCAGGCCAGCGTAGAGTTCACCCTCAGCACCTTCAGACACGGTCTCTCGGGCAACACCACCCCCAAGGACCTCGAGACCCTCATGCAGCTCATCCACCTCAAGATGACAGCCCTCAACAAGGACGACAAGTCGGTGGACAACATCAAGAACACCCTGGCTGCCATCTTCGCCAACCAGAGCAATACGCCCACCATGGTATACCAGGACTCCGTGCAGAGCACCGTCTACATGGGCAACAAGTTTGCACGCCTCCCGTCAGCAGAGAGCATCAAGGCCCTGGACAACGACCACATCGTCTCGCTGGCCAAGACCCTCTACGGCAACGCCAAGGACTTCACCTTCTACTTCGTGGGCAACTACGACGAGGCTACCCTCCTGCCCCTCATCGAGCAGTATATCGCCTCCCTGCCCAACAAGGGCTTCAAACTGAAGAACAAGGAGATTCCTGTGGCCCTGGGCGAGGTGAAGAACAACTTCGAGAAGGCCATGGAGAACCCGCAGTCGCAGGCCACCGAGATATGGTACGCCAAGACTCCGTACACGCTCTCCAACACCGTGCTCGCCGATGTCTCCGCACGCCTCCTCGAGATGGACTACCTGCGTAACATCCGCGAGAAGCTCAGTGCCGCCTACCATGCCGGTGCCACTGCCGAGACGGAGGTCGACTACGACGGCCGACTCGCCATCAGCCTCACGGGTTCGGCACAGCTCAACCCCGAGAAGGCCGATGCAGCCATCCCCTACTTCTTCTCGGGCATGAAGGCCACGGTAGACAGCCCCAACAGCAGCGACCTGCAGAAGGCCAAGGAAATCATGCTGAAGCAGGCGGGTGTCAACGCCAAGGACAACGCCTACTGGATGAGCATCCTCCGCACCTACGTGGAGAACGGCGTAGACCTCTACACCGACTACCAGAAGGCGGTGAGCGCCGTAGACGGCAAGGCCGTTTCCGACTTCCTGCAGAACACCATCCTCAAGAGCGGCAACCACACTGAGGTCATCATGAAAGCAGTGAAAAAATAATATAAAGGTAAAAGGGCAAAAAGTAAAAAGGTAAAAAGTGAAGAGTGAAGAAGCAACGCTCGGCGGCCGAAGGGAAAGCCAACAAAGAGTAAAGAGCGAAGAATTCAATTGCAAAGGCTGTTGTCTTAACTCCTTTAACTCCTTAACTTCAAAAAAACACCTTTAACTCCTTAACTCCTTTAACTCCATAAGAAATCCCGATACAAGTTTGGTTTGTATCGGGATTTTTCGTAACTTTGCCGCACCATACCAACTATTGCCTACAAGCACGACACAAAAAACATCCAAAACTAAATAAGTAAAAGAAAACAAAACAAGAGTTATGAAAAAAATCATTATGTCACTGTTCCTCCTGTGCTGCACCGTGGCCACACAGGCACAGCTCCTCTATGAAGTAAGCAAGGACAGCACCACGGCCCCCTCGTACGTCATGGCCTCATGCCGCCTGCTCAACCCCATGGGTCTCATCAGTCAGATGCCCGAGCTGAAGGAAGCCATCACCAAGACCGACCAGATGTACTTCGAGGTGAACAAGAACGCCTACGCCACCAGCATAGGTGAGGCAAAGCGCCTCTCCGGCGGCAAGCAGCTGCTCAGTCTCCTTTCCCCCTCACAGCAGCAGAAGCTCAACGCCTTCCTCAAGAAATACATGGAGGTGGACTTCAGCAGCACCTACGTACAGAACAAGTACGGCAACCTCACCCCTGCCGCCCTGCTCGAAGACCTGGAGCAACTGCTCTTCGTTGCCAACAACATGGGCAAGTACGACCCCACCAATACGTTCGACACCTACTTCGAGGCACAGGCCAAGGTGAACAACGAGTCCATCAAGGGTCTGAGCGATGTCGACTCCTACATCGCCGCCACCTACAAGAGTGACCTCAGCGCACAGGTAGAGCGCCTCGTCAACTTCCTCGAGAACGAGGACACCGAGCTCTCCAAAATCAACAAGGGCATAGAGGCATTCAGCGCCAAGGACCTTGACCGCCTCTCCAAGAACATGCCTCACACCGTAGGCACAGCCACCATCCAGACCTGGAGCAAGAAAATAGGCGAGGTAATGGCAGAGAAGCCCACCCTCTTCGTTATCGACGCTGCCAACCTTGCCGGCACCGACGGCCTGCTGCAGCAGTTGCGCGCCGACGGCTACACGCTGAAAGCCTTTTAAAGGTAAAAAGTAAAAAGGTAAAAGAGTAAAGAAGCAACGCTCGGCAACCGAAGGGAAAGCCAACGAAGGGTGAAGAACGAGGAGTGAAGAATGCAATTGCAAATGCTGTTGTCTTAACTCCTTTAACTTCTTAACTTCAAAATAAACTCCTTTACCCCTAACGAATCCCACACACAAACCCAAAGAGAGGGTGTACCAAATCATCTTGGCACACCCTCTCTTTTTTGTTTCTCCGCCCCTGCAAAGAGGAGGGACGGAACAGGCACATGAGTTGTCCTGAACGACAATCTTACCTTGGTAATCTTTTCTCTCTCAAGCTCTTTTCCTGCATTTGCCGGCAAGAGCCTCGCGACGGCCTTTGAGCATCTGCTGGCACTTGTCCTGTGCCCTGTTCTCGGCCTCAGCGTTAACCTTAATCAAACTGTAATCCATAACCTATTGAATATTTGTGAGCACTGCAAAGTTATGCCATTCCCGTTACAAGCGGAAGAAAATACGACAAAAATGCACTACTTTTCCCCTATTTCTTGACTTATGTCAAAACGAATAGGGATACGCCTACCAAATATAGGTCATTTCCTTTCGTCGAATGAATATTTTTTGCGAAATTTGCACTCGAAAACGAAACAAAAACTATACAGCAACATGAAAAAAGTATTTTTGACGGCAGCCCTCGTGATGGCGTGCACCACGGTGAGCCTCGCCCAGTCCAACACCAAGTCCACAGTGGGCAGCCTCCTGGGCGGCCTTCTGGGCGGCAGCAAGTCGAACAGTTCTTCCAGCAGCTCCAGCAGCAGCTCCACCTCTTCCAGCACCACTAGCACGGCAAGTAGCCTCCTGGGCGGTCTCTTGGGCGGCAGCAGTTCCAGCAGTAGCAGCAGTACGGCAGGCAGTCTGATTGGCAGTCTGATAAACGGCGTCATCGGCGGCACCACCTTCAGCCAGTCCGACCTCTGCGCCTCGACATGGAAATACAGTTCGCCCGGTTGCGCCTTCACCTCGGAGAACCTCCTTGCCAAGGCTGGCGGCGAGATTGTTTCCACGAAGATAGAGAACCAGCTCAACACCTACTACAAGAAGGTAGGCTTCTCCAGCAGCAACACTTACTTCAAGTTTGAGACCGACGGCAGTTTCAAGGCCAAGGTAGCGGGCAAGTCGCTCAGCGGAACCTACACATTCGACGAGAGCACCCACGCCATCAAGCTCAAGATGCTCGTGCTCACCATCTCGGGCTACGCTACGCGCACTACATCGGGCATGAGCCTCCTCTTCGAGTCGAAGAAGCTGCTCACCCTGCTTCAGACTCTCACCTCTCTGAGCGGCAACTCTACCCTCAGCACCATCGGCAACCTATCGAAGAACTACGACGGCGTGCGCATCGGTTTCGACATGACGAAGTAATTCGACCAGTACGGTTGGCTTTCTATTGTTTTTAGTCATTTTATTTTCTTAGTTGGGGAGAAATATTTCTCCAATTAGGGATGTGAAACTCTGCGCTTTACTAATCACGATGCAAAGATACGAAATCCGCCACCGGCACTCTGC
>CAVKZC010000045.1:10083-17257 GCA_963660455.1 Sphaerochaetaceae bacterium | reverse complement strand
GTTAACGTGCGCCCTGTAAGGGCAAAAGCGCTATAAAACATCTTGCGCATGGTAGCGCTTTTGCCCTTACAGGGCGACATTCTCCCTTGCATCATTACCCAGGGTGTTGCCCTGGGCTAGGCGCTTCTGCCCTTTCAGGGCGTGCGGGGGAAATGTACCAACTTATTTTTTACGATTACTTACCATCCGCCTCCCGATCCGCCTCCGCTGAACGTTCCGCCTCCGAAACTACCGCCGCTGAAGCCACCCGACGAACCGCTTGAGAATCCTCCTCCGCCCCCGAAGAAGAATGGCGGAAACATGTCGTCATGGTTGTTGTGACGCCCCCGTCCATTCGTATTCTTACGCTTCTTGACGACACCCAGTTCTTCGAGGATATACCTTACCAGCAGATAGGCCGGTATGCCGAAGATAATCACGCACAGCAGGATGACGGCAAACCAGTCGTCTTCCCCCATCTCGTCATCGTCAATGTCGTCGATGCCCGTACGTCCCGTCTTCACCTTATTATATATAGCACGGCTCACATCCACCACGGCAGCGTTGACATCGCCCTTGCGCATGTTGGCGACGATGCAAGCGCGCGCTATTTCGTCACAGTCCACATCGGTCAGTTCGCCTTCCAGTCCACTGCCCGGAGCCACAAAGTACTTATGGTCGTCGACGGCAATGACAACCACAAGTCCGCGCCTGTTCTTCTTGTCGCCTACCCCGTACTTGTTGCCCAAGTCCTGAGCCAGGCGGAAAGCATCGGCATCCTTCACATTGCCAGCCACAACAAGCACATTCTGCACCTTACACTCGCTCTCGAGCAATCCCAGATAGCGGTTGGCAGAGTCGAGTGCAGCCTGCCCGAGCATTTTGTCAGGGTCGGAAACGTGCAACCTTGCGTCACTGAGGTAAGGCACCGGCACGTCGGCTGCGCTCCATTCCCTGGCCGTCACGCCATGTGGAATCACACACAGCACAAAGGCGGCAAGGCACATGTAAAATTTGAAAAATCTCATAGACATTCTCTTTTGTACGACAAAAGTACGCAATAAAAACCTTATATGCAAATACTTAGAGCAATAAAAAATCAAAAAAAGTGCTAACAATTTTGTCATATCACAAAAAACTTGTATCTTTGCACACCGATTGTAAAAACGAACATTGTAGAAATAGTAAAATTACAAAGAAATGACAAAAGCAGATATTATCAATGAGGTGTCTTTGTCAACAGGTGTAGCCAAGAAAGACGTTGGCGTTGTTGTAGAGGCATTCATGGAAGCAGTAAAGGAGAGTTTGCTCAAGAAGAAGGAGAATGTATACCTTCGCGGCTTTGGTAGCTTCAACATCAAGCGCCGTGCAGAGAAGACAGCCCGCAACATTTCGAAGAACACCACCATCACCATCCCGGCTCACGACCTGCCTTGCTTCAAGCCAGCCAAGAGCTTTGTTGAGGAGATGCGCGGCTAAACGCCACAAGGCACCGAGCCTAAGGTAGAGAACATATTAACAACAATATTTTAAAATTTCAGAATCATGCCAAACGGAAAGAAAAAGAAGGGCCACAAGATGGCTACTCACAAGCGTAAAAAGAGATTGCGCAAGAACAGACACAAGAGCAAGTAAATCCTTGCTCTCAGTCTATTCTGGCTGAGGGGGCATGTCAGATTGGAGTGTTTGACATGCCTTTTTTGTATCACATTATTTTTATCCAAGATTTGAAGACAAAATGACAAGCGAAGTAGTAATAGATGTCCAGCCTAAGGATATTTCGATTGCACTCATGGAGGACAAGGTTCTGGTGGAATACCAGAACGAGCCACGCGAGGCATCATTCTCGGTGGGCAACATCTACATTGCAAAGGTGAGGAAGCTGATGCCAGGCCTCAACGCTTGCTTTGTGGACGTAGGCCACGAGCGCGACGCTTTTCTTCACTATCTTGACTTAGGAAGTCACTTCAACTCTTACCAGAAGTATCTCAAGCAGGTACAAAGCGACCGCAAGAGGCTGTTTCCCTTCGCCAAGGCCAGTCGCCAACCCGAACTGGACAAGGACGGAAGCATACAGAACGTACTGAAACCGGGACAGGAGGTGCTGGTTCAGATTGTAAAGGAGCCTATCTCCACCAAGGGTCCGCGCCTCACGGCCGAGTTGTCTTTTTCCGGACGCTACCTTGTACTCATGCCTTTCGGCGAAAAAGTATGCGTATCGTCCAAGATCAAGAGCGGAGCAGAGCGCGCACGCCTCAAGCAGCTCATACACAGCATCATGCCCAAGAACTGTGGTATCATAGTACGCACGGTGGCTGAAGGCAAGCGTGTGGCCGAACTTGACGCTGAGATGAAAGTGCTGGTCCAGCGATGGGAAAGCACACTGGAAAAAGTTCAGAAGACCCAGAAGAGGCCCCAGACCGTCTTTGAGGAGACGGGAAGGGCAGTAGCGCTGCTGCGCGACTTGTTCAATCCCTCGTACGAAAACATCTATGTGAACGACGAGGCGATTATGAAGGAAATTAAGCACTATGTCTCTATCATAGCCCCCGAGAAGGCTGGCATAGTGAAACACTACACGGGCAAGGTTCCCATCTTTGACAACTTCAATGTCACGAAGCAGATCAAGTCGGGCTTCGGACGTGTTGTCAACTACGGACACGGGGCTTACCTCATCATTGAACACACGGAGGCTCTGCACGTGGTGGACGTGAACAGCGGCAACCGTACCCGCGAGAAAGGACAGGAAGCCAATGCGCTGGATGTGAACTTGGGTGCAGCCGACGAACTGGCGCGCCAGTTGAGACTGCGCGATATGGGAGGCATCATCGTGGTCGACTTTATCGACATGCACCTCTCGGAAGACCGCCAGTTGCTCTATGAGCGCATGTGCAAGAACATGCAGAAAGACCGCGCGAAGCACAATATCCTGCCCTTAAGCAAATTCGGACTGATGCAGATAACACGACAGCGTGTGCGTCCTGCCATGGACGTGAATGTCGAGGAAACATGCCCCACCTGCTTCGGCTCCGGAAAAATCAAGTCGAGCATCCTCTTCACCGACCAGTTGGAACGAAAGATAGACTTCCTGGTAAACAAGGTAGGTATCAAGCGATTCACGCTGTATGTCAATCCGTACGTTTCCGCCTTTATCAACAAGGGTATTTTCTCCCTCAAACGCAAATGGCAGTTCAAGTACGGCCTGGGCATACAGGTAGTTGCCTCGCAGAAACTCGCTTTCCTGCAATACGAATTCTACGACAAGAACAACGAGTTCCTGGACATGCAGGAAGAGCAGGAAACCAAGCAATAGCCTCATGTACGGCACTCTCTGTTTGATCTGTTTGAAGAGAAGAGTGTAAGAACGGGGAAGAAAAAGTTTAACGGAATAAAATTACCAAAGCAGGAGGGTATGCGACAAGGCATGCCCTCCTGTTTTGGTTTATCGGCCTTCTACATTCACGCGGAATCGCGGGAAGTAAGAAGGCAAGGCTTACTGCAGCAGGAAGAGTACGCTGCAATAGAGCTGCATGGCGAGGACATAGAGCAGAAGGATGCCTCCCGTATGGCGCATGCCGTGCACCATCGCCTCGTAGACGGCCACGACACCATGGATGCGACCAGTCATCACCCCATAGCTCAGCGACACGATGACGAGCGACAGGCAACAATAAGGCACTATGCTCTGAGAGAAGCTGCTGGGATAGAGACGGCCCATGACGTTGAGCAGGATGGCATGTGGCACCACGGTGAGAGCCAGCATGACGAGCACACACAGCACGAAGGCAGCGACGGCAAAGCGCATGGCTACACGCTGCCTGTACTCAGAACGGCGGTAGTGCAGCAAGCCGCTATACTGGAGTGTGCCGACGGCAATGATGGCAAGCACAAGCCATACCAGCAAGGGCGACTGCATATTGCCCACAAAGCGCCCCATAAACCATCGTATGCCTTCGGCACTGAGCAGGGAATGGACAAAGCGCCCCGGCATGGCTGCCGTAAGCACCCACGACACGAGGGCAAGAAGCATTTGCCCCATCCCCAGCGCCAAGGCCAAGTAGGCCATGGCGCGGTGCTGTATCCTTCTGGCTTTGCGTCTGTCCATCACTCTTCGTCGGGCTGAAGGTTGTCGATGTCGAGTATGCGCAGTTCGCAGGCACGCACCACGAGGCGTGTAGCATTGATGCTCATGCCGTGGTTACCGTCGGGGAAGAGTTTCTGTACCAGTTCGTTCTGGCGTTTCTCCAGACTCTTCACACCGAAGGGCATGCCGCGCAATTGTGTTATCTGCTCCTTGGTATACCCCAGGGCGAGGTGGCGCAGGAAACGCTCGTCATACTCGTCTATCTCGTAGTTAACGAGAGCCTCCTGGCGCATGAGCTGTGCCCCCACGCTATGTTTGAAGCGATCCACTATCTTCTGCAGGATGGGCTGGTTGAACACCATCTTCTTGCCGCTCATGCACGATGCCACATCGCCGCGCGTGAGCAGTTCGCCGCTCTTGAGGATGATGCCGTCACATCCGGCATCGAGCACGTCTACCCACAGTTTCTCGTTCAGTATCTCGCCGGTGAATATCAGCACCTTTACCTGGGGATAGGCATCCTTGGTGTGGCGGCATATCTCCACGCCGATGGTGGTAGAGCCACCCAGTCCGAGGTCGAGCAGTACGAGGTCGGGCACCTGTTGCTTGATGAGGCGCCAGTATGCCTGTTCGTCGTCGGCCGTCCCCACTATTTCGGCTTCGGGAATGTCGTTCCTGAAAATGCCTTCCGTGCCTTTCAGTTCGAGGGGCACGTCCTCCACGATGATTACTTTGAAATTGTCCATATCTCTTAGTTCTTCTTTTTTACTTTTTTACCTTTCATCGGTAGCACCACTTCGACGACGGTACTGCCGTCGGCGGCACGATGAGCCCCAATGCCGCATCCGCGGAGGTTGGTAATTTCTCCCACCTCCCTCACTATCTGGCGGCAGAGGAGGAACGGCAGGCGGCACGTCAGGGGAGTGAAGAGCGCACGGCATTCGTCGTCGGTGAGGCGCAGCTTGGGCATGCACACCTGCACCGTGGAGTAGGCACCCTCCTGGCTCACCACCTGCACATCGGGAGCCTCCCCGCCGTTCTCTCGCCTCAGAAGCGAGAAGAGATAGTCCACCGCCTCGGGGTCGTACCTCACATAGTCGGTTACCTGCTCCATGGCCTGAGCACTGAACAGGGTGTAGAGCGACTTGTAGTAGTCTACCGTCTCGCACAGCGCATCCACATCCTCGTTGTCCACCAGGAGGGCGATGCGCGAGGGATAGTACATCGTCTCGTGCTTGAGGGCGGAAAGGGTGTTTTCGAGCACCGAGCAGGAGACGTGCAGCTTACCGTTCTCGTATTCGTCGCGCCGCATGGCGTCTTCAGCCTCCTCTATGCCCGTGCGTTCGTCCTGTTCGCGCGCCACGCTCTGCCGCAGGGCATCCTGTATCTGGGCCACGAGGGTGGAGAGGCGCGCACTTAGCTCGCTGCGCCGTGACATCCCCCTGAGCAGAGCAGCACCGCTCTTGCTCCATATACGCTCTATCTGCTGCAGTTTGTCACTGCTCGGCATGTCGCGCAACAAGACGGCATTGAGCTGTTCCACCTTGTCTACGGCAAAGCGGAAGAAGAGCACATGGCGGTAGTAGAGCAGATAGAAAGCGACAGGCAGCATGAGGAGCAGGAGTACGAGCAGCACGACGGCCACGGTCTTGGTGTTTTCGGACACCTCCATGGTCATAACATAACTGGGCAGTGTGCTGTCGGTGCCCATCTCCCGGTAGAGTTGGGTGTATACCTTGTTGTTGGCCTGATAGAGGTTCCATCGGTGCAGGGCGAGTGCAGCCACGGCACTCTCGTTGCGCAGGTCGAGGATGATGTTGTAGTTGGTGGGCATACTGTCGTGATACCACATCAGTTCGGCGGGCATAATCTCCCGCGGACATTCCGTCATGAGCATTTTGCCTCCGGGGTGTAGCTTGAGGTAATGGCGGTTGAGCCAATGGCGTGCGGAGTCGGCAAACTGGAGTGTGCGGCTGTATGTGCCGTTGATGTTGGAGAAGTAGGCAGAGTCGGCAAAGGCACTTGCCCTCTGCAGACAGGAGGTGGAGAGGTTCTCCGACTGGCCGTGCTGGCGGTAAGCGTTATTTTTGGCAGCAGCACCCGAGGCCAACAGCACCAGTAGGCACACACCCATCATCTTGCGTATGCCGTGGGGCAGACGGAAGGAAAAGACACTCCCCTTCCCAACCTCGCTCTTTACGCTGATGTCGCATACGGCGAAGAGCGAGCTTATCTTCTTGTATTTCTCGATGATGCCCTTGCAGTTGACCAGTCCGAAGCCGTGTCCGCCGGTATAGGTACGGTCGAAGACACGTGCTGTCTGCACGCTGTCCATGCCGTTTCCGGTGTCGGCTACTGAAATCTCCACATAGTGGGGCGTGTCGGCGGCACTGATGCGCACGGTTCCTCCAGGGGGCGTAAACTTGCGTGCGTTGTCGGCTATGGTGTTGACCATGAAGAGGGTAAGCGTCCTGTCGGCCTTCACCACGGCATCTGTAGGCTCCACCACGAGTTCTACGCCCTTCATGACAAATGCCGTCTTGGCCTTGCCCACGATGTCGAAGAGCGCCTGCAGTGGGAAGCTGGATATGCGCAGGTTGAGCGCCCCTTGGCGCATCTGTATCCACGATGTAAGCACACCATTGTACTGGTTTATCTTTTCGGTCAGTTCGCGTATGTAGAGATAGCGTTCCTGGCGTTGCTGCACGGTCTGACGGTTGACTGTAAGGCAGTCCACCTCGTGTTTCATGCGGTCAATGAAGGGTGTGACACTGTTGACAAGCTCCACCTTGGCACGCAGTTCGAGATGGCGTTGCTTGTTCTCCTTCACATGCAGCTGGAGGGCAGCCGTTCGCTCGTTTATCTCCTCCTTCCTCTCCTGCAGCTTGGCGATATACTCTCCGTTGTCGTGCCTCCACTGCTCAAGGGGCTGCAACAGGTGCTGCAGCGAGCGCATGTCGCCCCCTTTGCGCCCCATGCGGTAGAAGACGTAGAGCAGTACGCATACCAGGATGATCATGCCCACCACGGCCACAATCATGAGGTTGAGCACGCGCCCGTTCTCGTCGAGCATGGACGCACGCGCCTCCAGTTGTCTGTCCTGTCGTGTGC
>CAVKZC010000045.1:0-9947 GCA_963660455.1 Sphaerochaetaceae bacterium | reverse complement strand
GAGGGCATGGCTCAGGCACTGTGCGGCAGAAGCGTAGTCGCCTATGGCCCAGTAGCACTCGCCCAGTGTGCGGTAGGCTCCAGCCACCTGGTACACGTCGCCGTAGGCTGTAAAGATGTTGAGTGCAGTCTGGGCGAAGTTGCCAGCCAGTAGGGTGTCTGCCACCTGGTCTACGTTGAGGTATTTGATGGCGGGCCTGTTGTTGCGCACCAGATAGCGGCAGAGGCTGGGGCTCTGCAGGTGCTCGCTGATGGCCTGGAGCGCGTTGGCCTGCCAGTAAGGATAGGGGTTGGGGCCACTTGCCAGCATGAAGCATCGCATGAGGTAGTCGAACTCCGACTGGCATATCTCCTCGGCGGTGCCGCTTGTGATGACGCCTCCCGAGCCTATGTTGTAGAGATAGCCCAGATACTGTGCGGTGTCCTGCTCCAGTTCGTCGGCATCGATGTCTTCGAGACTTTGCCGGACTGCATCCTCCTGCCCCACGTAATAGAAGTAGGCGGATGAGACGATGTCAAACTCGGAGTGGGCATAGAGGGCACGCATGCGCTCGTGTGGCGGCAGGTCGCGTGCCTCTTCGCCGGTACGCCGCAACAGGCGCAGAGCCTTCTCGCGGTAGGCATAGAAGTCTTTGTTGCGCGACTCGCGCTGGCACAGCCTCATGTTCTGCACATGGGCTATGAGAATCTCGATCTGGTTGTCGCTGTGCTGTTCGACCTCGTCCAGATGCTTGCGTGCAGCGGCATAGTCCATGCGTGCGATGGATACAAAGGCGAGGTTGTTGTGTGCTTCGGCGCGTCCCGAAGCATAGTCGGCGGAGAGCTTCAGCGCCCTCTCGGCAAAAACGCGTGTAGAGTCCAGGTTACGGTAATGGCTGGCATAGGCCATCGTGTTCAGCCCGTCCACCTCGTCCCTGTGGGAAGGCGAACAAGCCGAAAAAGAAAGCAGTGCCACCATCCAAGCGATGACGGCACTGCCATAGGTAATCTTTATGTTAAGCGCGAGCCTTGGCAATATATCCTAAAGCCTCCTGGCACTTAGCTGTGATGGCTGCCCAGTCGCCTGCAGCAACCGTCTCTTTCGGGAACAGTTTTGAGCCCATGCCCACGCAGAGCACGCCTGCCTTGATCCATGGAGTAAGGTTATCCTCGGTAGGCTCCACGGCACCAGTCACCATGATGTTGCTCCAGCGCAGGGGAGCCATGACGTTCTTGACGAACGAGGGACCGCCCACGTTGCCTGCGGGGAACACCTTTGTGACGTCGCATCCTGCAGCCTGTGCGTTGTTGATCTCGGTAACAGAGCCACAGCCCGGTGAATAGGGCACGAGGCGTCGGTTGCATACGGGAGCGATGTCGGGGTTGAAGTTAGGACCTACGATGAAGTTGGCACCCAACTGCAGGTAGAGCGATGCAGTACCAGCGTCAACCACGGTACCGGCACCGAGAATCATCTCGGGGCAAGCCTTGTCGGCCCACTTTACCAGTTCGCCGAAAATCTCGTGAGCGAAGTCGCCGCGGTTAGTAAACTCGAAAACGCGCACGCCACCCTCGTAGCATGCCTTGATGACGTTCTTGCAAATCTCGATGTCCTTGTTGAAGAACACAGGTACCATGCCAGTCTCTTTCATGGCTGCCATGACCTGCATTTTGCTGAATTTTGCCATTTTTTTATTCTGTTTTTAATATTTTCGTTCTTTGTTATCGCTGTACGCGTCCGTTGGCGTTACCGCCAGCCAGGCTCTCCACCTCGTCAACAGACACCAGGTTGAAGTCGCCGGGGATAGTGTGCTTCAGTGCTGAAGCAGCCACAGCAAACTCGAGCGCCTCTGCCTGTGTAGGCTTGGTGAGCAGACCGTGGATAAGGCCGCCCGAGAACGAGTCGCCACCGCCCACGCGGTCGATGATGGGGTTGATGTCGTAGTGCTTGCTCTGGTAGAACTCCTTGCCGTCGTAGATAAGGGCCTTCCAGCCGTTGTGTGTGGCAGAGAGCGACTCGCGCAGTGTAGACACTACATACTTGAAGCCGAACTCCTTCATCATGCCCTGGAAGATGCCGTAGTATCCCTCGGCGTCGGTCTTGCCGCCCTCTACGTCAGCGTCTGGCTTGAAGCCGAGGCAGAGCTGAGCGTCCTCCTCGTTGCCGATGCATACGTCAACATACTGCATCAAGGGGCGCATCACGCTGATGGCCTTCTCGGAAGTCCACAGCTTCTTGCGGAAGTTAAGGTCTACAGAGACTGTCACGCCGTGGCGCTTGGCAGCCTCGCAAGCCAACTTGGTCAGTTCGGCAGCCTTGTCGCTGATGGCGGGTGTGATGCCGCTCCAGTGGAACCACTGTGCACCCTCCATAATCTTGTCGAAGTCGAAGTCGGAAGCATCAGCCTCGGCGATAGAACTGTGTGCACGGTCGTAGATTACCTTGGAAGGACGCATCGAAGCGCCTGTCTCTGCATAGTACAAGCCTACGCGGTCGCCACCGCGGGCAATGAAGTCGGTGTTCACACCGTAACGGCGCATCGCGTTGAGGGCGATCTGGCCAATCTCGTGCTTAGGCAACTTGGAAACGAAGTAAGCCTCATGGCCATAGTTGGCCACACTTACTGCCACGTTGGCTTCGCCGCCACCGGGAATAATGCGGAATGACTCACTCTGGATGAAACGGTCGTTGCCCTCGGGAGACAAGCGAAGCATAATCTCGCCTAATGTTACAATTTTTGCCATTTGTTTGTTAGTTTTTAATTTATTTGTTTTTCGATTGCTCGTAATGTGTGGCAAAAATAACCATATTTTCTTGAATAGAGAAATAAAAAATGACTTTTTTTTGGTTTTACCGCAAAAAACACACTGTGTTTTCGCACAATTCGTTTTTTTGTTGTAAATTTGTAGCGGAATCATAGTGTGTGGACGCACACAGGCACACGGGGCATCACCCGTCTGTGTATTCGCACACCCAGGCACAGGAAACAACGCTGCGCACAGCCTATATATAATATATATGTACGCGCGTATCAGAAACACACAGCAGACAACTAAAGACAAACAGCAAAAAGACTATATGGCTGAAAAAATCAGAATAAAAGACATCGCCGAGAGGGCTGGCGTATCGGTGGGCACCGTGGACCGCGTGCTGCACGACCGCCCTAACGTCTCGCAACCCGCCCGTCTGAAGGTGGAAAAGGCGCTGAAGGAGATGAACTACCAGCCCAACATGTACGCCAGCGCACTGGCCTACAACAAGGAGTACACCTTCTACATGCTCCTGCCTCGCCACGAGTCGGAGGCCTACTGGGAGGAGATAGAGGAGGGAGCGCACAAATGCGAAGACATGAGGCGCGACTTCCACATAGAGGTGAGGGTGGAATACTACGAGCGGTCGGACGAGGACTCGTTCAGGGCGGGCGCCGAGAAACTGATGCAGGCCAAGCCCGACGGCGTGGTGGTGGTACCCGCCTCGCTCGTCACGACAAGGGAGTTTACCGACCGGCTGCACGTACTGGGCATCCCCTTCATCCTGCTCGACTCGAACATGCCCGACCTCAAGCCCCTCTCCTTCTTCGGGCAGGACTCCTTCTGCAGCGGGTACTTTGCAGCCAAGACGCTCATGCTCATAGCCAACGGCGAGACGGAGATCATGCTCATGAGGCAGACCAAGGACGGGCACGTCGTGAGCAAGCAGCAGGACAACCGCGAGGTGGGGTTCAGGCACTACATGCACGACCACTACCCCAACATCAGGATTACCGACCTGGACCTGCCGCTGAACGGCACGCGCAACGAATATGCCAAGATGCTGGAGAAGTTCTTTACCGAACACAGCCACGTGCACCACTGCATCACGCTCACGTCGAAGGCGCACATCGTAGGCGAATTTCTGCTGAAGACCAACCGCCGCGACATACAGATAATGGGCTACGACATGGTGGAGAAAAACGCCCGTTGCCTGCGCGAAGGGAGCATCTCGTTCCTCATAGCGCAGCACGCCTACATGCAGGGCTACTCGTGCATAGAGACGCTCTTCCGCGCCATCGTGCTGAAGAAGAAAGTGACGCCCGTCAACTATATGCCCATAGAGCTGCTCATGAAGGAGAACGTGGACTTCTACCGCAGGACGCAACTCTGAAAGGTAAAACAAGGGAAGTTAAGGGGAGTTAGAGGGAAGTTAGAGGGAAGTTAAGGGACAACAGCCCTACTTGCTTATGACAAAATTCCGACAAGAAAGGTATTGTCCCTTAACTTCACAGCTCTCGTAGAGAGCGATAACTTCTCTTAACTCCCCTTAACTCCCCACCTTTTGGAACATCCGAAAGCTGAGTGAAGAGTGAACATACAAAAACATTAACATAACAAATAGACAGACTACAGAATGGAACTATCAAGCTTTATCAAGATTAACCCTGCCGACTCGGTAGTGGTTTGCCTGCGCCCCATGAAACAGGGCGAAAGCATCGAGGTGGACGGAAAGACCGTCACCCTCCTGCAGGACACCCCCGCAGGACACAAGGTACTCATCGACGATGCTCCCGAAGGCCAGGACATCATCAAGTACGGATACCCCATCGGACACGCCCGCAAAGACCTCAAGCGCGGCGAATGGGTGAACGAGAACAACCTGAAGACCAACCTCGCAGGCACGCTCGAATACACCTACAACCCCGTGGACGAGAAGCTCGACATCGCCAAGGAAGACCGCACCTTCAAGGGGTATGTGCGCAGCAACGGCGAAGTGGGCGTGAGAAACGAGGTATGGGTGGTGCCCACCGTGGGATGCGTGAACGGCATCGCCGAGAAACTCGTGGAACTGCTGAAGCAGGAGACAGGCTGCAAGGGCATCGACGCCATACACGCATGGCACCACAACTTCGGCTGCTCGCAGCTCTCGGGCGACCACGAGAACACGCGCAAGGTGCTGCGCGACATCTGCCTCCACCCCAACGCCGGAGCCGTGCTCGTGCTCTCGCTGGGATGCGAGAACAACCAGCCCGACGACTTCATGAAGATGCTGGGCGACTATGACAAGGAGCGCATCCAGCTGCTCGTGACGCAGAAGGTGGAGGGCGACGAACTGGAGGAAGGCATGAAGATACTGCGCCGCCTCTACAGCAAGGCATGCGAGGACAAGCGCGAAGAGGTGCCCGTGAGCAAGCTGCGCGTAGGCTTGAAGTGCGGCGGAAGCGACGGCTTCAGCGGCATCACCGCCAACCCGCTCGTGGGCGAGTTCAGCGACTGGCTCGTGGCACAGGGCGGCACAAGCATCCTCACCGAGGTGCCCGAGATGTTCGGTGCCGAGACCATCCTCATGAACCGATGCGAGAACAGCCAGCTCTTCGACAAGACCGTACACCTCATCAACGACTTCAAGGAGTACTTCCTCAGCCACGGCGAACCCGTAGGCGAGAACCCCTCGCCGGGCAACAAGGCGGGCGGCATCTCCACCCTCGAGGACAAGGCCCTCGGATGCACGCAGAAGTGCGGACGCGCACCGGTGAGCGGCGTGCTGCAGTATGGCGACCGCCTGGAGACAACCGGTCTCAACCTGCTCTCGGCTCCCGGCAACGACCTCGTGGCGGCTACAGCCCTCGCCTCTGCAGGATGCCAGCTCGTGCTCTTCACCACCGGACGCGGCACGCCCTTCGGCACCTTCGTGCCTACCATGAAGATTTCCACCAACAGCACCCTGGCCAAGAACAAGCCCAACTGGATCGACTTCAATGCCGGCGAACTGGTGGAGGGTACGGAGATGAAGCAGCTCGTGCGCAAGTTCATCGACAAGATCATCGCCGTGGCAAGCGGCGAGGACGCACGCAACGAGACGAACGGCTACCGCGAAATCTCCATCTTCAAGAACGGAGTGACACTTTAACGACGACACTGTAACAAACACAACCCCAAGAGTGTAGAGTAACCCCAAAAAGCTCTACACTCTTGTCAAATTCTACCGCTATGGACAACAAGAAAGGAATGCTGGCGCTCACGCCACTCATCGTGCTCATCGTGCTCATCGTGCTCTTCACCGTGCACACGGCACAGGGCGGCGCCCAGGGCGACAACCTCTCGCTCACCGTGGCGTTCATGATATCGAGCATCTATGCCGTGGCCGTGACGGGCGGACTGTCCATGAAGAAACGCATAGACACCTACAGCCGCGGAGCAGGAGCCAGCAACCTCATGCTCATGCTCTGGATATACGTGCTGGCAGGAGCCTTCGCCGCATCGGCCAAGGCGATGGGGTCGGTAGACGCCACCGTGGGCCTCGCTCTCAGCATCCTCCCCGCCAGTCTCATACTGCCGGGCCTGTTCCTGGCCGCCTGCTTCATCTCGCTCGCCATAGGCACCAGCGTGGGCACCATCGTGGCCCTCGTGCCCATTGCCGCAGGACTGGCCCACTCCGTAGACGCCAACCTCGCCCTCACCGTTGCCACCATCGTGGGCGGTGCCTACTTCGGCGACAACCTCTCCTTCATCTCCGACACCACCGTCGTGGCTACGCAGACACAGGGATGCCGCATGAGCGACAAGTTCCGCGCCAACATCCTCATCGTGCTGCCCGCCGCCGCCATCATCCTCGCCGTATACGCCTTCATGGGCACTGCCACCAAGGCTCCGGCGGAAATAGCCAAGGTAGACCTCATCAAGGTAGTGCCCTATGTCGTCGTGCTCGTCACGGCCATAGCCGGCATGAACGTCATGGCTGTCCTCACGCTGGGATCGCTGCTGTGCGGCGTCATAGGCATAGGCGAACACATCATGGGCGATACCGGCACCTACGACCTCTACGGATGGTTTGCGGCCATGGGCAACGGCGTCACCGACATGGGCGAACTCGTCATCATCGCCATGATGGCAGGGGGCATGCTCGAAGTGATACGCGAGGGCGGAGGCATCGACTTCATCATCGCCAGGCTCACACAGCACGTCAAGAGCAAGCGGGGCGCCGAACTCGCCATCGCAGCCCTCGTGTCGCTCGTCAACCTCTGCACGGCCAACAACACCGTGGCCATACTCACCGTGGGCGACATCTCCAAGCGCATAGGCGACCGATACGGCGTGGACAACCGCAAGGCGGCAAGCATCCTCGACACCTTCTCCTGCACCGTGCAGGGACTCATACCCTACGGCGTGCAGATGCTCCTGGCTGCAGGCCTCTCCGGGCTCAGCCCACTCGACATCATACCCTACCTCTACTACCCCTTTGCCATAGGCGTGGCAGCACTCGCCGCCATCGTCTTCCGCTATCCCAAGAAATACAGTTAACGCCCTAACCCCACTTACACCATGGACTTCCTGCAAAGAAACCTTTTCGCACAACTGCGCAACGACCACTTCGGCAGCAAGGAGACACTGGAGCCGATGACCGCCTTCAAGCGCAAGAAGATAGCACAGATGAGGAAGAACCTCAACGACATGCCCACGGGCGAACCCGTGCTGGCCAACACCTTCCTCAACCGACGCCTCGCACGCATACAGGACGACGAACGGCACGCCATAGACACCTCGCTCGTCACCGTCGACCTGCTGCGCCTCGTCGTGAGCAACGTCAACGCCATGCTCGCCGGGGGCATCAGCCTCTCCGACATCATACAGCTCGGACTCTTCCTGCGCACACGCGGCGACAAGGTCGACTTCGTCAAACTGGACACCTGGCTCCGCAAGCTGCGCCTGCAGCGCATGGCACAGCTGGAGGGGAGCGTGCTCATCACCTTCTTCAACTTCGAGAAGGCGGAAATACCCTTCGTCCGCCACGTGGAGAAGGGCGCCTACACCCTCACCCTGCGCTCGCTCTACTTCAACATCCTGGAGCAGCACGACATCGAGATAGAACAGTCGGCCACCGGACTGGTACACTCCACGGGCGGCACCATGCGCAAGAGCCTCAGGCAGAGCATGCGCTACTTCGGATACGCTCCCGTCGAAACCACCAGCAACTTCCTCGGCAAGCTCTTCCGCTCCATCTCCGAGATAGAAGAATAATAAATATTCATAAATTTCACCACAACATCACCCCCAGTCCAAATGTTATTCGTAACTTTGTAGACATGAAGCAAATCATCCTTACAGTACTTATGGCCCTCACGGCATGCTGCGCCCGCGCACAGTACGTGCAGTGCGAAGACACATGCCAGCACGTACACGGCATAGACCTCAGCCACTACCAGGGCAACGTGTTCTGGGAAACCGTGGGCGAGAACGCCAAGATGGCATACGTCTACCTCAAGGCCACCGAGGGCGGCGACAACGTGGACAGCAAATACAAGGAAAACATAGACCTGGCACACAAGTACGGCCTCAAGGTGGGGTCGTACCATTTCTACAGGCCACGCATACCCCAGCAGACACAGCTCGACAACTTCATGGCACAGTGCCGCCCGGGCGACCAGGACCTCCTGCCCATGATCGACGTCGAGACCAAGAGCGGCATGGAGACCGAGGAGTTCTGCGACTCGCTCTTCAAGTTCCTACTGCTCGTGGAGAAGGCATACAGGCAGAAACCACTCGTCTATACCGGCGCCAACTTCTACGACCACTACCTGCTGGGCAAGATAGACGGCTACAAGCTCATGATAGCCCAGTATACCAAGCGCACGCCCGTGCTGCGCGACGACCGCGACTTTGAGATGTGGCAATACACCGGCAAGGGAAGGCTCAACGGCGTGAACGGCTATGTGGACAAGAGCCGCTTCATGGGCAACCACAAACTCAGGGAAATAAGATTCAGACACAGATAAAACTACACTACTATGGCCATCATAAAATGTCCGGAATGCGGACAACAGACTAGCGACAAAGCCCCCACCTGCCCCCACTGCGGCGTGGAGATAGCAGGCAAGGTAACGACATGCCCCCACTGCGGAGGCACATACTTCACGGCCCTGGGCCATTGCCCCACGTGCCGGCAAGCCACTCCCCCACCCGTGCCGCCGGTACCTCCCGTGCCTCCCGTGGGCGGAGCAGCCACACCCGTGCCGCGCCCCACGGCCACAGGCACCATCCCCTCTGCCGTGCCGCCACCCCCTCCGTCACCGGCGCCCAAAGGCAAGAACACGCGCAAGGTGGTATTCTTCTCCTTTCTCTTCGCCCTCGTGGTGTGCGGAGGCATATACTACCTCTTCTCCAACGCCAGCAGCGCCAAGGAGAAGGAAGCCTACGAGAACGCCATGCTCAGCAGCGACCCCGACGTGCTGCAGAGCTACCTCGACACCTACAAGGATGCCGACCAGGCACACATCGACTCCATACAGGCCCACCTCAACGCCCTCAGGGTGATAGACGGCGACTGGACCAACGCCGTAGTGAGCGGCTCCAAGACGGCCATCGAGGCATACCTGCTCAAGTACCCCAACAGTCCGCACAGGCAGGAAGCCTGCAACATGATCGACTCCATCGACTGGCAGACGGCCAAGAACACCGACACCGTCGAAGGCTACCAGACATACCTCGACGCCCATGTGGACGGCATACACATCGAGGAGGCGGAGAACGCCATGAAGAAGGCCAAGGGGCGCGACCTGCAGCCCGAGGAGAAGCAGATGCTGAGCGGCCTCTTCCGCCAGTTCTTCCAGAGCATCAACACGCGCAACGAGGACGGCCTCACCGCCACCTGCGAAGAGATACTCTCCTCGCTTCTGGGCAAGAACTCCGCCACCAAGCTCGATGTCGTCACCTTCATGCACAAGCTCTACAAGGACGACGTGGCTGACATGACATGGCGCCTCTCCAACGACTACAACATCAAGAAGCGCGAGATAGGCGACGGCGAATACGAATACCAGGTGATATTCACTGCCCTGGAGAGCGTGACACGCACCGACGGGACAGCCACCGACGGCAAGTTCAAGATTACCGCCACCGTCTCGCCCGACGGCAAGATCTCTTCCTTCAACATGGCAAGGGTCAACACCGACGAATAGCAACGCACTGGCTACGGAGAATGCCTCCGGTGCCACCGAC
>CAVKZC010000044.1:0-17314 GCA_963660455.1 Sphaerochaetaceae bacterium | reverse complement strand
TATACCCAGGGCGTTGCCCTGGGCTAGGCGCAGGTTGCCCTTTCAGGGCGCTCTGAGTAAAAGGGGCGCAAACTGTACCAAGTTTTTTATCATCCTTTATCATTGGAAAAAGAAATATGATACAAAACGTGAAAAGAATATTATTTGTTGTGGCCGTAACAGTCTTGGCTGTTGTTGGTTTTTCTTATTTTTGTGGAGATGTTGATTCGTCTGTTGCAGAATCACATGAATCCCATGAATCCCATGAATCACGTGAATCGCATGAAGCAAGCGACCATGCCGATCATTCCGACCATGCCGATCATTCGGAAGCAGCAGACGACACCCATGTCCATGGCGAGGAGGAGTTTGCCGATATCCCTCTGACAGAAAAGCAGGTAAGCACAGTCGACCTGAAGATGGGCGAGGTGACAAACCGCGAAATAGATGCCACGATTCAGACTACCGGTTCGTTGGTGTTGAGAGCGCAGGCAATGGGCAACGTTTCCTCCCTGATGGGCGGTATCGTAAAGCGGATGCTTGTCAAGGAAGGCGAGAGCGTACGCAAAGGACAGGTCGTTGCCATGGTAGAAAATACAGAAGTGGTATCGTTGCAGAAAGATTATTATACAGCCTTCAAGGAGATGCAGATGGCACGTCTGGAATTGGAAAGACAAGAAAGTCTTGCCCAAAACGGAGCTGGTGTCAAGAAAAATCTTCAGCAGACCCGCAAGGACTACCAGGTGTCTCAAGCCAGTTTGACCGGACTTGGCAGACAATTGTCCCAGTTGGGCATCAGTGCCCATGCCGTTTCGCAAGGAAAGTTCACCTGCGTATTCCCCCTTCGCGCCCCTATCTCCGGGACAGTGTCACAGATTACAGCTTCCCTGGGCAGTTATGCAGACATGCAGACACCACTTATGAAGATTCGTGACAACCATGCCGTGGAATGCGACCTCAATGTTTTCGAAAAAGACATCAATAAGGTGAAGGTCGGCAACCGTGTTCTCCTTTCCCTTACCAATCAGCCCGGTGTGAAGGTGGCAGGCCATGTGTATGGTATGAATGAGTATTTCAATGACGGAACCAAGAGCATTGCCGTGCATGTCAAACTCGATGCGAAAAGGGATGCACGCCTTTTTGACGGAATGTTCGTCACGGGAAAGATAGCAACCGGCAGACAGGTATGCAATGCTTTGCCCGACAAGGCCATAGTGCGTACAGACGGCAAGAGTTATATCTTTGCCCTCAACGGTACACCCCAGTCGGGCAAGTACAGTTTCTCGCGCCATGAGGTTACCACGGGTCAGAGTGAAGGCGGCTATACAGCTGTGGCATTGTGCAAGCATATCACCAAAGGCAAAAAGATTGTGACAGACAACGCTTTCTACTTGGCATCGCTTACCGGAGAGCATGGAGAGCACGCGCATTGATAAGGCGTGTTCTAAGAATTCCATCAAAGTTAATTTTTAGAACCCGCCTAAAGGAAAAGGATACATATATGTTTCAGAAACTCATAGATGAGTCGATACGCCACAAACTGGTGGTCGGCATATTCACTATAGCACTTGTCGTGTGGGGAGTATGGTCGCTTGTGCATCTGCCATTCGACTCCACCCCCGACATCACAGACAATCAGGTGCAGGTCATAACCCAGGCCCCTTCGCTCGGAGCCCAGGAAGTAGAGCAGAACATCACCACGCCCATAGAGATGAGCCTTGCCAACATCCCACGCCTCAAGGAACGGCGCAGTATCTCGCGTAGTGGCCTCTCCGTCATCACCCTCGTCTTTGACGATGATGCCGACATCTATTGGGCGCGTTCGCAAGTCAGTCAGATGCTGGAGGAAGTAACGCGCAACCTTCCCCGTAATGTAGAAACGGAGATGGGCCCCATTGCTACCGGTCTTGGAGAGATATTCCACTATACGATAAGGCCGGCCAAGGGGTATGAGAACCGTTATACGCTCACCCAGTTGCGCACCCTGCAAGACTGGATCGTGCGCAAACAACTCTCCGGCACCCCCGGCGTTGCAGAAGTAAGCGGTTGGGGCGGATATGTAAAACAGTACGAGGTGGCAGTAGATGCAGAGCGTTTGCAGGCCAACGGCATCAGTCTGTCAGAACTGTTTGGTGCATTGGAGAAAAACAATGCCAATACGGGAGGCAGTTATATAGAACAGGCGTCCAACCAGTATTTCATCCGTGGCATAGGAGTAGTGAAGACACTTGCCGACATCGCCAACATACCCGTCAAGACCGTCGGCAATGCCGTCGTGAAGGTTGGTGATGTGGCCAAGGTGCAGATGGGCCATGCCACACGCTTCGGTGCCGTTACCCGCAACGGCGGGGGAGAGGTAGTGGCAGGAATAGCCATCATGCTCAAGGGCGAGAACTTCCAGGAGGTTATCGGTCATGTGAAGGAGCGCATCAGTCAGATACAGAAATCGTTGCCCGAAGGTGTAGTCATCGAACCCTTCATAGACCGTACACGCCTTGTAGACAGGGTGGAAGGTACGATAGCGCGCAACCTTGTAGAAGGCGGTCTCATCGTCGTCTTTGTCCTTGTCATCTTCCTCGGCAACTATAGGGCGGGACTTGTCGTGGCGAGTGTCATACCACTCAGTATGCTTTTTGCTTTCGGCATGATGAAGACCTTCGGCATAGCCGGCAACCTGATGAGTCTCGGCGCCATCGACTTCGGTATGATCGTCGATTCGGCAGTGATCATCGTCGAGGCAGTGGTGACACACATCCATTCTAAAGGCAATGTGTCGTTGAGCCGGGCGCAAATGGACGAGGAAGTGCGTTTCTCCGCATCGCGCATACGGCAGAGCGCAGCCTTTGGCGAGTTGATTATCATGGTGGTCTATGTACCGCTGATGACGCTCGTAGGCATCGAGGGAAAGATGTTCCGGCCTATGGCGCTGACAGTCTTTTTCGCCATCCTGGGTGCTTTCATCCTTTCCCTTACCTATGTGCCTGTTGCCAGTTGCCTGTTCCTGAACCGCCATGCAGAACAGCGAAAAACATTCTCCGACCGTATGCTTCAGAAATTCCAGTCGTGGTATCTACCCATACTTGACTGGGTGTTGGCGCACAACCGCAATGTCATCACCGGTGCAGTAGCCCTGTTCTGTGTCAGCGTTGTCTCATTCCGATTCTTGGGTGGCGAGTTTATCCCCAATCTGGAAGAGGGCGATTTCGCCATCGAGATGAGTATGGCGCAGGGCACCTCTCTCTCGCAGATGGTAGAGACCTGCGGCAAGGCCGAAAAACTCCTGAAAGAAACCTATCCCGAGGTAAAACAGGTGGTGAGCCGTATCGGCAGTGCCGAGATACCCACCGACCCTATGCCCGTGGAGCGTGCCGACATCATGGTGGCTCTCCGTCCCAAGGCCGAATGGACTTCGGCGCGTACCACAGAAGAGCTGATGGCCCTGATGAGCAAGACGCTGGAGAATATACCCGGTTTGGAGGCCGAGATTTCCCAGCCTATCCAGATGCGCAACAATGAGTTGCTCACAGGCATCAAGCAGGATGTCGCCATCAAGGTGTTCGGTGAAGACATGGATGTCCTTGTCGCCCAGGCAGAACGCATCAAGCAGGTGATAAGTGGCGTAAAAGGCGTGAGCGGCATACAGGTGGAAGAGGTGACAGGCCTGCCCCAGATACAGGTAGTCTACAAGCATGACCGACTGGCGGAATACGGACTGAGCGTGGATGACGCCAACCGTGTGCTGGAGACCACTTTTGCCGGTAGCGTTGCCGGTAGTGTGTATGAAGGAGACAAGAAGTTCGACCTTGTAGTGCGCCTCGACCATGGTCTACGCAACGTGGAGACATTGCGTAACCTCGCCTTGCCGATAGCCGACGGCAAGAGCGTCCCGCTATCTCAGGTTGCCGATGTCAGCTTTGCCCCATCTCCCGCCCAGGTGTCCCACGAAGACGGTGCCCGCCGTATCTATGTGGGCTTCAATGTCAAGGGTAGGGATGTACAGAGTACCGTGGCGGATATAGAGCGGTTGATGGACCGGAATGTCAAATTGCCCGAAGGCTATTACTATACCTATGGCGGTGAATTTCAGAATCTGCAGAGTGCCACAGACCGCTTGATGATCGTTGTGCCGATAGCCCTGGCGGTCATTCTCCTGTTGCTTTATGCCACGGTGAAGAGTGTAAAGGAGTCGCTTTTCGTGTTCTCAGCCATCCCCTTGGCGGCTATTGGCGGAGTATGGGCTTTGTGGTTGAGAGGCATGCCGTTCTCCATTTCCGCCGGAGTCGGCTTCATAGCCCTCTTTGGTGTGGCAGTGCTCAACGGCATCGTCTTGATAGGTCAGATGAACCAGATGCAACGGGAACAGAAAAGTAGGATAGCTTTACAGGGGACAGACCAGGAAGGGAATCTTACAGTAGAACATGAAAGTGTACAGGATGCCATTCATCGGAGAATCATAGACAGTTGTATGATCCGCTTGCGCCCTGTACTGATGACCGCCTTGGTTGCCTCCATGGGATTCCTCCCGATGGCCCTCTCCACGGGCGACGGTGCCGAGGTGCAACGCCCGTTGGCAACTGTCGTCATCGGCGGACTGGTCACCTCCACGCTGTTGACACTCCTTGTGTTACCCGCCATCTACAAAGTATTTACAAAAGAATAGGCAATGATGAAACGAACAATAATAACAGGTATGCTGTCGGTGACTACAGTCTTAGTGTGCAGTGCGCAGACAGCAACAGGACAGGAAAACAAAAAACGTATGCAACTTGACGAGTGTATAGCCCTCGCCGTAAAACAGAGTTATGCCGTGCGTTCGGCAGACAAGGCCGTGGAGCGTGCCCGTCTCAACCAAGGCACGGCATGGGATGTGGGCAAGACCGAACTGTCCTTGTCACAAGACCCAACATCGGGCGGAAGTCCAGACAATGCACTCTCCCTGTCACAGACGATAGACTTCCCTACGCTCTACGTATCGAGGCGCAGACAACTGAAAGCCGAGACCTCTGCAGAACAGGCCAAAAGGGAAGTTACGCGTAAGAATGTAGAGGCGGATGTGCGCCGTGCCTATTTCCGTGTCCTTTATCAGGAAGAATGCCTCAGGATATTGGCTTCGCAAGACAGTGTGCTGGTGCGTTACCATACGCTCGCCGAGAAACGTTACCGTGCCGGAGAGGTGCGCCAGCTTGAAGTGCTTGCAGCAGAACGCCTGTTGGGCGATTGCCGTGCGGAGAAGGCGTCCAGGGAGAGTGAGGCAGAAGTGGCAGAACTGCTTCTCGGTCAACTGACGGGAAGCGACCAACCGGTCGTGCCGGCAGAAGATGCCTTGACGCCTCTGTCTTTCGTGTTGCAGGAATACAATTATCCTGCTACAGCCGAAGGGCAATATGCCAGCAGGCGTGTGGATGCTGCTACCCGAGCCGTGTCTGTGGCCAAGAACGGCTATGCGCCTTCCCTCTCCGTGTCACTTCGCAACCAGTTGGTTCTTTCCGGATGGAATCCTTATCATCAGGACCGTTCCCTTTTCGACGGCGGCAACTTCATGGGCTTTGAAGTAGGAGTGGGTGTCCCTCTGTTTTATGGTGCCACCAAGGCGAAGGTGAAAGCAGCCCGGAAGGAACACGAAATGGCACAACTGGAACTGGAGGCACAACGGCAACGAGGGCAACTCGATTATCGTGCCGCCTTGAGCCGTGTCAATGCCACTCGCGTTCGCCTGGAGTATTATCAGGAGAAAGGAATGCGTACAGCCCAGAAACAGGCCGAACTAGCCTCATGCGAGTATGAAGCCGGAGAAATAGGGTATGTGGAATATGCAGGAGTGTTGCAGCAGTGTCTCGACGAACGGCTGAAGGCAGCAGAGGCCATAGCCGATTACAATGATGCCGTAATAGAGTTGCAGCGCATTTGCGAATAAGAGAAACTCTACCAACTTATTTTTTTGCGATTACTTATTTGGAAGGGGGTGTCATCGTCAGTTTCTCAAAGACGAAGCGGACACCCCGTTTGCCGTAAGTCGTTTCACCGCAGATACAGAATCCCATGGAGGAGAGCAGGCTCACCATAGGGATATTGTCATAGTTGGTGTCCACCTTGATGCTTGGAACGCGCTCCACCTCGCACATGCTGGCAGTCCTGCTGATGAAAATGCGGGCATAACCCTCGCGTTGCAATTCGGGTAGGGTAGCAAAGCGGTGGATGACATAATAGTTGCCGTTGGTAAGCCATTTGCCTTTGATGGCTTCATAGCGCGGTTCGCCGTTGAGGATAACAGCTCCATAAACGGCTATCTGGTCTTCGACGGTCAGTACGTAGGCGTTTCCGTTGTTAATGTCGTCGAGGATGTCTTGCCGTGAGGGATACTCCTTCGTCCACTGGTGGCGGTTGGAGGCTATCATCTGCTGGCGTGCCTCGTCGATGACCCTCCAGCAACCGTCGAGGTCTTTGATGAAGGCTGGTCTGAAATCAATCGTCATGCTACTGTCGTCTTTCTTTTGTTGTGTATAATGGCTTGCTCCTATACAAGAATAGCATGCCTTTAATCTCTCTAATTGGATGCAAAATTAACAAAAAAAAACGAAATAAAACAAATAATCGGAGAAAAACTATGCTACGGGGCATGTTTTTCTCCGATTATATCTAATCCCCCACTTTCGGATGTACCGAAAGGTGGGGGAGATGATTAGTCTACGAGGCACTTGTCAAGTTCTTGGCAGATGGCATCCTTGGGCATGTGCTGTCCTATGAACACAATCTTCACCATGCGGTCGCCCACCTTCTCGTCCCATTCCTTGCGCAGGCGTTCCTCGCGTGCCAGCAGTTCGTCGAGCTGGTCCTTGGGCATGGTGGCGAGCCATTGGCCAGCCTGTTTTACGGTCTTCTGCTTGCCAGCCTGCTCGAACACGTAGCACATGTCGCGCTCGTCGGCGAAATAGCAGATACCCTTGGCGCGGACGACATCGCGCGGCCACTTGCTTGCCACAAACTCGTCGAAGAGTCCCAGGTCGAACGGCTTCCTGCTGTAATACACGAATGTTCCGATGCCGTACTCTTCGGCTTCGCCTTCTTCGTGGTCGTGGTCGTGATGATGATGATGGTGATGATGATGATGATGCTCGTGTTCATCCTCGTCATGGTCGTGGTCCTCGTCCTCCTCATCATGGTCGTGGTCGTGATGATGATGGTGATGCTCGTCTTCATGCTCGTGCTCGTCTTCATGCTCATCGTCATGCTCTTTGGCTTTTCGTTCAGCCTCTATTTCCTGTATCCAACCGGCCGAGGTAGCCACCTCGTTCCAGTCGAACTTGTGGGTATTGACGATCTTGTCCAGGTCGACATCGCCAAAGTTGCATTCGAATATTTCCGCCTTGGGCTGGAGGGCGCGTATGATGTGCTTGAGCTTGTCCAGTTCGGCAGGCTCCACCTCAGCAGCCTTGTTCAGCAGGATGATGTTGCAGAACTCTATCTGCTGGATGACGAGCGATGCGAGGTCTTCCTCGTCGATGTCGTTCTTCATCAGGTCATCGCCACCGCCAAATTCGTCCTTCATGCGCAGAGCGTCCACCACAGTGACGATGCTGTCGAGGCGCAGCACCCCGTTCTTGATGTATTCGGGGCCCAGCGAGGGGATGGAGCAGATGGTCTGTGCGATAGGGGCAGGTTCGCAGATGCCGCTTGCCTCTATGACGATGTAGTCGAATTTCTGCATGTCCACTATTTCCTTGAGCTGCTCCACCAAGTCCATCTTCAGCGTACAGCAGATACATCCGTTCTGCAGAGCCACGAGCGAGTCGTCTTTCTTGCCCACTACGCCACCTTTCTCTATAAGGTCAGCATCGATGTTCACCTCACCTATGTCGTTGACGATAACGGCAAACTTAATGCCTTTCTTGTTGGCCAAGATTTTGTTGAGCAGTGTGGTCTTGCCACTTCCCAAATAGCCTGTCAGTAACAGTACTGGAACTTCTTTTGTCATTTTTCAATCCTTTCTTTATCCGAATTGTATGTTATTTCTTGTAGTTGTCAAGTGCGTTGTCGAGGAATTCGGTGTATGCCGGTATGTCTTCCTTGTAGCTGAAGGCGGCAGTGAGCGGCTTGCCGTCGTTGTCTACCGCCACATAGAACGGCTGTGCGTTGGCACCGAACTTGCTGGCCTGCAGATAGCTCCACTTGTCGCCTACGGTGCGCAGGGTACGCTTCTCGCCGTTGAACGTCACCTCCACGGGCTGTGCCAGCGGAGTCTTGTCGTCTACGTAGAGCGAGATGAGCACGAAGTCCTTGGTCAGTTTGCCGGCAATGGTGGGGTCAGTCCATACAGAAGCCTCCATCTTGCGACAGTTCACACACCCGAATCCCGTAAAGTCGATGAGTACGGGCTTGCCCTGAGCCTTAGCTGCAGCCATGCCCTGTTCGAAGTCTTTGTATGCAGGCTCCACGGTCTTGCTGTTGAGGTTGAAGTCCTGGGTGTTCATGGGTGGTGCGAAGGCACTTACCGCCTTACAGGGCGCACCCCACAGTCCGGGCACCATGTACACGGCGAAAGCCAGAGAGCACAGACCCATGAGGATGCAGGGCACAGGCATAGGCTTGTCCAGTTCGCCACCGATGGCATCCACCTGGAACTTCAGTTTGCCGATGAGGTACAGACCCAGCGCGCCGAAGATGACGATCCAGAGCGCGAGGAACACCTCACGGTCCATGATGTGCCATCCGTAGGCCAGGTCGGCCACTGAGAGGAATTTCAGCGAGAAGGCGAGCTCTACAAAGCCGAGTACTATCTTTACCGTCTCCATCCACGAGCCAGACTTAGGTGCAGACTTGAGCCATGACGGGAAGAGCGCAAAGAGCGTGAAAGGCAAGGCCAGAGCCAGTGCGAAGCCGAACATGCCGATGGTAGGAGCGAGCCAGTCGCCCGAGGTTACGGTCTGCACCAACAGCAGACCGATGATGGGCGCTGTGCATGAGAAGGACACCAGCACGAGCGTGAACGCCATCAGGAAGATGGAGATAAGGCCCGTCGTGTTGGAAGCCTTGCTGTCTACGGCATTGCCCCAGCTGTCCGGCAACTTGATTTCGAACCATCCGAAGAAGGAGCAGGCGAAGACAGCCAGCAGGAGGAAGAGTATGATGTTGAACACGGCACTGGTCGACAGTTCGTTGAGTTTGCTGGGACCGAAGATGGCAGTGACAATCAGTCCGAGGCCCAGGTAGATGACCACGATAGACAGTCCGTAGGTCACGGCATCGCGTATGCCCTTCTTCTTGTCGTCCTTGGCACGCTTCAGGAAGAAGCTTACCGTCATCGGGATGATAGGCCAGATGCAGGGCATGACGAGTGCGAGCAGACCGCCGAGCAGTCCCATGAGGAAGATGTAGATGAGCGAATGGCTGGCAATGTCGCCGGTGCCGCCAAAGGCCTGCAACTCCTTGACGACGGGTTGCCACAACATCTTGGCATCGATGTCTGCCGAGACGGGAGCCTGTGTGGCGCTGTCCGCTTTCGCTATGCTGTCGGTAGAGGTGGTGGCGGCAATGTCGGCTGTTGCGGCATCTGTTGCGGGCGTTTCGGCAACGCCTGCCGTCTCGGCATTGGCAGTCTCTTTCTTGGCAGGAGCGTCTACGGCAGGCGACTTGCCTTGCTGCTTGAACGCTATTTCGCTGGGCGGAAGACAGTTCTCGTCGTTGCACGCACCATACTCCATGTATACGTCGATGACATACTGAGGGGCCGTAAACTTTATTTTCTGCACGAAGGTGGCACTTCCCTCGAAGTAGCGCAGTTTCATACCGAAGAGGTTGTCGTACTTGCTTATCTCGTTACCCCTTGGCTGCAGTTTGCCTACCAGTTCCACACCCTCCAGTTTGGTGGCGTTGAAGGAGGCGGAGATAGGACCGTCATTGCCGAGGCCGGTAGAGTAGACATGCCATCCCGACTGGATCTTACCCGTGAAAACAATCTCTGCTTCAGCTGTTCCGTTGGTCTTCAGGTGACTGGTAAACTTGACAGGAGACAGCATCTGTGCTTGTGTCATCAGCACTGCCAAGAGGAACTGCAGTGCCAGTAGTGCTCTTTTCATTCTTTTTTTTCTCTTTTTAGTGTCTTGTTTTTATTAATTGTGTGCAAAGTTACAAATTATTATCGGTAATAGGTCGTTTCTGTTGTCGAAAGTGACGGAAAACAGGCAAGATGTAGTCTTTTTTTTGGCAGTTTCGCAGAATTGTTGTAATTTTGCAGCCCCGAGTGCTTGGTAAACCTCGTAAAAAACAAGAAAAATGAAAAAGAAAACTACACAAGTGAGTGTGCTGTTTATGCTTTTCAGCATACTCTTCTGCGTTTGCCTGATAGCGGCAAACGTTCTCGAGACAAAGCAAATCTCAGTGTTTGGCATATCCCTTACGGGCGGACTGATCGTATTCCCCGTGAGCTACATCATCAACGACTGCGTCTGCGAGGTGTGGGGTTACGGCAAGGCGAGGCTCCTCATCTGGACGGGGTTTGCCATGAACTTCTTCTTCGTGGCGCTGGGTGCCGTCTGTGACGCCATCCCTGCAGCCCCCTACTGGACCAACGATGCCGGCTTCCATGCCGTCTTCGGACTGGCTCCGCGCATAGCGGCAGCATCGTTTGTGGCTTTCCTTGTCGGCTCTTTTGCCAATGCCTATGTCATGAGCGTGATGAAGATCCGCGACGGGGGCAAGCACTTCTCGGCACGTGCCATCCTCAGTACCGTGGCAGGCGAGAGCTGCGACAGCGTCATCTTCTTCCCCCTGGCGCTGGGCGGCATAGTACCTGCCAGCGAACTGCCCTGGCTCATGTTGTGGCAGGTGGTGCTCAAGACGGTGTATGAAATCATCGTGCTGCCCGTTACCATCCGCATCGTCAAGTTCCTGAAGGAGCACGAGGGGGAGGACGCCTACGACAACGGTATCTCCTACAACGTGTTCAAGATCTTCTCCCTGGATTGAGAACAGACGGCTATGCGTGTAAAGAAGAATCAGAAAAAATAAAAAACATAATAAATGGATAGAAAAGAAGACGGTCTGCAGGCACTCGGTGCCAAGACCCAATACAAGATGGACTATGCGCCCGAGGTGCTTGAGACCTTTGTCAACAAGCATCCCGGCAATGATTACTGGGTACGCTTCAACTGCCCTGAGTTCACATCGCTGTGCCCCATTACCGGGCAACCCGACTTTGCGGAGATACGCATCAGTTACATACCCGACGTGAAGATGGTGGAGAGCAAGAGCCTGAAACTCTACCTCTTCAGTTTCCGCAACCACGGCGACTTTCACGAAGACTGCGTCAACATCATCATGAAGGACCTCATCGCCCTCATGGACCCCAAGTACATCGAGGTAACGGGCATTTTCACCCCGAGGGGCGGCATCAGCATCTGGCCTTATGCCAACTATGGCAAGCCCGGCACCAAGTACGAGCAGCTCGCCATCCAGCGTTTTGCCACGCACGAATAGTGAGCTGTCCCGACAACCGAGACAACATATACAACTAAGACAACTTTTCTGTTCCCGGGGATTTGCTAATCTCCGGCTCAGCCGCCATTACCATCTCCTCTTCCGGCAACTCGTATCTCTTCACCTTGTGGTCTTCGAGGAAGATGTGGTTGAGGGTGTATTCCAGCGACTGCAGTGTCTGTTCTCTTACCTTGGGCTTCAACTGACACTCCCAGACGGTGATGCAGTGCCAGCCCATGCTTGCCAGTCTGTGCTGTTCTTCCTTGTCGCGCGCCTGGTTGCGCTGTATCTTCGCTTGCCAGAAGTCCGTCCGGCTCTTCGGCATCACGAAGTATTTGCACCCCTCGTGGCCATGCCAGAAGCATCCGTTGACAAAGATTACCGTTCGGTATTTGCGCATCACGATGTCGGGATGCCCCGGCAACCGTGGGTGGTTCAACCTGTATCTATAGCCGTGGGCAAACAGATAGCGCCGCACCAGCATTTCCGGCTTGGTGTCCTTGCTGTGTATGGAAGCCATGCAGTGACTGCGCTGTTCCTTGGTCAGTTTGTCCATCGTCCATCTCGTTTTATGCCACCAGTGCCAGCAACGGCAATGCCGCGATGAGCGCATTGATGTTCGGCATCGTCTTGGTGGGCTGGTTAGCCAGATACGTATTGATGAGAACCACACGGAGCATCGCCCTTGCATCAGCATTCTGTAGGAGTTGGAAGAGCATTTCGTCTATCTCTGCGTATGCAAAGGCTCGGCGCATGGCTTGCACGGAATAACTGCCTTTCGGCAACTCTTTCCGTTCTTTCTTCGCCAGTACCCAGGGGGTAGTCTCTGCTGCCATGCCATAGTCAGCCTCGTTGGTTTCCACCAGTCTCCAGAACGCCTCATGCTGCATGTGGAAGTACGGCTTGCAGATGTCGGGCGTAAAGATGCTTGACGTGCCAAGATACCGATGCCAAACAGCTTCAAACTTCTCGATCAGCCCGTCCGACAGGTCGATGTATGGAGTCAAGATTACTTCTTCCTCCACAAGGTCGATGATTGCCAGCAGCAACACCGCCTTATGAGGAGCCTTGTGTCCCTTCACCTTTGCCGTGTGCAAAGAAGAGAAGGAGTCTATATAGTGTCGAAGTTCGGTCATACCGATTTATCTTGGGCTACTTTGTTCTTTAATTGCTTATTGATGAATTCCTTCAATTCTTCTGTGGTGTAAGGAGGATTTCTTCGATGAGCCATAGAGTGACAATTTGAGCATAGAGGCACTAAATCCCTGTCAACATCAAATTGATAATCAGACGTCATCATTGAAACAGGCATCTTGTGATGCACTTCGATGAAATGAAATCCAATTTCACCATATACATCCTGAAAATCAAATCCGCAGACCGCACAAGTATATCCTTTTCGATACAAGCATAATTGTCTATTTGTTTGATTCCGTTCGTATTTAATTGCTTTAACCTCTGAGGGCGTACCTTCGGTCGAAACACTTAAGTATTCGTCATCAACATCATCAATAGTCAATAGTGAAAACAGATACTCGAATGCATATTTGGTCCATTCTGCAACAACTTGGAATTCCCCATTTTCATCACTAACATCAGGCAAAGGAAGCAGGACGATTTTAGCAGAAAAATTTCTCCACACTGCAGGCCACATATCTATATCCTTCAACCTTGCTCCATTGACTAAGAAATCAAGTTTTGCACCTTTGTCTCGCAACATAGAAGCAACCAACTTGAATTTTGTTTTTTGGGCTAAATCAGCATGAGACATTTCATTGAGAATGTACCCGCCATGTTTTTGAGGATACATCTCAATGATTAGCCTGATATGGTTATGCACAAATACTTCAATGACAAAATACATGTTGTCTTCATTAGATGGACAACAGATATAGTGTACCTCCCCATCTTTCAAAACGGAAGATACATCAAAAGGCATAGAGAAGAATGCCTCTAGCTCATTTTTTAATTTTGTGCTATAATCGTTCATTTTGCTTAGTCGGTTGTTTCAGGGTCAGGAAGGTCAGCCACTAATCTTTTCAGAATTTTGGATACTGTATATCTCATATCCTCATAATTCTCAATACTGGTCTGCGAACATGTTGTATTTTCTGCTTCAGCCAAAGCCCAAAGCAAGTCATCCAAGCCCTCTACAACAAGCTTCTGCGTCAAACATGGTGCATATATCTTTTTATAGAATGGATGCGTTTCATTGATATTTACAGCATGCTTATTGTCGGCCAATGCTGGCTCCCATAACGCATTCCCCTCTATAGAATCGACAGGTATGACACGACTTTGTAAGGGGTCAACGTTTGTCTTTATGGAAATAGTCTTGGTAAACTTTCCTTGTGGGTTACTGATTTCAGCCTTCTCGTTATCAATGGCGGTTATTTGCGAGCCTTCAAGTTCTGGAGCCTTGCTATCGATGTTTTGATTTGCTGGAATATGTGCGCCTTTACCATTCTTGTGAATGGCTATGTTTTCTTTGTCACGGTATCTTTTTTCTGCTTCCCGACGTGGAGCACCCAAAAATCCCATAATATAGGTTGCCAATTCGCCAATTAGAAGTATTCTCGACTTCTTTATGTCTACACTCAACAATTCGTCCATTTTGTAATCGAAAGAAAAATCGACGCGGAGAAGTGAAAAGTGAGGTTCTTTCTTCAAGAAGCCAAACCAGTCGCCACTATGAATAAGGCGATTTTCTCTATAGACATAAATTCCCTGGAAATCATTACTGCCACGTGCTTCCTTTTCTGCAGCAGCTGACGAATATTCTCCCTTCCTAGGAATTATATGGGCTGCAATGTGAAAATTAGCTGTTGTTCCATTAGGCAGATCTACAGGCACATCTTCTTCTTGAAGTGTCTCGGTCAAACTTTCCTTCAAACAAAATGGATCCCATGGTGCAAGCTTGGTAGTGTTTACTACTATCTCGACATTTGCAGCACGTTCATCGTTTTGATCCAAATATCTTTGGAATACCATTGAAAGATGAAACTTCAAATCGTCCAGTATCTTATTGAGTCCTTTTGCGGCATTGTTGAAAGTCTTGTAATCCTTCGTAATGCGGTCAACCTTATCCCAGATCAACAAGGTTCCAGAACTTGTTCCAGCTATTTCTTCAAGCATAGTACGTTCATCTTCTTCTATGACTGGAAATTGCAACATCCAGGACCCTTTCTTGGCAATGTAATCCAGGTCCCACTGAACTTTCCGCAGTTCATTATCCTCTGCAGTTCTTGACACCAAAGAAAATTGTCTGCAAAATGCAGTAGAAGCCGTTTTTAGCCCAAGTCCGAATTTGCCCAGACTTGCTTTTTCTTTTCTTTCTTTAGAACCATATCTCATGGCATTTTTCAAACCCTCTAAATCCATACCGCATCCGTTGTCTGCAATATAGACCTTGAGTGACATGTCAGGAGCCATGTTGACCACGATGTTTACCTTTGTAGCATTTGCCGAAATTGAGTTATCAACAATATCTGCTATTGCGGTATTGAAGTTGTAGCCAGTATCGCGTAATCCCGTAACTATTCGTTCTGGGTCTGGTAGTAGTTCAAAATCTTCTGCCGTCTTTGTTGTTTTTGTTACTATCATATTTTTATTTCTTATTTATACTCGGTATTAATTCTAATGCTCTTATGATATCTGCTCTGTCTTGGCTTAAGCCGTCATTGCCTATAACAGCTGTCGAAGCAATGTCCCTCTTTCTTTCAATCCTTTCATTAACGACTTGCTCTACAGTGTCCGTATAATAAAGCCGATAAATGAAAACTGTTTTCTTTTGTCCTCGTCTATAAGCTCTTGCAGAGGATTGATCTTCAAGAGCAGGATTCCATTCTAAGTTATAATGAATGACATGGTTAGCACCTGTGATGTTGAGTCCCGTGCCTGCAGCTCTTGGATTCAATACCAACATTGCAGAACCATTTAATTCATTGAACCAGTCAACTATTTGCTGCCGTTCATCAACAGGAGTTTCACCATTTATTGTTTTGACCCGTATGCCAAAGCGATTTGGTATGTCGTGCAAAAAGATGTCAAACATCTTCTTATACGACGTGAAAACTATAACCTTCTCATTTGTGCTGAAAATTTCTCCAACAAGCTCACAAAATCTCTGATATTTAATAGATACTTCTGTCGGGTCAGCATAAGCGAATGCATCCGTGGCAGCATAAGGGTGAGTACAGAATATTCGTAATTGCTGCAACATTCCAAGATTAATTTTGTCAGTATCATGCATTCCCTTGAGCGAAGCCAAAAATTTGTTATATTCCGCGCATTCGTACTCTGACATTTGTAAAGGTTGTGTAGAAACAACCTTTTCCGGCAAATCTTTAGCCACATCAGTAACAACTCTACGTATCATTAAAGGGCTAAGTATGGGTTCTATCTTCTTTCCCCCTTCCACATCATCGCTTATAGTCTCTTTGTAGTCATTCAACGAACCCAGCAACTTGGGTTGTATAAAGTCCAATAGAGACCAAATATCCGAAATGTGATTTTCAAACGGAGTTCCGGAAACAGCGATACTCCTGACTCTATTAATCGCTTTGCAGGCTTTTGTTCTTGAACTATATGGATTCTTTATGTTTTGGGCTTCGTCCAAAGCAACCAATTGCCATTGTATCATATTCACCATGTGGATGTCGTTCACCAGAGTTGAATAGGCTGTAATGACAACATCATATTCTTTAAATGCACGATAGTTGCTGATTCGGTTTGACCCGTGGTGCACAATGGTTTTCAATGATGGAGCAAACTTTTGTATTTCTCTTTGCCAGTTCGTCAAAAGGGAAATTGGTGCAACTACCAATATCGGGACTATACCTTTGCTTTTTAACGAAAGCATCTCGGTTATGACTTGCATTGTTTTTCCCAATCCCATTTCATCTCCCAAGATGCAACCATTGCACTCTTCCAACATATATTTTATCCACAAATAACCATTTTTCTGATATGGGAACAATGTGGCTTTTAATGTTGGTGGAACACCCTCGTCACTGTTAATGGGAGACCGGAGATCTTGTACGTGAACATTATTGACCATCACAGACGAAGTGTTTAACAAGCATTTTTCAAGTAACTTGAAATACTGCTTCATCGTAATTCTTCCATTTGCTACAATGCCGGCATGTTCTAATAGTTCCTGTATTTCAACACCACCTTCAGTAATATAGAACCATGTGTTACCTTTGATGCATTGGTCGATCAATATGCCTTCAACAATGTCTGCAGGAACTTTTTCTCCATTTCGTAAGGCATAGACTTGAACATAGATGTTTCCTTGTTCATCATTGTCTATTTGTATTTTTGCAGGTGAACCTATTTTTGAAAAATGCAAATCTGGAAGATCTTCTTCTGGTTGGGAACATTCAATGCCACATGTCTCATCACCTCCATTGGAGATAATAGAGTAGACATCACAAGCATTTGGATGGTAAATATTGTTACCATCCTTCAACGCTAAGTGTTTGCCACATAATACCCAGGTTGCCTTCATACTCTAACCGTTGGAATGAAACCTTTCAAGACTTGCGGCACTGATTGATATGCCTTTCGAGGTTCTTGAATCTATAGGCGCAATAGGCTCTGAGACAAAACTGGAATTTGTCTCTTCTTCTTGATAATCTTCAACCGAAATGTAAGAATTTCGTTTAAGATTCACTGTGAAATTTTCCGTATTCTCTACCAAAATTCGCAAGGACAATGTACTGGCGAATGAATGAGTTATTATTGCCAAATATTCAGAATTATTATTGACAACATTCATTTGGTTTAAGAGTGCGGAAATGTAGAAGGTAAGTTCTAAAAATTAGTTTTTACGCGTGATAGCCACCCCTTATGTATGAAT
>CAVKZC010000043.1:0-17317 GCA_963660455.1 Sphaerochaetaceae bacterium | reverse complement strand
CCAGTTATGCGCAGCGTATAACAGTTCTATAAATTGTTGCCGTGATATGATGAAGTAGCGAAACGACCATGTCTCTTTACTTGTGTCTGCCAATATGAAAACGTAAGGACCTTTTACTTGCTGTTCAAGCGTATTCTCCTTGTCAAGACTCTGCTTTATATTGAATCCAGCGGGTATAGTCTTCTGTACGCTTGTCTTCACTTGTATGAGAGCGACTTCAGGCATCCATGGTTTTTCTTGATTATTCTGGATAGCACTATTCAAGCATACGATATCAATAGATTTGTAATTTTTCAACGTACAATTTGCATTGAAGGCATCCCATCCGTGTTGCATCAGTTTTGAAACCACCTCATTTTCACCGATGGCTCCAATTCGTGCTTTTTCTCCTTGAGATGAAGCACTTGATTGAGTTTTGTTGTTTTCTGTCATAATTCCTTATCTTATTTTTCCTTTTATCTCCAATCGAATTCGTCTATGCCGAGTATCTCATATCCGAGATATTTCCATACCTCTTGATAATAGTTCGGGGTGTATCTCGCCATGACGAGATGGTTGTTGTATTCCTCTTTCGACCATCTGTTGTTGTTGAATGTCAGAGCCTTTTCCCATATAGGTTCCGGCTCTTCGCTGTTGTCGAGCTGATAGAAGATGGTACCGATACGTTTCAAGTGGTAGCCCTCTTCCTTGCACATCTGCAAAGTCAGACTGTGGTTGTCCAACGGGAAGCCGTAGAAGCCTTCACCGTCTTCACCCACAAGGGACGCAAGGCACAATGCGCCCATTTCAGAACCATCGGGGGACGTCACTTGCACGATGTCGCCAGTGAACATACGGCTCTTCTCGTCATCGTCAAAGCCCGTATCTATGCCGGCAAAGATGTGGCGGCAGGTATAGCCCCGTTCCTTGCAGTCGTGTCCGAAGACATCCTCCACCACGTCTGGGTTATGGTCTTCTGCAAACTTCTCTTCCTTGTGCCACACGTACAGTCCGTGGTCCATCCAGAAGAAATAGTCGCCGAAATCGGCATAACCGAACTTCTTGTTGTCGAGGACGTAACGGATGCGCACCTTCGGGAGTTTCTTCTTTCTCTTCAAGTCGTAGCCTATCTCCACCTTGTATTTGAAACAGAGGTTGAACAGGCTCTTGTCGTCCGATACACACGTTTCTGCACCCAATGTCTGCTTAGTCTTTTCTTCCATAGTCTTCTCGTTTTATGATTCGAGTGCAAAGTTAGCCGCAGGGTGTAACAATATCCGTGACAGCTTTGAAGAAACGTGCAACTTATTTCACTTTGCTGTTTTTACAACTGCAAAACTAATCATTTTTTTGAGAAACCGACACTTGTTTCGTGCAAAATAAATATAAAGGTGGCGCATACGGCTAAAGGAGGATTCACAAAAACTTCCTTTAACGGATTCGGAATCCCCGTAACAATAGGGATTTGACGAGACGATTTCCATTCTTGTCAAAACATGCAAAAAGTAAAATCATCCATATCTATTACCCCTATGGCAAATAGTTTCTCCATATATTCGTTGAAGGACCTTTCGGATACCGAGGCCGCCATCAACTGTTGGACAACTGCCATAAAATCGGGATGTAAAGTCTCCGCCGCCTTTAACAACTGCGAATTGCCAGATTGTTTCAGGTATTCTTCAGCAAGTTCCTCTCCATACTCACTGCATTTCGACAGCTCATACATCATCAAGACATAATGTGACAAAGCATCACTTGCTGCAAATATCACAGAAGAGCTGTCAGACACGAACTCACCACTTCGAAAGCCTTCCTCTTCCAAAGGGTCTTTACAACTTATCAATCTTGGAGGATTGCTAAAGTCTGCCAGCCTTGTAAAACTATGTTGCAACAAGCCTGTCTGAAAACTATAATGGAAGACAACGCTGTCGCCATATGCCAACCACTTATAGCTTTTCTCGCCGGTCTTCCATGCAGCTGCTATTGTAGCACAAGAACCTTCATTATAGAACTTATTCAAGAGGATGCCGTCCCCTTGCTTAGCCTTTTCCTCATGTTCGTTATAAAAGGATTCCCAAATGCCGTCCACCCACTCGTCAAGTTCTTGATAAGTTGAGATTGGCTTATCCTTAGGCAGATGCTCTATAAGATATTGCGACCATTCGTTGGCAAACAAACCACAGCCTCCTGCCCCGTCAGACACTGCAATGCAGTTATCCGACGAGAAGACAGCATCCTCATTTGCCACATGGTCATTCCATTTTGCTATACTTACACCTCTATTCATACCTTGATTTGCCTATTACTTGTTCTGATTGACCAACATGCTCGACAGCGTACCTATTTTCATCATCTTGACCAGCCGTTCCATGCCGATATTCACTCCCATTGCGTGATAACGGACATCAGACCGTTTGTCTCCAAAGATGGTTCGTATCTGCTCATTGTAGTTAAGTGGCAGGAGGCTCGACATATTATAAAGTTTCTCTCCACATCCATTGCCGTTCAACTCGTCCACCGTGGCAGGGAACACCACCGACTCAGCATGACCAGGCACCACATGGATGTTGAAGAACAAGACATTGCCATCATTGGTGAACATGGACTTCAACTGATTGGCAAGTTGCTGCATTGCTTCATGTGTCACTCCGTTATACTCACCGTCGGTGATATTGATGATTGTTGGAGGATAGCAATCCTTGTCGTGATGTTCCCTCATCCATGTCTCCAACAGTCCTTCGGCCCGTTTGAATGCCTTGTCCATATGTGTCCAACTGCCATCATGGCGAGCCACCATCCATTGTTTTTTCTCCACTTCCTTGATGGAGATGCCCTTTCGAGTACGCACCTCTTCTTTCACCATTTTTTTCTGAAAAGGATTGTCTCGTATTTCTTCAGGCGTAACGAAGTCACGCCCCTCCAAGCTGCCATTCCATGCACTATAAGCCTCAGTGCCATAACCTATCATAGCTATGTCAAAATAATGGCGAGTCTCGTTGTTCTTCACACACCGCTCCACCAACTCGTTGATTTGTGTATTTACGATACGAGCCACTGCTTCGGACAGAGTCATGTCCTCACCATTGAAAGTTGTAATTCTCTTCATAGACACGCTCTGGTCTACCAAGAAAATGAATGCCGTAGGATGCTCACGGTCTACACGAGCCGTATAGGCAGTCTTGCTTTGCAACATTTGTGGCTGACTTGGTATAGGAATTCCAAAGTTGCCGATGTTCTTGATATATTTCAGAGGAATGCAATTCTTCACCAATACCTCAGCCTGATAGAAAGGCTGCTCATCTACATCGAAATCAAAATGGTTTCGAGCCTTGACGGTCTGGAAATGAATCTTCTTGAAATCCTCCAAACTTCCACCTATGTTTACCCCATTACGAGTGGCATTTCTATCCGCATATTTGGTATTCCCGTCATAAACAACATCGGTGTCTATCTCCAAAATGACAGGATTCGAAATTCTACCCTCATTCATCGCCACATACATCATCGGATGGTTCATGCTAAAACTGATACGGACATAATGCTCCAGCCCACCACGCTGATCAAGCGACCAAGAGGTAGAACCCTGCCCACCACCGCCCGGCTTGGGTATCGTGATGCCACGTTCCTCACAATCCTTCCACGAATAGAGTCCTCCATTCTTGATTATGTTCTCCAAGTTGTCACGGTCGGTAAAGTGATAGAGCTTGGTGATATGATATTGATTGAGGATGTTCCTGAATTCTTCCCAGTTGTTTCTTTTGTTCATAGTCTTGTCCTTCTTTTATTTAGAATAACGAAAGTTGCTTTGGCTCTATTGTCTGCGGCACCCATTTTTTGTCACCGTATGGATACAAGCCTTCAACGTATGCCTTGATAAGAAAGGCGTGGGACAAAGGTTTCTTCGGGTCATCAATATCACAATTGACGTTATAGTCCAAGAGCACGATGGTCTTTGTCTTGCTTGCCTCCCGTAATCTGTCGATGATACTCAACACCTTATTTTCGAGTACCCAAAGATAAGTGGGGATATAGATTTGCAGTCTTGCCTCAATGTATCCGAGCAATTCCGTACCCTTCACTCCCTTGCGATGTCCAAGTGGCTTACCAAACTTCCGGACCGTTCGCTTAATGTTCTTCAATGTGTCATTTTTGAACATATTCATATCCACGTCAGCCGATTCAAACACCTTCAGTCCTTGCCACACTGCCTCAACACAAGCAGCAGTCACCCCTTCGCTAAAAGGCACGGGTATCCCACCATGCGGATAGAATGGGCTCAACTTTATCAAGTCATTTTCCGCATGGCTCGTCACGTCTGCAATAATTGCACCGGGATGTTTCTTCAAGATGTTCTCCCGCTTCTTTCGTTTAGATTCTATTATTATCATAACAACATTTACTTTTCCTAAGTACTTTACAGACACAAATATAGTAAGATTTACCTATCTCTTTTCTGCAATACTTCTTTATGGACAATCTCAAATACATCATCCAACTTAGATGGATATTTGTCCATGAATTCGTCAAAAGTTAAGCCTTTATTGATATAATCAACATTAGTTCCTGTTTGAAATTTACTATGCCTATAATATTCTTCAAAATACATCTCAAAACCATCTTTTTTGAACCTCTTAGAATGCTTTATCAAACACAATGGACTCATTATTATCAAAGGTTTATTACTTTCAGAACCCGAAACTCCCTCATTTCTTAATGACTGGACATACCATTCATTTAGCATATCAAACAACCCGTTCCACATGAGCTTGTGGTTGGCTATTACTAACACAGGATAAACAATAGAATCAGCCTTTATACCATCCCCCCACCTAAACTCATGTTTCCTTATATTTCTCACATGACCAGCTAATTGCCCCACACCTATTCTCCTTGTTTTTTTACACTTTTTCCCATCACTATAAGTTTTAAGCATTAGCTTATTCTTCAACTCACTTTCCAACAAAGAAAAATTTCTTTGTTCCTTAAGTTCACCTCTTATTCTTATATCTTTACACTCAAACAACAATATCTCCTTTCCTGTTTTTCTTTGTAAGAGAAAGTCAGGAGAACCTAGCTCTTTACGTTTTGGTTTATATTGCTCCAAACAATCGGTTTCGGCAAAACAATAATAGCTAGACGAACTACAGCATTTTTTTAAGAATTTGTCAAAAACCGTCTTTTCAACAAATTCATTTGTCACCAATGAAGATACATTAATCTTTTGTTCATTTTCTACACTTTCTGCAATAGTTTTTAAATCAAAATATAAACAATTATATAACTTATCTAATAAAAATCCGACATTATATACTACATATATGTCATCTTGAATTTTTATAATTGGATATTGTCTGAAAAAACTATAATCCACATTTTCTTTATACCCAACTGTAGCTGTATAAGGAAAGGACAACAAATCAACTAAATTACGATTTATTAAACCATCATCGTCTTTTATACGTTTAAAATCCAATATACGTGTACAAGAATTCGCATCTGAAACTAATGCCATTATTGTAACTACATAATTTCTCCAATTTTTAATTCCATATTTTGTCAAAAATGCGTTTAACAATGGAATATATGTAGGATTTCCTTCTAAAAAAGCAAATAATTCAACAGCAAAAATTAATTGTTCTTTATAAAGATCAGCATAATTATTTTCATTCAACTCCTGATTCAATTCGATTCCAGTAACCATTAGTTCTGGTATCGAATTATTGCAAATTTTAAAATTTACAATTTTCTCATTAAGTAAAGCTACAACTTTAACTAAAGAGAATTCCAAAGAGTACTCATTATCCTCCCGCTCACTTCTTATATCAGAATTTACAGACAACGCATAACGCAACAATTCCAATAATGTTTGATTGAAACAAGCAGAATACACCTTATTTTCAGAAGAATGACATTCAATGTAATCGGACATTCTATAAGTCAGTGAATTTTTCCAATAATTATTCTGTGACAATAAACGCAACAGGTTTAATGCTGGTTTATTCACACAGTCATTACTTAACCTAATAATGAAATTTATAATTTCATCACGAGAAAAACAACTTATCGTTTTTCTTATGTTAGGTTTTGAATACCTACAAAATATAGGATTATACTCAATAGGAAGAACAAAACCTAACGAAGTATATCTTAGTTTTTTATTTTTGTCCATTTTTTTAGATATTACCATTCAAAGATATTTGCGCCGAATCGTTCTGACAACTCTTTTTCTTGTGCTTTATCCAAAGAAACACATCCAACGAATGCTGATCTTTTAACAATTTTAAGACTCGTAGGTATGTTAATTTTCCTCATCTTTTTACAGTTAGCAAAAGCAGTCTCACCTATTTCTATCAATCCTTCAGAAAGAACTACTTCTTCTAAAAATTTTGAATCTATAAAAGCTTGATCTTCTATTCTCTTCACATTACTACCCAACTTTATCTTTTTCAATCTTGATTCTCCAAACGCACCAAACTTTATGACTGAAACTCCTTCAATCTCAAGTTCTGTCAAGCCTGCTCCATAAAATGCACCAATACCTATTTCTTTTATGGCATTTGATATATTTATACTGTTCAAATTTGTACAATTCGAAAAAGCTCCATCCCTTATAGTATGACATGTCACAGGCAATTGAAGTTTTCTTATGCATCCATTAGCTCTAAAGGCTTGTTCTTCTATAATTTCGATTCCTTCACTCACTTTATATGAAGACATATAGGATCTATAAGAAATTAATCTTTTATCATCCATTAATACACCATCATTATATAAGAAATTAGGAGAAAGACAATTCAATTGTCCATTCCAGCTAGAAAAAGGATTACCTTGCAAAGATATTACTGTATGAGGAATGGTTAAACTTTCCAGCATATTGCAGTTCTCAAAGACATTATCACCTATTTTTTCAAGCCCATTTGGCAACACAACCATGTTTAAATTGTCGCATCCACAAAACGCATGAGCCTTTATTTCTTTAGTATTAATATCTACCACATATGATTTCAATGAAAAAAAATGAGCACTATATAAAACTTTCTTGTCAGCACTATACTCTACACCATACTCATCAAAAACAAAACGAGAAAATCTTTTCTCTAAGATTTTTAGAGCGCATTCATCATTATTTTTCATTGCCCACATATAAATTTTCGCCAAGATTTCATCATCAACATATATTGCATAATACCCATTTTCTATTTCAAATAGCTTTTGCAGTTCAGAATAACCATTATTTATCGCCTTTTCTATCCAAAGCTCTGCTTGCATATAATCAAATTGAACAAATTCATCAGTACAAAAGAACAACCCATACAAAGCTTGGGCACGACCTATTCCTCTTTTTGCCGCATCCCTAATATAGCTATATGCCTTTGCCTTATCTTGCGTCAACACCTTCCCTACAAAATACAATTCACCCAAAGCTAATTTAGCAGAAGACGAGCCATTAGAAATTGCAGACTTATACAAATGTAAAGCCTTATTAATGTCTATAGCAACACCATCCCCGTTCATGTAAGCATTTGCCAATTCACACAAAGCCTCACCAAATCCCTGCCTCGCAGCTTTTTCAAACCACATAAAAGCCAAAGATTCTGATTTTACAAGTCCTTTGTTGCCCTGAAGATAAGCACGTCCTATATTATACTGCGCTACAACATATCCTAATTCTGCCGATTTTTTCTGCAAGGAGAATCCTTTTTTAACATCCTTATCCACCCCTTTACCGATTTCATATAATATACCCATCGCATTATAGGCTTTAGGATTAGACCTACCAAAAGCAAACCGAATCAGCGAAACACCTTTCTGAACGTTTTCAGGAATGCCACAGCCATAACAATAGCAATTACCTAAACCAACAATAGCAAAGAGATTTCCTTCATTGGCTAATCGCTTATACGACTCAAAAACCAAGCCCTGATCAACACGAGCATTATACTTATTATCTATATCACGCAATTCCTCTGTATAATCAGCTAACAAATTATTTTGTTTGTTTTCAACAGTTGTTTGAGGTTGAGGTATTTCACTAAAGCGAACATCTTTAATATATTTCAGTCTTTTGGCTTGAAGAAAAGATGATTGAAGAGTATTCACCTCTTCGTTGTTCATCAATTCTTGCAAAGCAGACATCACCTTACTCTTGCTCAGGTCACGATAGTCCTCGGCGGAAAAGAGCAACCTATCTGCTGCACCATACTCGTCAAGCAAAGAGGGTTTCAAGGAAATGGCCTTCAATGACAAAGCAATACTTGCTAAAGCAAAATCGTCTATACTCTCGTCAAAATCATCAATGGAACGCTGGGGATGGGAAAAATCCTTAGTTCCAATCGTCGGAGACTGCTGCCCTTTCATTGCTGGGACAAACATGCCGTCATAATCGACAAGAGTAAGACTGCCATCAGGCCGAACCATGACATTGTCTGGCTTGATATCGCCATGGGCAAACGGCTGAGAGCGAAGCCAAGCTGCCATTTTACAGAAGCGGTAGCAAAGCATAGCCATCGCATAGTTGTCTTGATATTTTTTGGCAATGTAAGTCTCCATCGTCTCACCATCAATCCAATCCATCAGAAGAACAGGATACAAATCTTCTTCACAACTACTATCCACAAAGATTTCTTTCTCCAAATACTTTACAGACGTAATATATGGAGAATCCACACACTCCAGTTCATCGGCTATCATCCGATAAGCCTCTGCCCTACCTTTTTGTTCTTCAGTAAAGCACTTCAAGGCATAGTGTTTCCCCGTCTGTTCATCTTTTATTTTGAACACGACAGCAAAGGCGCCACTACTGCGATATGGCTCACCATGATCATCAAGTACTGGTACCAAATGAGCCAACTTGTCAAGATTACTACTTGCATCTTGGATAGCTCTAACATATTCTGATATTAAAGGATATTGCATAGACTTCCTTTTTATAATGTTTCAGACCTCAAAGATATAAAAGTTTAGCGAAACCACAAAATCATCGTTCATTTTTTCTCCTTTTAATATAGGCGACCTTTTTCGCCCACCATAGCATATTGTTCAAGAAATGGTTCGCAGGGGTGACCTTCATACTGCAAAATTAGTTGTTTTTATACGCAGATGCCTCTTTTATCGAAAAAACAGCACCTCCACAAGCCTTGTGGAACCATAAAACTTTGCTACTTTAGTTTTATTCCATACCTTTGCCGAAAAAAACAGCCCCCGCATAATAAGAGTATTAGATAAAAATTATATTATGGACAGATTATTTTTCATCGCGATTGCCGTAACCTTGGCTTACGGTGTAGGATGCCTGGGAAGGAACCGCAGGATCGGCTTTGGATGGGCATTCGGAATCTCGCTCGTCAATGTTATTATTGGACTTATCGTCGTGTTGTGCTCAAAGAAAAAAGCACCCGACGAAATCGTAAAGAAAAACTAAGCCGAAAATCGGGGGCTGGCCATGCATCATGGTTGGAGTAGGGAGCTTCGCCACAACTCCCCAAAACGGCAATTCAAATGCTGGTCTCCGATTTGGATTGCCGCTGAGATAATTCGATTTACCACAGTAATTCCCTGCAGATAGTAGGTGTTCACGGACAAGAACCCGTTGTTCATAGTCTCCATTCTACCAACTTCCTATCAAGTGATATTTTCTTAGGCTCTCCCCTATTCCCGTCTATAGCATAAGCCTTGGCCAAAGACTCGTCAAACTGCAAGGCGAAAGCTTGTTTTGCCCTGGCACACTTTTCGTTAATGGAATTGGAGAGAGGATTAGCCAAGGCTTCGATACTTCGTCTGATTTTCTCTTCCGGCATTTGCGCTAAATGGTTCTTCTCTCGGATGTCCACATAAATATTATACAATTCTTCTCGATAGTCAGACAAACATTTAAAAAGGATGCCTTCTTTGTGACGAAGGAAAAGAATATAGACAGCCTTTACCAACGGTTCCATATTGATGACCATGTCGTGATAATCGGGCAAGACGATGTCATAGTTCTCGGCAATGACCATACGGCTCAAATTCTTCGGAGGAAAGAGATATTGCTTCAACACCCAGTCGCTTACACCTCTAAGACGGAGTTCACTGACCTGCCGGTATACCTCTTCCAACTTCCGGTGGATATCAAAGCTGAAAGTATCATCTGCCGTAGGTTGAGTTGAACCAAAGGAATCGTAAGCAAACTCGTCCGTAGAGCAACACATCACCTTACAATCGGGCAACTTGTCGTATAGAGCTTGCATCCATGGAATCAATTCTGCATCATCTTCTATTGGCAGGGCATAAGCGTTGACATAAAAGAGGTCATCTTTTACATGGTCTAGTTCCAGTATGCTTGGACAAAATTTCTCGCGTTGCTTTTCATCTACAAGAAAAGACAAAAGCAAATCGGATGTTGCCGAAATATTCAGTTGTTCGCTATCCATCGCAGGATAATTATAGAGGATAGCATTCCTGTTTTTAAGAATGAGAAAAGGAATGTAATTGAAGAAAATTGATTTCTTTCCGAACAAATCTTGTATGTCCGCTAGATGGTTGATGACGAAAAGATTCAACTTTTCATCATACTCTTTTTCCACATAGAACAAATCTCCACTATATCGTGTCGGGAAATCCAGAAACTTCATTTTTTTCTTGTATATATCCATCATTCTTTCGCACTTTTTCGTTATGCCCCTATCTTCTTGCAGTTATAGGAACTGCCGACAAAGATACACTATTTATTTGATACCGCCAAACATGTCCGTACAAAAAGCGCAAGTTCACGGCTGCTGCAACGTTGCCATCATAAAGTCAGAAAGCGCCAAGACGATAACGTTAACACACACATGAATTTACACTTTCACAACATGATACAGAAAGACATCAGTCAATGAGGTGAAATCAGGTAAAGTCAAGGTATAGTCTCGATAGCCAATGAGGTATAGTCTCGCTGTACAACTGATGGCGAGAATGTAACTGTCGCTGAATAGTTCCTTTAGATAATGTGCCAGACCAGTGTAATGCATTGGGCTGGAACAGTTGTTTTTCTTCGTGTTTTGTCTCGGTTTGTCCCAAAGTGTCCCATTTTATTTTTTGGGACAAAATCATATATAATATATTAATTATTAGATAGTTAAGTTGTCCCAAGCTGGGACAGTAAAATGTTTTGGGACAGATGTTTTGTCCCACTTTTGGGACAGTTAACTACTTGTTTTACTGGGGTTTACGCTTACTTTTGTCCCACTTCTGAGATGAGACAGTTTGGGACAGCTTGCGACATAAGCAGTATACTTGTTCGAGTTTCGGATTTGGCAATTTTCACTTATTGGGTACAGCGAGGGCGCTGTACCTCCTATCTCGAGTAAGCTTGTAGGAGGTGCGGCATCCTCGCTGCATCCCCATAAACACGCTTTTGTCACAAACTGTCACATTTTCATTTTTGTGACAAAACAATATATAATATATTGATATATAAGCAATTAGGTTGTCACAAATATGTGACAAAAGAAACATCCCGTGTCACAACTTTGTCACAGTTTTGTGACAACCTAACTATTTATTATACTGATACTTAAATATATTTTTGTCACAAAAATGAAAATGTGACAGTCTGTGACAAAGTGTGACAACGGTTCAGCCCCTTGGCTAATGGTGTAAAGTAGCATACTTACACTGCCTAACTCATAGAGTTGTCCATGCCAAATGGCATACTTGTCTGGTGCATCCTGTCACAAAGAGGCTTTTTCGGCTGTAACTATCGCTGAATAGGTACAGGCGTGTTCTTGATAAGAAAAAACTCTACCAACTTATTTTTTACTATTACTAACCCACAAAGCACAGATTATAGGGCGAATTGCAGAATCCCCGAGGGGTTTAGGGAAATTCCCCCGCCCGTTTAGGGAAAATCCTTTCTACCGCCATGTATTTTGTCCTAACTTTGCATCGTGAAAAGAAACAAAACGACAACCCATAAAAACGATACGACTATGAAGAAGTTTATAATAGCTTTGGTAACCCTGTTGACAATAACAGTCACTACCGCATCGGCCATGAGCTACGAACAGGCTCGGCAGCAAGCCCTCTTCCTGACCGACAAGATGGCCTACGAACTGAACCTCACCAACGAGCAGTATGAAGCGGCCTACGAGGTGAACCTCGACTACCTGATGGGCATCGACAGCTATGATGACCTGTACGGCACATACTGGAGACAGCGCAACCTGGACTTGAGCTACATCCTCCTCGACTGGCAGTACCGCACATACATCAACGCCAGCTATTTCTATCGCCCGCTCTACTGGGACGGTGGCTACTGGCACTTCGGCATCTACGCCAGATACCCGCGCCGCGACTACTTCTTCTTCGGACGCCCTGCCTTCTATGCCGTGTACAACGGAGCACACAGCTGGCACATGAACGGCGGCAGAAGCTGGTATCACGGACGTGACTTCGGCGGACCAAGACCGGGCGAGGGAAGACCGGGGATGAGAGACGGATTCAACCGAGGCGACTTCGGACGTGGACAGTCGTTCGGCAACATGCAGCGCCAAAGCAGCACCCGCACTACCGTGACACGCGACCGCTCCGGCAAGCCCGGACAGGACAACAACGCGCGCCAGTCGTTCGGCAACATGCAGCGCCCCAACAGTTCGTCGTTCGGCAACTCGAACACACAGAGCGCACCCAACCGATCCTTCGGCAACCGCAGCAACAACGGCAGCTCCTCGTTCGGCAACGCCAACCGCAGCAACAGCCCGTCGTTCGGCAACGCCAACCGCAACAACAGCCCGTCGTTCGGTGGTGCCAACCGCAGCACGCCAAGCTTCGGAGGCGGATCGTTCGGCAACAGAGGCGCATCGAGCACAGGCGGCTCATTCGGAGGAGGCAACCGCGGAGGCGGCTTCAGCGGAGGCGGCAGCCACAGTGGCGCCGGCGGCGGTTCGTTCGGACGCAGATAAACAACGGAACATCACTACACAACCATACTATATCGATAAAAACACAAACTAGAGAGTAAACAAAAAATGAGGGGGCACTGGCAGAGTGATTCTGCTGGTGCCCCATTTTTTTGTCAGGGTGCTATGACGATACTTTTTATCCAGTCGCGCAACACGCCTCCATACTGGTTCTGCGAATCGGAAACCAGCAGAAGCACCTGCGAGCCGTCCCTGAGACGCGGTCCGAGACACATGCCCTCGTAATTGGCAAAAGAGCGCCCCAAGAGCGACAGACTTGTACGCCATTCCGTCAACAACGTCTTCTGCATAAAGGGAGCAGCAGACGGCAAGGGGGCGCCCAGCGGAACCTGAGCGGAAACAGCAGGGTCTACCACATACAACTTGCAGTGGCAGAAAGCACCTATCTTCTTTTTCGGCACAAAAGCCTCACGCTCCAGCACAAGGAGACGGCCGTCGGGCAAGGCACACAGTTCGCTCACACCCATGACATACACCTGTGCCTTGTGTGTGGTAGAGGGACCATCCATCCTGTAGACATACGAGGAGGCTACGGGCACGGTGTCTGCCGGTGTCCTGTCCGCCCGCAAACATTCAGGGCTGAAAGCGAAAAGACGCAGGACGTTGGCCTGGCCGTTGGCAGGTGTGGCTGCCTGGCCGTCCATGGGCATGGTACTCTCCGACACGGTCCAAAGGCAGTCTCTGAGCGCATCGTAGGTCAATGACTCGTAACCGTAGTTGGGATAGAAACGATCGGGGGGAAAGGGTTTATACGTGGCTAGCGGAGACGTGACGGGCTGACGGGCAAAGGATGCAGCCGACGGGGCTGGATCCGTGTCATGACCTGCAGGATAGGCGGCAAAACGGAACAGTGCCTCGCTGGCCACCACGAGCAGCGAGTCGCGCGTCAGGGCTATGGCCTCATGGTCGAGGCTGCCCTCGCCTATCCGCACCGAAGGGCCGAGACATTCAGCACGCTCCACATCGCCAGTAAGCGAATCTACCTGTATGCGGAAGCGGAAGTAAAGGGCACTGTCCGACTTGTCACTTACCACGGCATAGACATCATCGTGCAGACGGGCCAGTCCGCTATAGTTGCCCGCCGGTATGGTGTGGGGGAAATGCTTCTGCGCATGCTCTCTCACCACGTGCCACTGTGCCCTGGCTGGAGCAACGGCACAAAGGGGGAACGAAAACAAAAGGGGCAACAGCGTGCGTGCGAACGTCATGGCAACTGGGTATAGGTGAGCACAAACTCGGTGGTCAGTTCAAAATCGACATTGACCCGCTGCGATGTGCGCAGGTTCTCTACCACGCAATACCAGTCGGCATCGACACTGAACGGTTTTACGCGCATCTGCCCGTACTGGAGGTCTTGCTCGGAGAAGAGCTTGTAGAGCGTCTCCTTGCAGCACCAGTGTACAAGGCGTTGCAGCGTGTCGGAAGCCTGCTCGTCGCGCCTCAAGAACTTGGAGGCGATGCGGTCTACCCTGGTGCTGAGATACTCGATGTCTACCGCCACTTCATGCCTGCGGGAAAGGATGACGGCCACAAAGCCACGGGTATGCGATATGCTGACGTGCCAACCTTTCAGCAACGGCTTTCCAGCGGCATTGTGCCCTATCTCGCCCGTTATGCCCATGGACGACAACAACGCACGCACAGCCAGAAACTCGAGCTTGCGCCCCTCATTCCTGTACCGTGCGTCCAACGCCTGGCGACAGCTCTCCATTTCGGGATACTGGCTGTAGAAGTCTTCTGCCCGTTCGTCAAGCTGCCAGAGGGCCAGACGCACACCGGGATAGACCTCGCGGATATTGACAAGTGCCATGGGTATGCCTACTCCTTTCCTTTGGGTTGTGGGTGAACGGTTACCTTGATCTTGCTGATGCGGCGTTCCTCTATCTGCATGATCTCAAACGTATAGTTGAGATAGTCTATCTTTTCGTGGATGCTGGGGAAGTCGCCCTTTATCTCAAGCAGCAGACCGGCCAGCGTATCGGCATCGCCCTCCACCTCGGCAAACTCCTCGTCATCGATGTTGAGTATCTTGCAGAAGTCGGTGAGCAACGTCTTGCCTTCGAATACGAAGGTATTGTAGTTGAGTTTGGAATAGAACTTCTCTTCCTCGTCATACTCGTCGTTTATCTCGCCCACTATCTCCTCAAGGATGTCCTCGAGCGTGACAATGCCGCAAGTGCCGCCAAACTCGTCGACAACGATGGCTATATGCACCTTGTTCTCCTGGAACTCGCGCAGCAGGTCGTCTATCTTCTTGGTCTCGGGCACGAAATAGGGCGGACGTATCAGGCTCTGCCAGCGGAAGGTAGAGGGCTTGCCCAGATGGGGAAGAAGGTCTTTGATGTAGAGTATGCCGCGGATGTTGTCCGTACTGTCCTGATAGACGGGGATGCGGCTGTAGTTGTTGTCCACGATGCACTTCAGCACATCGGCATAGTTGCTCCTGATGTCGAGGTCTACGATGTTCTGCCTACTGGTCATCACCTCCTTGGCCGTCTCGTCGCCAAAACGTATGATGCCCTTCAGCATGCTCTGCTCGTTTTTGATGTCGTCCTTGTCGGTCAGTTCCAGTGCCTGCTCCAGGTCGTCCACGCTCAGCATGTGGTTCTCTTTCTTCACCAATTTTTCTGCCAGCATACCGCTTTTCAGCAGCACCGTCTCTATGGGCCAGAACAGTCGGCGGGCAAAGAGGATGGCGCCTGCTGTACGACGGCAGAAGCGAAGGGGCTGCTGGCGACAGTATACCTTGGGCATGATTTCGCCGAAGAGAAGCAGAAGGAAGGTAAGCAGCACCGTTGTGCTGAGAAACTGAAGCCAATAGGCTTTGGGGCCGAAGTGGACGATACCCACAAAGATGCGGCTCGTGAGCATGACGATCATGACGTTGACAAAATTGTTGGTTATCAAGATGGTAGCCAACGTACGCTCTGAATCGTCACGCAGCATTTTTATTTTCTTGTCACTTGCATCCTTTTCCTCCTCCAGTTCTGACACATCTGCAGGCGAAAGACTGAAGAATGCAATCTCGGAACCACTGGCAAAAGCTGAAATACTTATCAGCGCCAATGCCAATATGGCTGCCAATACAATGCCTTGCGACGGCAACTGTACTGTCACGTCGCCAAAGGCTTCGGTTATGGTCGATATATCCAATGTCTTGTTTTTTAGGAATTTGCAGAACAGCTAACAACTAAAAGGGAAGCTGGTCGTCATTTTGCGCCTGCGTGGTGCCTGCGGATGATGCCGCCGCTTGCCCACCCTGTGGCGACGCTGTAACGGGAGCTGCAGGTTTGCCTGCCGGCGCTACACCCCCAGCGGGGCGCGGGGTAAGCATCTCCATATTGTCCACATATATCTCGGTGACAAAACGGCGCTTGCCCTGCTTGTCATCATAATAACGATAGCGTATCTTGCCTTCCACATAGAGCTTGTCGCCCTTGTGGACATATTTCTCCACTATCTTGGCCAGACTGCGGTAGAACACAAGGTTATGCCAGTCGGTATGGTCGGGCACCTGTGTGCCATTGGCCAATACATAGCCCTTTTCGGTCGTAGCCAGACTTACCTGTGCCACCGCCTGGTCTGCATCATAATAATGCACATCGGGGTCTTTACCCACATTGCCTATCAGCATTACCTTATTCATAACTGTGCTCTCCTTTCTATGTTCTTATTTCCACATTCCCAGATAACGGTACTGGAAATTCTTGCCCTTGATGGACGGGAACTGGCTACGGGTGTCTACACGTTCGCGCAGATGATCCAGGATGCGGTTGTAACAGTCTTGGGGCGAATTGGCCTTGAGGTTGGCCACAAAATGGGTATCACGGTACTCGTGCTTGCCGGTAGAAGGCACAAAGACCACACGCTTAAAGTCAAGCGAGCCCTCATACCATCCAGGATTTTTTGCGTGGTAATTAGGGGTGTTGGCACGGTCCTGAGCCTCGGCTGCAGGCTGAGAAGACGAGCGTACAGCTTTTTTGTCCTTGAAATCCTGCATGCAGGAAGCCGTGGTCTTTATCACTATAAAATAGACACGGGGACGTACCTTATAACGTTTGGGATAGCAAATGTCACCGGCAGCATAACTCCTGAGATCGGAAATAAGGGCATCATCAACGTTAATCTCCGGAATACTTCTTAAAAAATCTATGGCTTCGTCGGCTGAGGATACAAATGCTTCGCTATCGAAATATCTTAAATATAAATTCATAAAATTCGTATGTTTCTCAAAAAAAATAGAATAAAAAAAAGAGCGGAAAACGGGACTCGAACCCGCGACCCCGACCTTGGCAAGGTCGTGCTCTACCAACTGAGCTATTTCCGCAACAAGAAATAAATGGTGAAGAGGAGGAGACTCGAACTCCCACGACACAATTGTCACTACCCCCTCAAAG
>CAVKZC010000042.1:0-17349 GCA_963660455.1 Sphaerochaetaceae bacterium | reverse complement strand
TGCTTGGCTCCGCTCATGTCGAAGTGGAGCACGGGATGCTTTACCCATTCCTTCTCGTAGTTGGCGATGGCGAGTCCTTCGAAGAGTTCCTTCCTGCCCTCGAAATAGGCCTGCAGGGTAGAGGCAAAGAGCGACTTGCCGAACCGCCTCGGGCGGCTCAGGAACACATAACTCATCTTCTTCTTGCGAAAGTCGACGATGTATTTCGTCTTGTCTACATAGAGATACTTTTCTTCTCTAATCTTCTCGAAAGTCTGCACACCCACGGGGTAGCAATTCTTCATCTCAGCCATTGTCTTGTCCTCTTTTTATGCAATTCTTCTGCAAATCTACGATTATTTTTTGTAACAGCCAAACCATTTATGTTTTTTCGTCTGCTTCGGTAAGAGCAAGTCATTCTGGTAATTGGGCAGAATTAAGTAATCGTAAAAAATAAGTTGGTACATTTCCCCTGCACGCCCTGAAAGGGGCGCAAACTGAACCTACTTATTTTTTACGGTTACTCAATTTGTTTGGGACTCTATATGATTTTGTGTTTGCTTCCGCCTGAAACTTCTGTTCCGTGTCTTGGAACGTGCGTTCCGTGTCTTGGAATGTGCGTTCCGTGACACGGAATGGCGGTTCCAAGACACGGAACGGAGATTTCGTATATGCAAAGATACAACTATCCCTGTATATAACAATACTTTCAGCTAAGTTTCTTGTTTTTTCAAGTGATTTTGTACAACAATCCCGAAAAGAATGCCAGTGTCTTGGAGAATGTGGTCTATCTGGAGCTGGCTCGCAGAGGCGGAGAGATATATGTGGGGAAAGTAGGCGAGGCTGAAATAGACTTTGTGATTGTCAAGGGCGAGCAAAAGGCATATTACCAAGTGGCGTTGACGGTGCGGGACACCGCAACGATGGAGCGTGAGCTAGCACCCTTGCAAGGGATATCCGACAATTATCCCAAGTATCTATTGATCATGGACAATGACCCCGTGGTTTGGCATGAGGGTATCAAGCAGCAATATGTGCTAGATTGGTTGCTGGAGGGTTAGGCTCTTCAGCATACCGCTTTTCACCTCCCTTCCTAATCCTCTCTCCTATGGCACACGTCTAGTGGCTTTGCCAATTCATCATATTTTACCTCTTGGCACACATTGTTGATGAGGAGGTTGGCTATCTGTTGCGTATCAGTTGCATCTCTTTCTCCGATGGTACGCTGCATGATGGCTTGTTCAGCAGAGTCGTCTTGGGGCATACCATCGGTGATTTTCAACCATATTGTAGGAATCGATCTTTTTGCACAAAAAATCAGAAGTTGATGTGTGCTGCGAACTCCACTGTGAACGGTCGGATGTAGGTGCCTGCCATCACATAGTTCTTGTAGGCTGAGACATCCTCCAGGAGGTCGGCTGCCCCGATGCTGCCCGAGCAACCCTTCGTGTTGAAAAAGTTGATGAAGTTGACGGAGAAGCTCACATGCTTGTTCATGTTGTAGTCGATGCCGCCGAAAGTCTCCCAACGGCCGTTGAAATAGAGCGAGTTGGTCTTGTTGATGTACTGCTTGCTCTGGTAACGGAAGCTCGCCCAGATGCGGAACAGGCAGAAGGAGTAGCTGGGGTCCAGCTCGATGATTACCTTGCTCACGCCTGTGGTAATCTTGTTGTCGAAGTTGTAGCTCTTCGAGGTGCCGTCGCTGAACTCAGCCGTCATACCGAAGTTCTTGTACTTGGGGCTCTGCAGGGTTAACAGACCGTGGAAGCTGAAGCCCTTGAAGGGGTTGAGCACCACGTCGGTAGTCCATCCCATGGTCTGCACATCGTAGGTGATAGGGATGGTCACCACGTCAGCGGAGTTTGTGGGGTTGGTGAACTGCGAGCGGCTCTTGTAGTTGCTCTGGTTGATGATGGACACCTGCGACACCAACTGCATCCATGGTGTGTTCCAGAAGATTCCCACCTTGCCAAAGTGTATCTGCACAGGGTCGAGCACGGGCATATACGCTCCGGCGAAGTCCTCCGACTTAGGATGCTGCATGGCATAGACATACTCCGCCAGCACACCGAAGCCCTTGGCGATGGTGTAACGGCCGTTGATGGTGGCGGCAGGATTCATCCAGTGCTTGCTGAAGCGAGTCTTTCCGCCTTGGGCAAGACTCCAGTCGAGCGTACGGCAGTTGGTGTTGTAGGTAGCCTCCTGGTCGGTGGCATTGGCGTAGGCATAGGCATTCTGCCCGCCGATGGAGTAGTACTCGGCACGCACACCGGCAGAGATCCAGAGGTTGCGGTTCACCTGCCAGTCGTCAGTGAGGTAGAGTGCAAACTTCGTCTCGTGGGTGTTGTAATATTCGCCGGCGGTATTGGCACCGCCCTCCATCTCGCCTTTGTGTTTCAGCCATACGGGATTTGCCTCCACGGTATGGGCATAGATGCCCGTGCTGGCATCGAGTCCCTGGCGGTCCCACCAGAGGTTGGCACCTATTCGCCAACTGTGCGCCAGGTTGCGGCTCTTGCCGGTCAACTCTGCCGTGGTGAGCCAGGAACGCTGGAAACCGTTGTCGTGGAGCATGAAGCGACTGTTGTAATAGCCCGTATAGGTTTCGCCAGCCTTATGCGTGGCATCGTCGTAGGCATAGGTGTAGCCGGCATCAGCCTTGGCGGTGCCCGTACCAGCCAAGGTAAGCGTATGGTAGTGGGCATTGGCGTAGCTATACTTGGACATGATGTTGAGATTCATGCCGTTGAGGAAGGTGTAGTCGAAGTTGGCGATGACGCTGTTGTTCATGCAATGGGGCGCGTCCTTGCGATAGGCGCTCTTCTTCTCGCCACTGAGCACATCGGTGTATTCCATCAGTCCGTTGGCGGGCAGGAACCCGTCATGTCCCAGACGGAACCCATTGTATTCCTTCACCGACCCGTCGCCCACATAGACGAACGGACCGTAGTTGTCCTTGAGGTCCTTGGTATAGGAGTAGCGATAGAAGAGGTTGAACTTGCCCCTGCCCTCATGCCACTCCTTGGTGATGGCTGCCTTGAATATCTTTCTGTTGCTCGACAACTGCGAGTCGGCTATCGGGTTGCTGCCCGGATCCATGTTGACCAGTCCACCGATGGAGAACGACCATCCCTTGGCGATAGGACCGGCAAGCGAGAGGTCGAAACGCTGCAGGGCGTACGTACTAGTGGTATAGTTGGCGTGTCCCTCAAACTTCTTGCCGCCGGTACGGGTCTTCGACATCACGGCATAGTTCACCTCACCACTCGTGATGGCACTCTCGCCGAGCGACATCAGTCCGGTACTGCTATGCTGTGCGGTCGACATCCAATAGAGATAGGGCAAGCAGGGCCACATACTGTACGACACGGGCAGCCCATCCTCATAGATAGTCGCCGACTTGTTCTCGGGCAGTCCGATGGAGATTTGTCGCGGCTGGTTGTCGCTGGATGCATTGAGCATCACGTTACGGTTCTTTACTTGTTTGGTTTCAGGTACAGAGTCCTTCTGTACTTCTTCCTGTCCCATGGCACAGAGGGGAGTCATGAGCAAGGTGCTCATTAGGACGGGGAATAGACGGTTAGCTTTCATCTTGTAAATTAGGTTTAGGTTATGTGTTACTCGGCTTTCTGAAGTGTAGGAAGTTGAGTATTTACATTATTTTTGTTCGGGTAGCAGAGAGGGGAACACTTCTTCCGTCACGCCGCCTTTCTCCTCAATGGTGACAGTGAGGGGCTTGGTGTCGGCAGCGTTCTTCGCCACCATTATCCGGTACGTGCCTTCCTCTACCTGCCATTGGCTGTCCTTCTCGTTGAAGGAGGCAAGGCTTTCGTAAGGTATCTTTACCGTGACAGTCTCGCTCTGGCCAGGGTTCAACTTGCCAGTCTTGGCAAATCCTTTCAGTTCCTTGGCAGGCTTCTCCATATCCTTGCCGGGCGCAGCGACATACACCTGCACCACTTCCTTGCCAGCAGTCTTACCCGTGTTCTTCACTTCTACACTTACCTCCACATTGCCAGCCGCGTCCTTGCAGACAGAAGGCTTGCCGTACTTGAAGGAGGTGTAGCTCAGACCATAGCCGAAGGGGAACGATACTGCCACGTTCTTGGTGTCGTAATAGCGGTAGCCTACATAGATGCCCTCGTTGTACTCGGTGTAGTCGAAGTTCTTGCGGCTACCGGTGGTACGTACATCCTTGAAGCCCTCAAGCGATTCGGTAAGCAGTTTGTCCGAGATGTCGTCGGGAGTGGGGAAGTCGACCTTTGATGGAACATCGGCGTAGCTTACAGGCCACGTCATGGGCAGACGACCAGAAGGCGATTCCTTGCCCACCAGGATATCGGCCACGGAATTGCCGCCTTCCTGCCCTGGCAACCATGCAGTGAGCACAGCATCGGGAGTGTCTATCCAACTCTTGGTCTCTATTACTCCGCAGACGTTCAGGATGACGATAACCTTCTTGCCAACCTTGTGGAATGCTGCTGATACATCGGCTATCAACTTCTTCTCGGTATCAGTGAGGCAGAAGTTGTCGGATATGTAGCGGTCGGCAAACTCGCCCGATGTCTTCCCGATGGTGATGATGGCTGCGTCGTTGTTCTTTGCTGCTGTCTGCAAGTTTGAGGCAGAGAGGCTCATCTCGGGTATCAGATGTTTGGGCAGGAAGGAAGCGTACTTGCCCTCGGCCACTGGCATCTTGGCTTTCGCCTCGGGGATGTACTTCTCGTAAGCGGCCTGTACATGGCCGTCGATGCGGAAGCCAACGTTCTGCAAACCGTCGATGAGGCTCACTACATAGGCATGGTGCACGTCGCCTGACCCTGTTCCACCTGCGATGAAGTCGTAGGATGTGCGCCCGAATACTGCCAGGTTCTTCACCTTGTCACAGTTGAGAGGCAGTATGTTCTTTTGGTTTTTCAGCAACACCATACCTTCGAGTGCAGCATTGCGTGTAATCTCAGCATGTGCCTTCAGGTCGGGAGTGTTGTCGGCCACGTAACCTTTGTAGCGTGGGGTAAGAAGTATGTACTGCAGTATGTGCTCCACGTTGCGGTCTATCATCTCCATGGAGAGGTGACCGTTGAGCACAGCCTTCTTGATCTGTTCGCGTTGCACTGCCTTGCCAGGCATCAGCAAGTCGTTGCCGGCTTCCATCTGTGCGGCAGCGTCTTGGCCACCATACCAGTCGGTCACTACCATACCCTTGAATCCCCATTCGTGGCGCAGAATCTGGGTGATGAGGTCGCAACGTTCGCTTGCCATCGTTCCGTTTATCTTGTTGTAGGAAGTCATGACTGTCCAGGGCTGCGCTTCCTTTACTACGATTTCGAAAGGCTTGAGATAGATTTCTCGGAAGGTACGAGGGGAGCCTATCACGTTGTTGCTCGTGCGGTTGGTCTCCTGATTGTTGAGGGCGAAATGCTTGAGCGATGTTCCTACGCCGTTGCTCTGTACGCCATTTACCATAGAGGCGCATATCTTGCCGGAGAGAAGCGGGTCTTCGGAATAGTACTCGAAGTTGCGCCCGTTGAGCGGGTTGCGGTGGATATTGGTAGCCGGTGCCAGAAGTACATCTACGCCGTAGTGCTTTACTTCGTCGCCCATGGCTGCACCTATATTATATACCAGTTGGGTGTTCCAGGTGGCACTCATCACCGTCTCGATGGGGAAGTGGGTGCAGTAGAAAGTCTGGGTGGTGCCTTCTCTTGTAGGAGAAATCCTCAGTCCTGCCGGACCGTCGGCCACTACCGTGGCGGGTATGCCCAAACGTTTGATGCCGTTTGTCTGTCCGGCAGCGCCCGGTATCAGTTCTGATGAGTTCCCAATGGTGACGGTAGCGTTCGTCTTTTCGTTGCCAGCCGACCCGACAATGAGGTCAATCTTCTCATCGAGCGTCATCGCAGAGATGACCTTTTCGATGGGGTCAATGCCCAACTGGGGTGCCTTCTGTGCACTGCCTTGCATGCATACTGCTGTCATATACACTGTCAATAAAATAGGTTTTAACTTCATAGATCATTAACTTTTTAGGTTTGTTGTTCCGGGTGCAAAGTTAAGCAAAAGATAAGTAGACCGAAACGCTCAGTAATGCGGAAAGTAAATGGGTGGAAAAAGCAAACGGTTGAAGAAGAATGTGTTATGAGTAGGTTTGCCTCTTCGAAAGTAAACCTTTCCCGTGTGCGAAGTAAGGGGATTCGTATGCGTGTACGGCACGATAAAAAGACAAAATCCCGACTGTTTCATGTGAAACAATCGGGAAATAGATGTTAAGGCGTGTTTTGAAAATCAATCAAAGGTAATTTTTAGAATCCGCCGTAAGGAGTATCAGTGGGCTTCGAGCCAGTTGTTGCCCCACCCTGCATCGGCTGTCAGAGGGACACTGAGGTGGCAGGCATTCTGCATTTCCTCTACTACAATCTTCTCCACCTTTTCCTTCTCTTCGGGGAAGACGGAGAAGTTAAGTTCGTCGTGTACCTGGATAATCATCTTGCTCTTGATGCCCTCTGCCTTGAAGCGGTTGAAGATGCGCACCATCGCTACCTTGATGATGTCTGCCTCCGAACCTTGTATGGGAGCATTGATGGCGTTGCGCTCGGCAAATCCACGCACCGTCCCGTTGTGGCTGTTGATGTCCGGCAGGTAGCGGCGGCGGTGGAAGATGGTCTCAGCGTAACCTTTCTCGCGTGCCATCTCCTTCGACTTCTCCATGTATGCCTTCACGCCGGGGAAGGTACGGAAATAGTCTTCTATGATTTGCTTCGCCTCCTTGTTGTCTATGTTCATGCGCTGGGCCAGTCCGAAGGTGGTGATGCCGTAGATGATGCCAAAGTTGGCTGTCTTGGCTTTTTTACGCTGTGCGTCAGTTACTTGTTGTATGTCTTCGTGCCAGATCTTGGCAGCGGTGGCTGCATGGATGTCACTGCCTTCGCGGAAGGCTTCCACCATGTTGGTGTCTTCGCTGAGGTGGGCCATGATGCGCAGTTCTATCTGCGAATAGTCGGCAGAGAAGAACAGGCAGCCTGGTTCTGGTATAAAGCACCTCCTTATCTCTTTTCCGTCATCGTCGCGCACAGGTATATTCTGCAGGTTGGGGTCGCTGGAAGAGAGTCGCCCCGTGGCAGTGACAGTCTGGTTGAAGGAGGCGTGGATGTGCCCGGTGCGTGGATTGATGAGCTTGGGAAGGGCATCTACATAGGTGCCGAGGAGCTTCTTCAATCCTCTGTGGTTCAGAATCTCGTCGATGATCGGACTCTTGCTGCGCAACTGCTGTAGCACTTCCTCGCTGGTGACGTACTGTCCTGTCTTGGTCTTCTTGGGTTTTTCCACGATCTTCATCTTGCCGAAGAGTATCTCGCCCACCTGCCTTGGCGAACCGATGTTGAAGCTCTCGCCAGCCAACTCGTAGATGTGGTGCTCTATCTCTGTAAGGCGGTCGGTAAGGTTTTTGGATGTTTCCTTGAGGGTGTCGGTGTCTATGCGTACGCCCTCCATCTCCATGTGTGCGAGTACAGGTACTAGAGGCATCTCGATGTTCCAGAACAGTTCTTCGCAACCGATTTCCTCGAGTTTTGGTTCCAGTACGTTCTTGAGGCGAAGGGTGATGTCCGCATCCTCCGCTGCATACTCGTAAACCTCCGAAGGGGTGAGGTCGCGCATAGACTTCTGTGCCTTGCCCTTCGGCCCTATCAGTTCTTCGATGTGTATCGTCTGGTAATGGAGGTACACTTCGGCAAGGTAGTCCATGTTGTGATACAGTTCGGGCTGGATGAGGTAGTGGGCTATCATCGTGTCAAACATCTTGCCCTGTAACTCCACACCATAGTTCATCAGTACCTCGTAGTCGTACTTGATGTTTTGTCCCACCTTGAGGATTTCCGGGTCCTCGTATAAGGGTTTGAAGATGTTTACGATTTTTAAGGCTTGTTCACGTTCGGCAGGAACAGGCACATAGTAAGCCTCATTTTCTTTCACGGAGAAGCTCAAACCTACCAATTCTGCATCTATTGCCGACGTAGATGTGGTCTCCGTGTCTAAACTGAGAATTTTGTTTGTCAATAAAATGGAATATAATTCCTTTATCTTCTCTTCAGTATCAACGAGTTGGTAGCTATGAGTGGTCGTTTTTATGCTCTCAAAATTCGTTTTTTTATCATCACCTTCCCCGTCGTCCGTATTTTCGGCAAACAGGTCAAGCTCCAAGTTTTGCTTTGTTGGCGTTTGTTTACTCTTTTTAAGAATACGGTTGCTGAAGGATTTGAACTCCAATTCGGTGAAGATTTCCTCCAACTTGTCCTGGTCTGCTTCTTTTACCTTCAGGTCATCGAGTGTGAGCTGCATGGGGACGTCCGTGCGAATGGTGGCAAGGAACTTGGAAATCTTGATGTCGTCTATGGCCGCTTCTACATTTTCCTTTTGCTTGCCTTTCAACTTGTCGGTGTTGGCAATGAGGTTATCCACACTCTCAAACTGACTGATCAGTTTGATGGCATTCTTCTCTCCGACACCGGGACATCCGGGGAAGTTGTCGGCAGAGTCTCCCATCAATGCCAGAAGGTCGATGACCTGGAGTGGGGTAGTGATGCCGTACTTGGCGCAAATCTCTTCTGCACCGAGTGTCTCGTAGCCGCCGCCGTGTCGAGGGCGGTACATGAAAATGCTGTCGCTTACCAGTTGGCCGTAGTCCTTGTCGGGTGTGAGCATGTAGGTCTTCATTCCCTGACTGCCGGCCATGGTGGCAACCGTTCCGATGATGTCGTCTGCCTCAAACCCGTCTACTTGTAGGATGGGGATGCGGTAAGCTTCGAGTATGTTCTTGATGATGGGCACGGAGCGCTTGATGTCCTCAGGAGTTTCCTCGCGTTGAGCCTTGTAGGCAGGATAAGCCTCGTGGCGGAACGTCTTGCCGTGGTCGAAAGCAACGGCAATGTGGGTGGGTTTCTCCTTGGTGAAAACTTCGTTGAGCGTATTGCAGAAGCCCATGACGCACGATGTGTTGAGTCCTTTCGAATTGATGCGTGGATTGCGTATAAACGCATAGTAAGCCCTGTATATCAGCGCATATGCGTCTAAGAGAAAGAGTTTGTCCATATAATATTTATTTTTATCGCGTAAAATTACTAAAATTTTGCCACATTTCGCGAAGAATTGATTAATTTTGTATCAAAATTTCAGAAATCAATGGATTATCTATCCCTTATCAGACAACCAATTGAGTGCGAATTGGCGGACTTCACCGAATTGTTCAACAAGTCGCTGATGCATGCGGACGGCCTACTTTCACAGGCCCTGGAACACATACGGCAGCGTACGGGCAAGCGCATGCGCCCCATGCTGATACTGCTCATGGCCAAGAACTTCGGTAAGGTAACCGAGGTTACGCAGCATTCGGCTGTGGGATTGGAGTTGCTTCATACGGCATCTTTGGTACATGACGACGTGGTGGACGAGAGTGCCGAGAGGAGAGGACAGGCGAGCGTCAATGCTACATATAATAATAAGGTGGCTGTGCTTGTGGGCGACTACATTCTTTCCACTTCCTTATTGCACGTATCTTATTCTCATTCGGAAGATATTGTTCGCTATCTTGCCGAGCTTGGACGTACCCTTTCAAATGGTGAAATACTCCAACTGAACAGCATCAGCAATGAAGAAATATCGGAAGATATTTATTATCAGGTAATTAAGCAAAAGACGGCTGCGCTCTTTGAGGCTTGCGCCGGGATAGGCTCTATGTCTGCGAAGGCTTCTGAGCTGCAGATTGAGGAGGCCAAAAGATTCGGGCAGAACCTTGGCATCATCTTCCAGATAAGGGATGACATCTTCGACTACTATGACTCGCCTGAGATTGGCAAGCCTACCGGCAACGACATGGCTGAGGGTAAGTTGACTCTACCTGTTATCTATGCTCTGAAATCTACTGGTGATGAAGAGATGATGGCGTTGGCGCATAAGGTAAAATCGCGTGAGATTACGCCCGAAGAGATAACGAAGCTTGTTGCTTTCACCATGAAGAACGGCGGCATAGAGTATGCAGATAAGCGGATGTGGGAGTTCCATGCCGAATGTATGGATTTCCTTGACAATTTTGTGCATGACAAACTGATTTACAATGCGTTAAAAGCTTATCTCGACTTCGTGATTGAGCGTAAGGCATAAGTTCGTTTTTATGAGTATCTCATGTTGTACAACTATAGGTGTTATAGTCGTACAACATGAGGTAGTATAGTCGTACGACATGAGATGTTATAGTCGTACAACTATAGAATCCCATAAAAATAGGTCTTTCAAAGGGCTGTTTTACCCTTTTGAAAGACCTATTTTTATGGGAATATTCCTCCTCTTTTAGAAGTACTTGATTTCCTTGCCGAGAATTTCGCTCAGCAACAGGTTGGTGAGACGTGACGTGCCAAGACGGAACCACTGGTTGGTTAACCATTTCTCGCCCAAAACTTCCTTGACAATGGTGTAATAAACAACAGCGTCGTGTACGGTATTGATACCGCCAGCAGGTTTGAGACCGATCTGTATGCCCGTCTTCTCGTAGTAAGCCTTGATGGCCTGGCACATTACGTATGCGGCCTCAGGAGTGGCAGAAACCTTCTCTTTGCCTGTAGAAGTCTTGATGTAGTCGGAGCCGGCGTACATGGCCAGCACAGAAGCCTTCATGATGTTGCTGCATGACTTCAGGTCGCCTGTCTCCAAGATACACTTCATCTTGTGTTCTCCGCAAGTGTTCTTGAGCTCCTGGATGTCGTCGCACAAGCCCTCGTAGTCTTCGCTAAAGAACTTGCCTACAGGCATGACGATATCTACCTCTGTAGCACCGTCTTTGATGGCGAGTGCGGTCTCGGCCACCTTCACCTCTATAAAGGTCTGAGAAGAGGGGAAATTGCCGCTCACAACAGCTATTTCCACACCGTCTACCTCCAGGCTCTGACTGATAAGCCCTGCAAAGTTGGGGTAGGTGCAGACCGTAGCAACATGGGGCAGAGAAGGGTAGTCCTTGGCAAACTTGTTCACCTTCTCTATCATCTTCAGGATACTTTCCTCTGTGTCTTCGGTGTGAAGTGAGGTCAGTTCTACACTTCCGAAGAGGAATTTCTTAACCTCCAGCGTGTCATTATCAGCCACTTTCTCGTCCAGAATCTTCTTTACTTCGGCGGCCACTTCCTCGTCTTTGAGGTCGCAGTTGTATTGTTTCAAAACTGCCAAATACTTGTCGTCCGACTCGTTATACTGTCCTTGCTGTGCAAGGACTTGCTCTTTAATACTACTCATTTTGTTTTATTTTAATTTCGGGTTGTTCTTATGTCTTTCTGAGTCTCTGTTCGTCTTCTTTTCTATACTCTTTTGGAGTTCTTCCGTAAGGTCTACGCCCGTTTGGTTGGCAAGGCAGATGAGCACCCATAAGATGTCCGCCATTTCCTCGCCCAGGTTGGCCTTTTCGCCCTGCTTGAAACTTTGGTCTCCGTATTTGCGTGCAATGACACGTGCCAGTTCACCCACCTCTTCTGTGAGGCAAGCCATGTTGGTAAGTTCGCTGAAATAGCGAACGCCATAGCTCTTTATCCACTGGTCTACAGCCTGTTGTGCTTCTTTTATAGTCATAGTTCCTTTACCGGTTCTGTTATTCCAGTTATACGCATGATGCACCAGATGAGCCCTGCGACAGATATGAAAAGGAACATGTAATGAATAATTTTCCAAAACAGGTTCTTGTTCGAACTGTCAATGATCAGAAAGATACCTACAAAAAGAAGTATATCTTCCAGACTATATAAGTTTTTCAGGTCAAATATGAACTTGTCAATTGCGGTTAGAATGGCCGCAATCCCCAAGCATACATTGGCGAGATATTCTTTGTATTTCTTGATCATTTATTGCGCTTTTGGTGTCTATTCCTTGTTGTGTGTGTCCATGCAGATGGTGACAGGACCATCGTTCAGCAAATCCACTTTCATGTCTGCCCCGAATTCGCCTGTTCCTACTGGCTTTCCCAGTGCCTCTGAGAGCTTCTTGCAGAACGTTTCGTAGAGCGGAATGCTGGTCTCGTGCCTTGCTGCTCTGAGCCAACTCGGGCGGTTGCCTTTCTTGTAGCTGGCAAAAAGGGTAAACTGGCTCACGACCAAGATTTCGCCTCCTACATCCATTATGGAGCGGTTCATTACATGGTTCTCGTCATCGAAGACACGTAGGCCGGTAACCTTTTTCACCAACCAGTCTGCGTCTTCCTGTGTGTCGCTCTCTTCTATGCCAATCAGGATGAGGTAACCCTGTCCGATGGCCGATTTTACCTTTTCCTCTATGGTTACTGAGGCGTGGCTTACACGTTGTATTACAATTCTCATTACTTCTTTTCCTTGGGCTTTTTGGGGGTGGGGCGTGTCCTTTGCGTTTGTTATTGGGGCGTGTGTAGTCTCTTGCTCCAAAACAATGAGCAAATATACTAATTTTATTTTGATTTGCTGCCTTTTTCCTGGAAATATTTCAAGATAATCTCAGCTTTGTGCAGTCCTATAGCCTTTGTCAATTCTTCTATATTTGCTTCTTTTACTCTTTTTACGCTCTTGAAGGTGCTGAGCAAAGTCTCTTTGGCTTTCGGACCTATGCCCTTGATGTCGTCCAGTTCTGAGTGCAGCGCATGCTTGGAACGCTTGTCTCTATGGAAGGTAATGGCGTAACGGTGCACCTCGTCTTGTATCTGCGTCAATACTTTGAATAACTCGCTTTCTGGTGGCAATGCAACGGTTTGTGGCGGAAAACCATAGAGTAGTTCGTTGGTGCGGTGGCGGTCATCCTTGGCAAGACCAGCAATAGGAATCGCAAGGTGAAGTTCGTCTTCCACAACCTCTCTTACTACCTCCATTTGCCCCTTTCCGCCATCCGTGATGATGAGGTCAGGCAGTGTAGCTCCCTCTTCTTGCATCCTGCTGTATCTGCGCCTAACCACCTCCTGCATGGAAGCATAATCATCAGGGCCTACCACGGTCTTGATGTTGTATTTGCGATAGTCTTTGCGTGATGGTTTCATGCCCTTATATACAATACAGCCTGCAACGGCATCCGTACCCGAGATGTTGGAGTTGTCAAAGCATTCGATGTGGAAGGGAAGTTTGGACATCTTCAATTTCATCTGCAGTTCCTTCATCAGGCGAGTCTGCTTTTGCTTCGGATTCAGCTTTTCAGCTTGCTTCAGACGGTCGAATTTGTATTGTTTGCCGTTCATCTCAGACAGGTCGAGCAGGTGTTTCTTGTCTCCTCTCTGCGGTATGAAGAATACGGCATCTTTCAGATTCCATTCCATCTCGAATGGAACGATGATCTCCTTGGCGGTAGAGTGGAACCGCTCTCTTATCTCCGGTATGGCGGTTATCAGCAGTTCTTCGTCGCTCTCTTCGAGTTTGCGCTTGTATTCATAGGTAAAGCTCTGGTTGATGGTGCCGTTCTTGACGTGTATGTAGTTGATGAACGCGTTTTTGTTGACGTCGTCATTGACGATTGAAAACACGTCTACATCGGTGATAGTATGGCTCACCACTTCGCTCTTGGCCTCAAACTCGTCCAGTAACTGGTACTTGCGCTTGTATTCTTGGGCTACTTCAAACTTCAAGATTTCGGCGTTTTTCATCATCATGTCGTAGAGATACTTGCTTACTTCACGCGTATTCCCTTTCAGAATCTCGCGTGCCTGCCGCATGTTTTCCTGGTATTCTTCATAGCTCTGCTTGTTGATGCAAGGTGCGCCACAGTTGTGTATGTGGTATTCCAGGCACGCCTTGTATTTGCCTTCAGCAACGCCCTGCTGCGTGAGGGGCTGGCGACAAGTGCGTGGCTTGTACAGCTTCTTGATGATTTCCAGGACAGCGTACATGCTGCCCAAATGCGGATATGGGCCAAAGTAAGTTCCGAACTTCTTGTTGATGTTCCTGGTCTTGAAAATGCGTGGGAAGTACTCGTTTGTGACGCAGATAGAAGGGTAGGTCTTGCCGTCTTTCAGCAGGACGTTGTATTTGGGGTTATATTTCTTGATCAGACTGTTCTCCAGCAGTAAGGCATCCTCTTCCGTGTTGACCACTGTGTATGAAATGTCGAAAATCTTCGATACAAGTACCTTGGTCTTGTATCTGTCCACCTCCTTGTGGAAGTAAGAGGAAACCCTTCGTTTTAAGTTCTTGGCCTTGCCTACATATATAATAATGTGGTTCTCGTCGTAGTATTGATAACTGCCAGGCTTTTCCGGCATGCTCAATACGATGTTCTTTAGTCTGGTCAGGCGCTCTTCGTTCTCTTGTTTAGTCATAATCTGCAATTCCCTTTAATAGAAGCGTATATGTACTTGATGTTTCACGTGGAACTTCGTTCGTGCTTTGTGCGGCTTAATTCTAAATGTAAACGCACGTACGTGCTTGGGGCGGGGGACGTACGTGCGTTGCCGATTATACGTACGTGCAAAGTTTTTTTTACGTACGTGCGATTATCGGATGGTTTACAGCTGCATCAGGGTAGATACTTCTACATCCTTGTCGAAGATGCCGCGTCCCTCGAAATTCTCGTTTACGAGTTCGATAATGAAGTTGGCGTAAACCTTCTTTGGTTTGAACTTCTTGACAAGATTGCATGCAGCTTTCATCGTTCCGCCTGTGGCAAGCAAGTCATCGTGCAGTAGTACCACATCGTTCTCGTTGATGGCATCTTCGTGTATTTCGATGGTGTCGATGCCATACTCTTTTGCATAACTTTCCTGCACGGTTTTGCATGGGAGTTTTCCGGGTTTCCTGCAAAGTACCACACCTGCGCCAAGGCGGATGGCCAGTGCCGATGACATGACAAACCCGCGTGATTCGATTCCTACAATCTTGGTTATTCCCTTGTCTTTGTAGATTTCGTACATCTCGTCACAGATTTCTTTCAGTGCTTCCGGATTCTTGAAGAGGGTGGTGACGTCACGGAAATTGACGCCCTTGATGGGCCAATCTGGTATGCAGCGCAGATTGTCCATTAATACCTTGTTGTTCATTTTCTCTTGTCTTGTTTTGTTATTTGTTCGTTTATAATTTTGTCCTTTTTGTACCCATTGCTAAGCGGTAGGAAAGAGGCGGTTTTGTCGGTTTGCTTGCTTCCCTTTTCTCCTATGTTTTGTTCCTGTGTTCCACGTGTGGCTAAAGTGATGCTTTAACCGTAAAAAGGTTGATGTAACCGATGTTAACTGTCTATTTGTGAGAATCTTATGTTGTCGCCTGTTTCACGTGAAACATTTCTTTATTTTACCTTCCGAGGAGTACCAGTAGTACGTTGATATCGCTTGGGGAGACTCCTGGGATTCGGCTTGCTTGAGCCAAGGTTTCTGGGTTGATGCGAGCCAACTTCTGCCGCCCTTCCGTGGATATTTCGTGCAGTGTTGTATAATCGAAATGTCCCCTTATTTTGATGTCTTCGAGGCGGTGCATTTTGTCTGCGATGAGACGCTCCCGCTCTATATAACCTTTGTACTTGATTTTGATTTCGGCAGCCTCTGCGATTTCTTTTTTCCGGTTGGCTGGTGCATCCAGAATTTCTTTCAACTCGGGGATGATTTCGGAGAGGTTTGCAAGCGTGAGGTGGGGACGTGCTATCAGGTCGGCCAACTTACATCCGGCACGGAGTGGGGTAGTGCCGAGTGCTTCCAGTTTTGGATTAATCTCGTCTTTTTTGATAGGGTGGTTGGCGCAGAAGTTGATGATTCTCTCAATAGCTTCCTGTTTCTCTTTCCACCAGTCGTATCGGTCGCGTTTGGCTATACCCAACTTGTAGGCTTTCTCCGTGAGGCGGGCGTCAGCATCGTCCTGTCTCAGCAATATGCGGTATTCCGCCCTCGACGTGAACATGCGGTATGGTTCGTCGACGCCTTTTGTTGTCAGGTCGTCTATCAGCACTCCGATGTAACTCTCGTCGCGCTGCATTTCGAAAGTGCTGTTACCCGTGCAGTGGAGTGCGGCGTTGATGCCGGCAACGGTACCTTGTCCGCCAGCCTCCTCGTATCCGGTTGTTCCGTTCACCTGTCCGGCGAAGAACAGTCCTTTGATGATCTTCGACTCCAGCGAGCGGTTGAGTTGCGTGGGGTCGAAGTAGTCGTACTCTATGGCGTAGCCGGGGCGGTAGATCTTTGCGTCGCGCAGCGCCGGGATTTCGTGCAGGGCTTTCAGCTGGATGTCCATCGGCATACTCGACGAGAATCCGTTCAGGTACATCTCGTTTGTTTCCTCGCCTTCCGGTTCCAGAAAGAGCGGGTGCTGGTCTTTGTCGGGGAACGTAACCAGTTTGGTTTCGATGCTGGGACAGTAGCGTGGCCCCGTGCTCTGGATTTGTCCATTATATAAAGGTGAGTCCGCCAAACCGCTTTTCAGCGTTTCGTGTACCTTGCTGTTGGTGTAGCATGTCCAGCAAGGCAACTGCTTCAGAGCCCTGTCCGTTCCCATATACGAAAACTTGTGGTAGTCTGTGTCGCCGGCTTGCTCTTCCATGTCCTCGAAATGAACGCTACGCCTGTCGATGCGCACGGGAGTGCCAGTCTTCATTCTTGCAGAAGTGATGCCCCATCGGGTGATGCTCTCCGTGAAATGGTGTACGGCAGGTTCGGCGCAACGTCCGCCTTCCACCATCTTCCTTCCTACGTGCATCAAGCCGTTGAGGAAAGTGCCTGCGGTGACGATGACACTTTTGGCGCGGAACTCAGCGCCCCATATGGTGCGTACTCCTACAGCCTCGCCGTTTTCTACAAGCAGTTCGTCTGCCTGGTCTTGCCAGATGTCGAGGTTGTCGGTGTGGTCAAGGATGGTGCGCCATTCCCAGATAAACTTGCCGCGGTCGCATTGCGCCCTTGGACTCCATACGGCGGGACCCTTTCCGATGTTGAGCATACGGAACTGTATCGTGCTTCGGTCGGTCACGATGCCCATCTGTCCGCCGAGGGCATCGATCTCGCGAACTATCTGTCCCTTTGCGATGCCACCTACGGCAGGGTTGCAACTCATCTGGCCTATCTTGTTCATGTCCATTGTGATAAGACATGTCCTGGCCCCCATGTTGGCAGAGGCAGAGGCAGCTTCGCATCCTGCATGGCCACCGCCAATGACAATCACGTCATACTTGAAAATCATAATTTATACTTTTTCTAATTTTCGGCAAAAGTAAGAAATAAAAATGAATTTTTGGAAAAAACACTTTGAATTATCGTGAATTTATAGTAATTTTGCAGCAAAGTTGCAAGGGTATACCTAAATGTAGGTATTGTGGGTCGTGACGATTCGTTGCAGCTCGGAAACAATATGATAGTGAACATAAATTAGTTTCAAACAGTTAAATATTTAAAAATCAATCATTTATGTGGTTAAT
>CAVKZC010000041.1:0-17986 GCA_963660455.1 Sphaerochaetaceae bacterium | reverse complement strand
CCCTGGCCCTGTCGTCTCTATACCCATCCATGGCATTCCGAGCAGTACCACAATGAGCAGCGAGCACCACCAGAATCCACCTCTCACCTTGATGAGTTTGCCCGTGCGGGAGATGAGAAGACCGCAGAAAAAGGGATAGAGCAGACGTGTCAGACCTATCTGCAACTGGTCGGGTGCGAGGCTCCATCCGCCCACGACGGTGTAGGAGATGTAATCGCGTGCCTGAAGAAAACCGGTCACGTCGATGTCGAGACAGAGAATGAGGGTGAATACGGCGAACACGGCCACGCATATCGACAAAGCCAACTTGGAGAAGCGGCGGACAAAGAGGGCGTAGAGGATGTTTGCAATGTATTCCCATTGCAGCGACCATGCAGCACCGTCCAGCGGATTGGTCTCAGCCCAACCACGGATGTCCGCCGAAGTGGGTAGAGGAATCATCGTGAAGCACCAGAGTGACACGATGGCAACTTGCCACCACTCCGTGGCCTTGAGGAGGGGAAAGGAAGGGCAGTCGCCGAAGTAGAAGAGGACGGCTCCGAGTAGCGTGCCGAAGATGACCATCGGGTGCAGGCGTATGAGTCGGCGCTTGCAGAAGTTCCAAGTACTCATGCGGTCCCATCGGTCATCGTAGGCATATCCGATGACGAAGCCCGAAAGTACAAAGAAGAAATCGACGGCGAGGTAACCGTGGTTGATGGGCTGATTGGGGAAGCTGTGATAGTAGGTTTCCAATAGGTGGTAAGCCACAACGAGCATGGCTGCTACTCCACGCAGTCCGTCAAGGATTTCATAGCGTGGTTTTGATGCGAGATAAACATTGTTGTTCATTATAGTATGATAAATTTGTTTGTTAGAAATGATAAAAGCATCAGCACCCCGAATCCCATCCATCGCGGACAACAGACCAAGGAAACTGATGCAACCTAAAACTAATTATTAACTTAAACTTGAATAGTCTCATTTTGTAACGTGCCATGAAAATGTACACACACACGATTTTTTAGAATCCGCCTTATATGGTGATTTCTATCTCCATGTTCTCCGGTCCGATAATGCAACTCTCATAGTAGCCGTCGCCCGTGGTGCGCGGACCGCTTATGCGTTGGTAGCCTTCCGACTCCAGCTGCCGGGTCAATGTATTCACCATGTCCTGGCTTCCCACACTCAAACTCAGATGTGTCATCCCTTGGACGTGTCCCTGGTGTTGTGTGGGGCTTGTGTCCGGCCAAGACATCAGTTCGAGTCTCGTGCTTCCCATAGGGAGAAGCAGCATCCTACTGTGGAGTCCCGTCTTTGGATTGTGATATTTCGCCACTTCCTGTGCATTGAAATACTTCATAAAGAATTGTTGGGTCTGCTCAAGGTCCAAACAGTTGATTCCGATGTGGTTTAATCTCATATTTCCTGATTGTTTGTTGTTCTTGAAAAGGATCTTGGAAAACTATCGTGTCCCCTTGTCTTTTCGTTGTGTACCGAATTCTGCTGCAAAGATAGTCAAAAGTTTTCTTGTCCGATTGTTGCTTTGTTCGAAATAATTGTCGTATCTTTGCGTTCGCTATAGGCGAATTTATCTATTATCAGTTATGATTAAGACCAGTTCTGTCAGTTATGACCATGTGTTGCTGAAGCCCAGCGAGCAAATAGGGCTTCACCATTGGAACTCGTGGGAGATGTCGTATATTGTTTCTGGCAAGGGGCGGCGCATACTCGGTGACACCGAGGAACCTTTCAGTGCGGGAGAAGTTGTGTTGGTGGCACCGGAGATGCCCCACCAGTGGATTTTCTCACCCGACGAGACCGATCGTGACGGGAATATCGAGAATATCACGATATCCTTTTCTACCGACCTGCTCAGTAGATTGTCGCACGCAATGCCCGAATTTTGCCTCATGGCAGCATGGTACGAACATTTTGACACCTCCATCAAGTACGATCCGGCTGAATGCGAGAAAATAGCAGTTGTGTTGCGCAGGATGGAAAACGAGTCGGCAGAGGAACGTATCACCTCGTTGCTCCAGCTGCTCATCGCCACCTGGCGGGACAGGAATTTTACAGTAGCAGGCCGTTTCGCAACAGTTTGCTCTGTGGAGGAAAAGATAAAGAAGATAGAGATTTACATCAGTTGCAATTACAACCGTGACTTCAGCATCGACCAGTTGGCGCAACATATAGGCATGAACCGCAGTTCGCTCTGCACGATGTTCAAGCGGCATACGGGCAAGACTATCGTTGAGTATCTGCAAAACCACCGTATCGAGACAGCAAAGTATCTGTTAGCCTCCACGACAGAGAGTATATCCTCCTGCTGCTACAGTTGTGGATTTAATGACGTGCCTCATTTCAATCGCACCTTCCGCCAAAAGGTAGGCATGACACCAAGTGAGTACCGGCGGAAAAATCTACAATAAAGAAGAACCCGCCTAAAAACAAAAAACCGTCAAGCTTGAAGCTTGACGGTAATTCTCTCATTTTTCGTCCGTAGAGTAATTCTGAATTACTTTGCAGAATCAGCAGCAGCTGAGTCAGTAGCAACTGTGTCAACAGAGTCAACAGCAGTTGTGTCTGTAGAGTCAGTAGACTCAGTGTTAGCCTTTGTGTTACCACCGCAAGATGCGAAAGAGATAGCTGCGATAGCTACGAACATCAAAACCAATTTCTTCATTTTCTTTGCTTTTTAAATCTGTAAAACAATCGTTTGTTTATTAAAACGATGCAAAGGTAAGTATTTTTTCAATACGTTGTTCTTTTTTTTAGCAATTTTTTTTGATGATTTTTGTAACCTTTTTGTATCTTACAGATTATTAATGGTTTACAAAGTATTAATAAAGGTTAAAGGCTTCACCTCTCTTAATATTCCTATAAAAAGTGCCTTCTGGCGGTATGTTTGTGCACGCAAACGTGAATGTCTGCAAGTGGCCTCATTCCCCTGCTGCGTGTAGTTGTATTCAAGACGATCTTCTTCTCCTGTTTTGTGTGCAACATCTCTTTAAAAAGGTATAAATATGCGCATAATGCAGCAGTAATCAATATTTTTTATGCCAAAAGTTTATTTTTCGACTTGTAAATGCTACGATTTGAAGAAAAAATCGTATTTTTGCAAGCAGATTAGCAGTAGATTGTATTCATGTGGGCATTTGATGCCCGCCACTGAATGAAGAGTAGTAGTAAATAACCGCGTGTATAGCAAGCACGCATAAAGCAAGAACAAGATGATACTGGACATTGAAATGCTTAGAAGCTTTTATGCTTCGTATTCGGAAAGTGTAAAACAGGCCAAGGCTACCATGAAGCGGCCTCTCACGTATGCGGAGAAGGTGCTTTTCGCGCACCTTTTCAATCCTGCAGAGTTGCATCCATATAAAAGAGGTGTAGAGTATGTTGACTTCCGCCCCAACCGTGTGGCCATGCAGGATGCCACTGCCCAGATGGCGCTCTTGCAGTTTATGAATGCTGGTAAGGATAAGGTGGCTGTGCCGGCATCTGTACATTGCGATCACTTGATTCGTGCCGATGTGGGAGCAGATCAGGACTTGCCCGAGGCTTGCAAGACCAATAAGGAGGTGTATGACTTTCTCAAATCGGTTTCACAGAAGTACCACATCGGTTTCTGGGGACCTGGTGCCGGTATCATCCATCAGGTGGTTTTGGAAAACTATGCCTTCCCTGGCGGCATGATGGTGGGTACCGATTCGCACACCCCCAATGCCGGTGGACTCGGTATGGTGGCTGTAGGCGTCGGTGGAGCTGATGCTGTCGATGTGCTTACTGGTCAGCCTTGGGAACTCAAGATGCCACGCCTCATCGGTGTTCATCTTACTGGCAAGCTCTCCGGATGGGCCACTCCCAAGGACGTGATTCTCGAAATACTCGGCATCCTTACCGTGAAGGGCGGTACCAATGCCATCCTCGAATACTTCGGCGAAGGTCTTGACAGCATCTCCACTACGGGCAAGGCCACTATCTGTAATATGGGTGCCGAACTGGGTGCCACTTGCTCCATCTTCCCGTTCGACGGCAATGCAGGCGAATACTTGCGTAAGACCGGACGTATGGAGATTGCCGTATTGGCGCAGCAGAATGCCGACGAACTGCGTGCCGATGACGAGGTTCTTGCCAATCCGTCAGCTTTCTATGATCAGATAGTAGAGATTGACCTCTCCAAGATAGAGCCCCACCTGAACGGACCGTTCACTCCCGATGCTGCCACGCCCATCTCGCACATGAAGGCGAAGGGACCTGCCAATGATTACCCCATGGCGGTGGAAGTAGGACTGGTGGGCAGTTGTACCAACTCCTCTTACCAGGACCTTGCACGTGCTGCAAGTGTTGCCCGTCAGGCATACGAGAAGGGTATACAGGTGAAGGGACAGCTCATCATTAACCCCGGATCTGAGCAGATACGCTACACGGCAGAGCGCGACGGCATCCTTGACGATTTCAAGAAGATAGGTGCCCTGATAATGACCAACGCCTGCGGACCCTGTATCGGACAATGGAAACGCCACACTGATGACAACGCACGCAAGAATGCCATCGTCACCTCGTTCAACCGCAATTTCCGTCGTCGCGCAGACGGTAATCCCAATACGTTTGCCTTCATAGGAAGTCCTGAACTTACCGTAGCGCTCACCATTGCCGGCCGTTTGGATTTCAATCCTGCAACCGACACCTTATTAAATAAAGAGGGCAAGAGCGTCAAACTTGATGCTCCCACAGGGCATACCTTCCCTCCCAAGGGTTTTGCCGTGGAGGACAAGGGATTTATTGCTCCCAGCGAGGAGAATGCCGGCATCGAGGTTGTCATCTCGCCAGACAGCAACCGCCTGCAGAAGCTCGCACCCTTTGCTCCATGGGACGGTAACGACCTTGCCGACATGCCGCTGCTCATCAAGACGGAGGGCAAGTGTACTACCGACCACATCTCCATGGCAGGCCCGTGGCTCAAGTTCCGTGGACATCTGCAGAACATCTCGGACAACCTCCTCATGGGAGCCGTCAATGCCTTCAACGGCGAGAGCAACAAGGTGAAGAACCAACTCACGGGCGAGTATGTAGAGGTTTCTACTGCCGCCAAAGCCTACAAGGCACAAGGCATCGGAAGCATCGTGGTGGCAGAGGACAACTATGGCGAAGGTTCGTCGCGCGAGCATGCAGCCATGGAGCCGCGTTTCCTCAACGTGAAGGTAATCCTCGCCAAGAGTTTCGCCCGTATACACGAGACAAACCTGAAGAAACAGGGTATGCTTGCACTTACTTTCTGTAACAAGGACGATTATAATAAGGTGAAGGAGGATGACCGCATCTCCATCGCCGGTCTGAAGGATTTCGCACCGGGCAGCAAACTCGCCGTGACCCTCAAGCATAAGGATGGCTCGGAAGACAGCTTCGATGTGGAGCATACCTACAACGATACACAGATAGCATGGTTTAAGGCTGGTTCAGCACTCAACTATGCTGCGAAAAATAAGTAAGGCGGGTTCTAAAAATACACAAAGAGCAATCCGTCAAAAGAAGAAATTTAATAATGTGTGGAATTTTTAGAACACGCCGCAAGCTATGAACAAGGAATATTTAATATACAAGCTAAGCGATGAGGTAAAGAACTCATGCAAGATAGACAAGGAAGCCTTCAAGAAGTTCAATGTGAAGCGCGGACTTCGTAACGAAGACGGATCGGGTGTGCTTGTCGGCCTTACCAACATCGGTAATGTGGTGGGCTACGACCGTGATGCAGATGGTAAGTTGACGCCTACTGAAGGAAAACTCTACTACCGTGGCTATGAACTTGACGACCTTGTGTCGCCGTTGCTCAAGGAGAAGCGGTTCGGATTCGAGGAGGTGGCTTTCCTCTTGCTTTCCGGACAGTTGCCCGACAAGGAGGAACTACAGGCTTTCCGCGAACTGCTCATCGACAATATGCCGCTCGACCATCGTACCATTACGCACATCATCGAACTGGAGGGCAGTAACATCATGAACATCCTGGCTCGTTGCGTGCTGGAGATGTACACCTTCGACCCGAACCCGGACGACATCAGCCGCGACAACCTCATGAGGCAGGGTATCGAACTGATAGCCAAGTTCCCTACCATCATTGCCTATGCGTACAATATCTATCGCCACTCTGTGCAGGGACGTAGTCTCCATATACGCCATCCGCGCGAGAATCTCGGCATAGCCGAAAACTTCCTCTACATGATGAAGCATGAATCCTATTCCGAATTGGATGCACGTATGCTCGACCTGCTGCTCATCATACAGGCAGAGCACGGTGGTGGTAACAACTCAACCTTTACCGTGCGTGTCACCTCGTCATCGCGTACCGACACTTATAGTTCCATCGCTGCCGGTATCGGTAGTCTGAAAGGCCCGTTGCACGGTGGTGCCAACATCAAGGTCATCAACATGTTCCACCATCTGAAGGAGGAGATAAAGGACTGGAAGAATGTGGAGGAACTGGATGTCTACCTCACGCGCATGCTCAACAAGGAGGCATACGACAAGACCGGACTAATCTATGGTATCGGTCATGCGGTCTATACCCTAAGCGACCCGCGTGCCGTGGAACTGAAGAAGCTCGCCGGCGAACTGGCCAAGGAGAAGGGTAGGGAAGACGAGTACGAGTTCCTGAAGCTCATAGAGCAGGAGGGCATCAAGTGCCTGATGAAGCATCGTGGCGGAAGCAAACCTGCCTGTGCCAACCTCGATTTCTACAGTGGTTTCATCTATGAGATGATAGGCTTGCCGCAGGAAATCTATACGCCCATCTTTGCCATGGCGCGTATTGTGGGATGGACTGCCCACCGCATAGAGGAACTCAACTTTGACGGTCGCCGTATCATCCGCCCGGCTTACAAGAACATCCTGGGCGAACTCGATTATACGCCTCTTGACGAAAGATAAGGAGACAAAACAAAAAGTCTCTTAACTTGCCTTAAAATAGGCAGTATAGTTTGCTTGTCTGCAATAAATGTCTTATTTTTGTGGCATGAATATTTTTCAAAGTATAAACAGACCAAGGAGCATGGCTGGCACAGTGCTGGCCATGCTCTCCTTTTTGCCTCTGCAGGCACAGACCAACCAGGACCTTCGCGACTCCTTGGCAAGGGCTACGGAGCAACTGGCCTATGCACCTGACAGCATTGACCTCAGACTCAAAAAAGTGGCATGGAACATCCAGTTGGAGCAGTGGGCCTATGCCAAGGACGACCTTGACAAGGTGCTCTTTCTGAACAGCACAAACATTGCCGGACTCTTTTACCGCGCCTTTGTCAACGAGAAGCTGAAACGCTATAATTTTGCACGACTCGACTACCAGAACCTTCTTGTGCTGGTGCCCGGCAATTTTCAGGCACAGCTGGGACTGGCATTGCTCAACCAGCGCGACCAACACTATACGGAGGCATACGACGGTATCAACTCGCTCATAGAACAGCATCCTGACAGTGCCGTGGCATATGCTGCACGCGGTGGCATGGAGCAGGAACGCAATATGCTCGACTTGGCTGAGTATGACTATGCCAAGGCTATGGCGCTCGACTCGACCTCACAGGATTATGTGGTCAACCACCTGGACGTTCTCATAGCGTTGGATAGGAAGGCGGAAGCCTATCGCGACCTCGATCGCCTTATGGCTATGGGTGTAAAGTCTGGCCAACTACAAAATTTTTACGCCCGGCTTAGGAAAAAGAAATCGGGAAAATAACAACTCAGCTTTCTACTTGCTTGTGACAAGATTCCTGCAAGAAAGGTATTGTCCCTTAACTTCACAGCTCTCGTAGAGAGTGATAACTTCTCTTAACTCCCCTTAACTTCCCAATTTACGGTACTTTATAGAAAGCTGTGTAGTAAAAACACAAAAAGGGGTGTGACTTGTGTCACCCCCCCCTTATGTTTACGGGTTCAGGATTTGTTTGGCACGTTCCAGTGCCAGATTGATGTGGCTGCAGATGTTGTTCTCGCCTATCAGGTGGTAGAAGCCAGCATGCTCCAGCTGTTTGTTCACCTTGTCGCGTACACCGGAGAGCACTACCTGTATTCCTTCCTTCTGGCTCATGAGGCAGAGGTTGGTGAGGTTGTGGATACCTGTGGAGTCAACAAACGGAACTTTTCTCATGCGTATGATGCGCACCTTGGGGCGGTCGCCGAACGACGCCATGATTTCCTCAAACTTGTTGCCCGCACCGAAGAAGTAAGGGCCGTTTATCTCATATACCTCCACGCCCTGCGGTATGGTGAGGTGCTCCAGATTACCGGTGGAATATTCAAAGTCCTCGTTGGGGTCTATCTCCTCGGTGACGGCCTTCACGTCGGTAGTCTCAGACATACGTTTCATGAAGAGCAGGCAGGCAATGATGAGTCCCACCTCGATGGCAACGGTAAGGTCGAAGATGATGGTGAGGAAGAAGGTGATGAGCAGTACGGTGACATCGCTCTTGGGGTTTTTCATCAGAGCCACAAAACTGCGCCATCCGCACATGCCGTACGAAACCACGACGAGCACACCTGCCAGACAAGCCATGGGGATGTATTTGGCCAGCGGCATGAGGAAGAGGAAGATGAGCAACAGCACCACAGCGTGAATGATACCTGCCACGGGTGTCTTGCCGCCATTGTTGATGTTGGTCATGGTGCGAGCAATGGCTCCTGTGGCTGGGATGCCGCCAAACAAGGGCGATGCTATGTTGGCAAGACCCTGTGCCACGAGTTCGGTGTTGGAGTCGTGGTGGTCGCCTATCACACCATCTGCCACTGTGGCTGAGAGAAGCGACTCAATAGCTCCGAGAATGGCTATGGTGATGGCTGGCGACACGAGGCTCTTGATAGTCTCCCAGTTCATGGCCGGTACTTGGGCGGATGGCAACTCGTTGCTGATGGAGAAGCGGTCACCGATAGTCTCTATACTTTCCACACCGGCAAACTGCTTGAGCAGCAAGGCAATGACCGTCATCAGGATGATGGCTACAAGAGATCCTGGAATTTTCTTGCTGAACTTAGGCGTAACGGCTATGACCACGACACTCACGATGCCGATGAGGGCGCACCACGGGTCTATCGTATCGAAACTCTGGAAGTATACGCCCCATTTCTCCAGAAAGTCAGACGGGTTGGAAGTCAACGTAAGTCCGAAGAGATCCTTTATCTGTGTAGTGAAGATGGTAACGGCAATACCGCTCGTAAATCCCACGACAATGGGGTAGGGTATGTACTTGATGATTGTTCCCAGGCGCAGCAGTCCGAAGAGCACAAGGAAGCATCCCGCCATGAGGGTAGCAATGGTGAGTCCCTCCATGCCATACTTTTGTATGATGCCGTAGATGATGATGATGAATGCACCTGTGGGGCCTCCTATCTGTACTTTACTGCCACCGAAAAGCGAGATGACGAGACCTGCCACGATGGCGGTGATGATGCCCTTTTCGGGTGTTACTCCTGAAGCAATGCCGAATGCAATGGCAAGCGGTAGGGCCACGATGCCCACAATGATACCAGCCATCAGGTCGGCCATAAAGGTTTTCCTGTTATAGCTTTTGGCGCAGGAAAACAGCTTTGACTTGATAACGAATGACTTCATTTTTGTGTTTTTGTTGAAAATTAGGCTGCAAAGTTACGCAAAAATGTTCACATACACAAATAAATGCCTCTCATTCCACATAGTCTACCTTGATGACGATGACCTTTATCTGCTGGTTGTCTGTATCGTTGGCTATCTTGGCAATGTGCCAGTCGCGTGGAAAGAAGATGAAAAATTCGTCTGGTGTGCTGTCGTAGAACAGTGTTTTTCCCTTGTCGTAATCGTAGTGTATTACGTCGGGTTTGTAGGGGCAGTTGGGGGTACTGGTATAGTGGTCTATGATGCCGAAGCGCTCGGTACCCTTTACCACATACTGGAAGTCGATGTGGTGGTTGTGACTTTCGCTCCTGCGCTTGGCGAGTGGTGCGTTCTGCGATTCTTCCACGCTCACGGTCAGGTTGCTTCCGGCGATGGGGTATTTTCCTTTGGGCAGTGCCATGAGGTCGGTATTGGCGAGCCATGAAAACAATGCCTTCCATTGCTGCGGGTTCTTCTGGTACTGGCGGTAGAAGTCTACCGCGTTCACGCTGGCGTGTGCGTTGGCTTTGTCAAACCCGTTGCGCCATTCGCCGCGCTCGAGCCACTGCTGTGCTTCCTTTACAAGTTGCGTATCGTTGCCGTAGTATTGGGTGTAGTATCCCTTTTGGGGTGTCTGCTTGCCAGCTGCAGTCTGGCTTTGCGTGTTGGCACGTTGTGCGTATGCAGTCGTTGCGAGCACAGCAAAGAATATAAGAAAAATCTTTTTCATCTGTGTCAAGGGTTAATGTTGTATGTTTGGGGAAATAAAAAAAAGGAGACCCTCGCCTTCTCGGTAGAGTCCCCTCTTTTTATGCAATTTTATACGTTATTACAAAATGGTCTTTACAGCTTCGAGCATGCCCTTCTCCTGGATGAGGTCGAGATCCTTCTTCACCAGTTCTGTCAAACCGGGAACGGTCTTGTTGAGGTCTTCTTTCCAGATGTAGTCGAAGGCAAGAACACCCTCAGCCACCTTCTGTGTGTCGCCAGTAGCCCAAAGCTCAGTCAGCTTGTCGATAATCTTCTGGTCGTCCTTAGGTACGATCTCGGCACCGTCAGCACGCTTGCCGCCCTTGTAGTAAGTGATGATGGCAGCAAGACCGAATACCAGACCCTGAGGCAATTCGCCCTTGCGCTCGAGGTATACCTTCACGCCGGGGAGGTCGCGAGTCTCGTACTTGGGGAATGAGTTGAGCATGATGCTCGTTACCTGATGGTCAACGAATGGGTTCTCGAAACGCTCGAGCACATCAGAAGCAAACTGCTGCAACTCTTCCATCGGGAGGTTGAGTGTCTGCATCAACTCCTCGAACTGTACCTTGTGAATGTACTTGCCCAATACAGGGTGCTCGCAAGCATCGCGTACGATATTCACGCCGCTGAGGTATGTGACAGGGCTAAGTACGGTGTGGGGACCGTTGAGCAGTGTAACCTTGCGCTCGTGGTAAGGCTTCTCGTTGTCGGTGATGAGAACGTGCAGACCAGCCTTGTGAGCAGGGAACTCTTCCTTCATCTGCTCTACGGTCATGTTCTCAGCCTTCTCGATAACCCAGAGGTGGAAGCTCTCAGCCTTTACTACGAGGTTGTCCTTGTAGCAAACCTTCTCCTGGATCTCCTTGATGGTGTCGCGTGGGAAGCCCGGCACGATACGGTCTACGAGCGTAGCGCAAACGTAGCAGTGGTCTGTAAACCAAGCCTTGAAGCCTTCGTAGTCAGCGCCCATGTCCTCTTTCCAGAGTTCGATGTACTGGTAGATGCACTCCTTCAGGTGGTGACCGTTGAGGAAAATCAGCTCACAAGGCATCAGGATCATACCCTTGGTGGGGTCGCCCTCAAAGAACTTGTAGCGGTGGAACAGGAGCTGAACCAACTTGCCTGGATAAGAAGCAGCAGGAGCATCGCTGAACTTGCAAGAGTCGTCGAAGGCGATACCGGCCTCTGTAGTGTTGGATATGATGAAGCGCATTTCGGGCTGCTCGGCCAGAGCCATGAAAGCCTGGTTCTGTGAGTATGGGTTGAGTGCGCGGCTGATGACATCGATACGCTCCAGCGTGTTGACGGTCTGGCCGTTCTCCTTGCCCTGAAGATTAACATGATAGAGGCAGTCCTGACCGTTGAGCCAGTCTACCATACCGCCGCCCAATGGCTGTACGACAACAACAGATCCGTTGAAGTCGGTCTTCTTGTTCATGTTCCATACGATCCAGTCTACGAATGCACGGAGGAAGTTACCCTCACCGAACTGGATGATTTTCTCAGGAGCCACGCTCTTGGGAGCAGTGCGCTTGTTTAAAGCCTTAAGTTCTTTCATGATTTGTTTTGTTGTTTATTCGTTTTCGTTATTTCGTCTGCAAAGTTATAAAATGTAGGGGTACTATATGCCTTGTAGTCTCCAAATTCGTGCGTAAAGGTTTGCGTTCCCCTTGTATTCTTTTCTTCGGTTAGTATGTTACAATTCGATTGCAAATATACATTATTTATATGATAGCTGCAAATATTTCGTGTTAACTAATAATAAAAGTTCTGTACAGCTTGTCACCGCGTATCTGCAGCGGCATGGGGATGTTGTCTGTGAAGAGCTGTCCGGTACCCAGTCCTTGCGGCATTCTTACCTCCGGTCCGTACATCTTGGCGCAGAATAGTGCTACGGCGTTGAGACCGACATTGCTTTCGAGGGCGGATGTCACCCAACTGCCTATGCCGCGCTCTTCGGCCAGTGAAATCCATTCTCTGCATCCGTACATGCCGCCGTGTAACGAGGGTTTGAGGATGATGTACTGCGGACGGATGGTGTCGAGCAGTGCCTGTTTCATGGAGCCTACGTTAACCCCGATAAGTTCCTCGTCGAGTGCTATGGGCAGTGGACTGTTGCGGCAAAGTTCAGCCATCTTGGGCCACTGGTGTTGTCTGATGGGCTGTTCTATGGAGTGGATGTCGTACTGTGCCAGGGCTTCGAGTCGGCTCATGGCCTGCTCCGGTGTGAATGCCCCGTTGGCATCGACACGCAGTTCCACCTGCTCCTTGGTAAAGTCTTGTCGTATGTGTTTGATGAGGTCCAGTTCCTGTGTGAAGTCGATGGCGCCTATCTTCAGTTTCACGCAGTGGAAGCCTGCCTTGAGTTTTTCTTCCAGTCGGGCGTACATCTCGTCGTAGTTGCCCATCCATACCAGTCCGTTGATGGTGATGCCTGTCTCGCCTTTGGCGAAGGGCGTGCAGTACAGGTCGGCAAGGGGCTTGGCCCATGCCGGGATGGCGTTCCCGCTTTGTCCGTTCGGTGAACCGGCCCGTTCGGCAACCTTGTTGTAGAAGTCGGCAAAGGCAGTCTCCAGTCCGAAGGTGATACTGGGGTAGGGGCGCAGCATGTCGTATGGGATGCGCTCCATCTGGCTCACCATGCGGCACACCTCTTGCAGTGTCTGTGCATACTCCGGTTTGCTGTCGCAACTCAGGTCGGGCAGTGTTGCACATTCGCCCGTACCACTGATGCCAGGAAAAGACGGATGGGTAACGGTGAGGTAATAGCTGTGGCGTGTGGTGTAAACGCCGCGCGATGTTCCAGCCGGTTGCTTGAAATGGAGTGCGCGCTCCGAGATGTGGATGTTGTACATGCTAAATCTCTCCCATGCCTTTGTGCAGCAGTTCCAGTCCGCGGTGGGTACAGATACCCCTTACCATCACCAGGAAATAGTTGTCGAAGAGCTTCTGCATGGAGAATTCCTTGTACATCTGCTGGTGCATGAACTCCTCCATGGCGATGTGGCCCACGTTGGATATGAGCGGGTAGTCCACGTCGCTGCGGAACAAGCCCTCCTGTACGCCCATTCTGTAGAACTGCATGCGCGACTCCACGTCGCGGTCGTGGTTCTCGCGAAGGTACGCCACGATGCGCGGCATCTTGTGTATCTCGTCATAGAAGAGTGCGCCCACCTTGTCGTTTATCTCCATCTGCAGGCGGTAGAAATAGCAGATCGTGTCAATGACGTTGTGACCGCCGTGGAGGGCGAAGTCTTCCAGCAGTTTGCCGAAATGTTCGTCCTGTGCCTTCAGACCGGCCAGAAGCAGTTCTTCCTTGTCGCCGAATATCTCGTACACGGTACGTTTCGACACGTGGAGTCCCTGTGAAATCTCGTCCATCTTCACGGCCTTGATGCCGCGCTTGAAGAATTCTTCCATGGCATAGTTGATAATCTTGCCACGCAGTTCGCGTCTGTAGTCGCTTGTAGTTTCCATGCTTGTTTGTTGTCGTATATTTTTGCAAAGTTACGAAAAAAAACGAAAAAACCTATCTTTGTTAAATAGTTTTTTCGTACCTTTGCACAAACGATGCGCGAATGTGCATAAAAATGTGGCAAACATACACGATTCAAACTTAAACCGCAACATAACTATGGCAAAAATTACGAAGGAGGCGGCTCTCGCATACCACGAGAATGTCCGCCCAGGCAAGATCGAAGTAAAACCTACCAAGCCTTACCACACCCAGACCGACCTCAGTCTGGCTTACTCGCCGGGCGTGGCTTATCCGTGTCTCGAGATTCAGCAGAACCCCGACGATGTCTATAAGTATACGGACAAGGGTAACCTGGTGGCAGTCATCAGCAACGGTACTGCCGTGCTCGGGCTGGGCGATATCGGTGCCATGAGCGGCAAGCCTGTCATGGAGGGCAAGGGACTGCTCTTCAAGATATACGGCGGCATAGATGTGTTTGACATCGAGATAGCCGAAAAGGACCCCGAGAAGTTCTGCGAGGCCGTAGAGAAGATAGCCCCCACTTTCGGTGGCATCAACCTCGAGGATATCAAGGCTCCCGAGTGTTTCTATATAGAGGAGCGCCTCAAGCGCACGCTCGACATCCCCGTGATGCACGACGACCAGCACGGTACGGCCATCATCTCGGCTGCCGGACTGAAGAATGCGCTCGAGGTGGCAGGCAAGAATATCGGTGAGGTGAAGATTGTGGTGAACGGTGCCGGTGCCGCTGCCATCAGTTGTACCAAGCTCTATGTAGCCCTCGGTGCGAAGGTGGAGAACATCGTGATGCTCGACTCCAAGGGTGTCATAACCTCTGACCGTCCCAACCTTACCGAACAGAAGAAGCTCTTCGCCACTGACCGCCGCGATGTGCATACGCTGGCCGAGGCAGTGAAGGGTGCCGATGTCTTTGTAGGACTGAGCAAGGGCAACGTGCTGTCGCAGGACATGCTGCGTTCCATGAACGACAATCCTATCGTCTTTGCACTTGCCAACCCCGTGCCTGAGATCAGTTACGAGGATGCTATGGCGAGCCGTCCCGACGTGCTGATGTCTACAGGCCGTTCCGACTATCCCAACCAGATCAACAACGTCATCGGATTCCCCTATATTTTCCGCGGTGCGCTCGATGTACACGCACGTGCCATCAACGAGGAGATGAAGTTGGCTGCTGTCAATGCCATCGCCGACCTGGCCAAGCAGCCGGTTCCCGATGTGGTGAACGAGGTTTACCATGTCAATGACCTTACCTTCGGACCGAAGTACTTCATACCGAAACCTGTAGACCCACGACTCATTACCGAGGTGTCTGCAGCCATTGCCAAGGCCGCTATGGACAGCGGTGTGGCACGTACCCCCATCACCGATTGGGAGGCTTACAAGCAGCGCCTGCGCCAGTTGCTGGGCCAGGAGTCCAAACTTACACGCAAGTTGCACGACACGGCACGTCTCCACCCGCAGCGCGTGGTGTTTGCCGAGGGTGGCAACCCCACCATGCTCAAGGCTGCCGTTCAGGCCAAGGCCGAGGGCATCTGCCAGCCTATCCTGCTGGGCAATCCCGACCGTCTGAAGCGTGTCGCTTCACGCCTCAAGCTCGACCTGGAGGGTATCGATATCGTGGATATGCGTGCCGACAACGAACAGGGACGCCGTGCCACGTTTGCCAAGCACCTGGCCGAGAAGCGTGCCCGTGAAGGCTATACCTTCGAGGAGGCTTACGACAAGATGTATGAGCGCAACTACTTCGGTATGTCGATGGTGGAGGTGGGCGATGCCGATGCCTTCATCACGGGTCTCTATACCAAGTATTCCAACACCATCAAGGTGGCGAAGGACGTGATTGGCATCCGCCAGGGTTACAACACCTTCGGTGCCATGCACATTCTTAACACACAGAAGGGTATCTACTATATCGCCGACACGCTCATCAACCGCCATCCCGACGAGGGTGTGCTTACCGATGTGGCACGCCTCTCGGCCAGCACAGTCAAGTTCTTCAATGACGAACCGGTCGTAGCCATGCTCAGCTACTCCAACTTCGGTACCGACGCTGTCGGTTCGCCCGTCAAGGTGAGAAAGGCCGTGGCTGAGATGCAGCAGCGTTACCCCGACCTGGCCATCGACGGCGAGATGCAGGTGAACTATGCGCTCAACAAGGATCTGCGCGACGAGAAGTATCCGTTCTCTCGCCTCAAGGGCAAGGATGTCAATACGCTCATCTTCCCCAACCTGAGCAGTGCCAACAGCTCGTACAAGCTGTTGCAGGCTCTCAGTCCTGAGGCTGAGATTATCGGCCCCATCCAGATGGGTCTGAACAAGCCTATCCACTTCACCGACTCAGAGAGCAGCGTACAGGACATCGTCAATGTCACTGCCGTGGCTGTCATCGATGCCTACGTGGAGAAGCTCAAGAACCTAAAGTAAAACGACACAATAACCACACCTTATTTATAATATACAGTTATGAACAGGACGATTATTACAGTAGTGGGTAAGGACACCGTCGGCATCATCGCCAAGGTGTGCTCTTATCTGGCAGACAACGGCATCAATATCCTTGACATCTCCCAGACCATCGTGCAGGACTATTTCAACATGATGATGATTGTCGACATGGGCAAGATGAGCAAGTCGTTCGACAGCGTCTCCGACGAACTTGTCGTCATCGGCAAGGAGATGGGCGTGCAGATAAAGTGCCAGCGTGAGGAAATCTTCGACATGATGCACCGCATTTAGTGTGGTGCATGTGCGGAGATACAGTGAAGAACCATTAATGCGAAAGACATGATCAACATCAACGAGGTCATCGAGACCAACAAGATGATAGAGCAAGAGAACCTCGACGTGCGCACCATTACCATGGGCATCAACCTGCTCGACTGTGCGGCTACGGACGTGGATGTGCTCTGCGACAATATTTACAACAAGATAACGCGCCTGGCCAAGGACTTGGTCAAGACGGGCGAGGACATCTCCAAGGAGTTTGGCGTGCCCATCGTCAACAAGCGCATCGCCGTTACGCCGATTGCCCTCGTGGGCGGTTCGGCGTGCCGCACTACCGACGACTATGTCAAAGTGGCGAAGACGCTCGACCGCTGTGCCAAGGAACTGGGCGTCAACTTCCTCGGCGGTTACTCTGCCGTCGTGTCGAAGGGCATGAGCACCAGCGACGAACTGCTCATACGCTCCATACCCCAGGCATTGGCGCAAACTGACTTCATCTGCAGTTCCATCAATGTCGGCTCTACCAAGACCGGCATCAATATGGATGCGGTGAGGCTTATGGGCGAGATTGTACGCGACACGGCTGAGGCCACACGCGACAAAGGTTCTATCGGTTGTGCCAAACTGGTGGTGCTCTGCAATGCTCCCGATGACAACCCCTTTATGGCGGGTGCCTTCCACGGTGTGAGCGAGGCGGATGCTGTGGTGAGCGTCGGTGTCAGCGGTCCCGGTGTGGTGAAGTATGCACTGGAGAGTGTACGCGGCGAGAGCTTTGAGGTGCTCTGCGAAACCATCAAGCGCACGGCTTTCAAGATTACCCGTGTGGGACAGCTTGTGGCCAAGGAGGCTTCGCGCCGCTTGGGCGTTCCGTTCGGCATCATCGACCTCTCGCTGGCTCCTACGCCTGCCATCGGTGACAGCGTGGCTGACATCCTGCGCGAGATTGGTCTCGAGCATGCCGGTGCTCCCGGTACTACTGCTGCCCTGGCGCTCCTCAACGACCAGGTGAAGAAGGGCGGCATCATGGCTTCCTCTTATGTGGGCGGCCTGAGCGGTGCCTTTATCCCCGTCAGCGAGGACCAGGGCATGATAGACGCTGTGGAGGCGGGTGCCTTGACCATCGAGAAGCTGGAGGCCATGACGTGTGTCTGCTCCGTTGGTCTCGACATGATTGCCATCCCGGGTGATACGCCTGCCACCACCATCGCCGGTGTCATTGCCGACGAGGCTGCCATCGGTATGGTCAACCAGAAGACGACGGCCGTGCGTGTCATTCCCGTCATCGGCAAGGGGGTAGGCGACAGCATCGACTTCGGCGGGCTCCTCGGCCATGCTCCCATCATGCCGGTCAACACGTTCAGTTGTGCCGCCTTCGTCAACCGTACCGGGCGTATACCTGCTCCAATACACAGTTT
>CAVKZC010000040.1:0-18258 GCA_963660455.1 Sphaerochaetaceae bacterium | reverse complement strand
GATGGATATCACTCGCCCAACCGCTCGGACTCCCCGGCATTCACCTGCACGAATACCTGGCCATCATACTGGGGACGACGTGCATCTTTCTCGTTGGCTTTCTCCTTACATATTTATTCAAGGGCAAGAAGTGATAATCTCAGGAAACGACACCCCCACATCGCATCCATGTGCCTCGCCAATGCACCTAAGTGGGTCAAAAAAGGGAAGAAAACGTTCTTTATGGCTTTTTATCGATACTTGCCAAGAAAAAAGTGCAGAATTATTTGTTTGTTTCAAAATAATGTTGTACCTTTGCACTCGCAATCCGAAAAGAGAGCAATCGGGATTTGGCGCAGTTGGTAGCGCACACGTCTGGGGGGCGCGAGGTCGCTGGTTCGAGTCCAGTAATCCCGACATAAGCGAGAAACAAAGGATAACAATCCTGGTTTCTCGCTTTTTGTTTTTATTAACATTATACCATGCAAGATTTTGTGACATTAATACTTTTATATACGTGGTTCGGAAAGAATTCGACCTGTACGGTTAGAAACGTCAACGATCATCCAAGGAAAGTTGTCCCCTGCACGCCCTAAAAGGGCAGAAGCGCATAGCCCATGGCATCGCCCTGGGTTAGGTTGCAAGGGAGAATGTCGCCCTGAAAGAGCAAAAGCGCTACCACGCGCAAAATATTTTATAGCGCTTTTGCCCTTACAGGGCGCACGTTAACCCATCGTTTACCCAGGGCGCTGCCCTGGGCTAGGCGCAGGTTGCCCTTACAGGGCGCGTTGCAAAAACGTACATGCTGAAGGGATTTTTGACGAAAAACAACAACATAAAAACAACAAGGATAAAAACAACAAAGATATAAACAACAACATAAAACAAACAAAAGCAAAATGAAAAAGTCAAAAATCATGGGCTTGATGGCAGCCTTCGCCTTGGCCATCTCCTTCAGTTCGTGCAACTCCGACACGGAGAGCACCACCACAACCATCCCCGTAGACCAGCAGAAGACGATGGTAAGCACCCTCGGTTCATACCACACGGGCGCATGGATCTACTACAACGAGAACAAGTTGAACACGAAGGACTTGACGGACACGATACCCAACTTCATGGTATCCATCACCAACCAACCGAACAAGGACAGCAACGGCAACATTATAGGCTATTACGGCAACGCAACCTACCAGTTCCCTGTATACATACTGAAGAACTGGATTAACGACACTGAGTTGGCAGAAGCCGTGTCGAAGATGACAACAGCATCGGCAACAAGCTACCTCGTGCCTTACAACTACAGCCAGAACCTCTTCGTTGCCAACACGCTGGACATAGATTTGGGCGACATCACGACCAGCAAGCAGACCTACAAGAAAGTGACCATCAAGTTCTACGCCAACACTTGCTCAGCCGGCCTTGAGTACAACACCAACAAGACACAGAGTTACCTCTACTTCTACCTGTGGGGTGGCCGCATCTATGTGGACGGCAACGAGACGAGTCTGCTCAAGAGCTATTACGAATTCAACGGCAACAGCTGCAGACCGCAATTCATGTTCTCGGCAAAGGCCATGAGCAATTAATCACTCTACTTTCAAAGTAGACAGACTATATAAGCTAAGGGAAATATGTTCACCCCACGGTCGTTGGTAGAAGTGAAGAACCATTTTTATCGGATAAAATTCAAAAATGATAAAAGTATAAAAATTGTAATATGTAAACAATAGGTAAAGCGTTAACTAATAGGTAAAAGATGGATATGTTGCGTTCTTCCACTTCACTCCAACTTCCGTCAGATTCCCCTTATTTCCAGCAGACTAAACCAAATTCACAATACTCTCATACTCAACGCTAATACCGAAACACCATGAGAAAAGAGGGTGCACCAAACATGGTGCACCCTCTTGTTGTATTCTGCAAAAGCTCGACCTTGACGGCCGATGTTGTTCAACTTACTTTTCTTTTCTCCAGAGCTTGCTCATATCCTCGAGAGTCTTGCCCTTGGTTTCGGGCACTAACTTCCACACGAAGATGGCGGCAATGATACAGATGGCGCCATAGAGGCCATAGGTAAACCAGTGGCCGAAATCGTCGCCCGGCTCCAGGTGCATGTTGAACATCGGCACGAAGGTGGAAGAGACAATGAAGTTGAATATCCACTGGAAGGCAACAGCCACAGCCACGGCAGCACCGCGTATGGTGTTGGGGAAAAGTTCGGCGATGAGCACCCATGCGATGGGTCCCCACGAGAACATGAAGCTGGCACTGTAAACCATGATGCTGAGCATGGTGACGGTGCTGAGCGCATCGTTGCCGAAGGTAAGCGCCACGCCGATGGCACCGATGGCCATACCCAACGAACCGCAGATGAGCAACGGCTTGCGTCCGAGTTTCTCTACGGTGAAGACGGCGACGAGGGTGAACGAGATGTTGACGATACCCATGATGACGGTCTGCACCATCGGATTGTTCATGCCCATATCCTGGAAGATGCGCGGAGCATAGTAGAGCACGGCGTTGATGCCCACGGCCTGCTGGAACACGGAGAGCATCACACCCACGAAGATGCACATAAAGCCGTAGGACATGAGTTTCTCGGTCTTGACGGTAACGGTGTTCTTGATGTCATTGATGATGTTCTTGGCATCAAAACTACCGTTGATGCGTACCAGCACATTGTATGCCTTCTCCTCCTGCCCTATCATCATGAGATAGCGCGGCGTTTCGGGCACGAAGCAGATGAGGACGGTGAAGAGGCCTGCCGGCACACACTCGCTACCGAACATGTAACGCCAACCCGTCTCGATGGTCCACTCGGCATCGAGCATATTGGCGATGTGGCCTGCCGCGTCGTATATGGGGTTGGCATGGTCGCCCATGATGATGAAGTTGACGAAGTAGACCACCAATTGTCCGAAGATGATGGCAAACTGGTTGAAGCTCACCAGCATACCGCGCATGTTGCTCGGTGCTATCTCACCGATGTACATGGGGCAGATGGCCGATGCCATGCCCACACCGACACCACCGAGTACGCGGTAGAAATTGAACACGACGAGGAGCGTCCAGTCGGCCTGCCCCTGCGGAAGGATGTAGGTTTCGGGTTCCATGCTTCCCCATGCAGAGAGGAAGAAGCACACACCGGCGAAGATGAGTGAACGCTTGCGCCCCAGTCTGCTGGCAAAGAGACCGGAGAGGGAGCTTCCGATAATGCATCCGATGAGCGCACTCGACGACGTGAAGCCGTGCATGAAGTCGGTGTACTCAAAATCACTTGCACCCTTGAAGAATGCCTGCAAACCCTTTTCGGCACCCGAGATGACAGCTGTGTCATAGCCGAAGAGGAGGCCGCCCAGAACGGCGACCATCACGATAGACGTAAGGTAGGCTTTAGAGCCTTTTTGGTATTGTTCCATAATTTATTTAGGTTTTGTTTTATAATATAAATACGCACATTCTCATTAATTATTACGTTTGACGTGCCTTTTTCCCCCATTTTTTTTGTAAATTTGCACCAAATTATCATTCCAGCCAATGAATATAACAGAATACTTGAACAACGAGAACCTGGAGAACGGTTTTTCCTTCGAGGTACTTCCACCGCTGAAGGGCAACGGCACGGCCGCCCTTTTCCGCACCATAGACAGCCTGAAGGAGTTTGCACCCCGCTTCATCAACATAACGACCCACCACAGCGAGTACGTATATAAAGAGGAAAGCAACGGGCTGCTGTCGCGCCAGCGTGTGCGCCGCCGTCCGGGCACCATCGCCATAGCTGCCGCCATCAAGAACAGATACGACATCCCCGTCATACCGCACGTCATCTGCAGCGGTGCCACGAAGGAGGACATCGAGTACGAGTTGCTCGACCTTCAGTTTCTGGGCATCTCCAACCTGCTGTTGCTGCGGGGCGACAAGGCGAAGGAAGACCGCCAGTTCACGCCCACCCCGGGCGGCCATACTCACGCCACCGACCTCATAGCGCAGGTAAGGCAGTTCAACGACGGCTTCTTTGCCGACGGTACGCCCATCAAGCACCCCGGCGAGAAGTTCCACTATGGTGTGGCGTGCTATCCCGAGAAACACGAGGAGGCCCCCAATATGGAGCAGGACTTGCAGCACCTGCTGGAGAAGGAGCAGCTCGGGGCGCAATATGCCGTCACCCAACTCTTCTACGATAACCGGAAGTTCTACGACTTTGTGGAGAAAGCGCGCCAGGTGGGCATCACCATCCCCATCATCCCAGCCATCAAGCCCTTTGCCAAGCTGAGCCAGCTCACGGTGGTACCGAAGACGTTCCACTGCGACATACCGGAAGAACTGGCGGGCGAGGTGTTGAAATGCAAGAGCGACGAGGACGCCAAGCAACTGGGCATAGAGTGGACCACGGAGCAGGTAAAGGACCTCTTCGCACACGGATACCACAACGTCCACTTCTTCACCGTCTCGGCCGTGGAAAGCGTAAAACATATTGCCGAGAAACTCTTTTAAACGTAAAAGGGTAAAAAGGTAAAAGGGTAAAAAGGTAAAAGTAAAAAGACAGATGAAACGCAGTGAAGTAATAGGCCAGCAAGACGTATGGCAACGGCTCATGGACATGGTGCAGACCAACCGCCTGCCCCACGCCCTGCTCTTCTGCGGCCCCGAGGGATGCGGCAAGTTTGCCATGGCTTTGGCCTTTGCCAGTTACCTCCTGGGCGAGCGCAACGAAGACGACACGCCCGAGGCCAAGCGTGCCCATGCCATGCTGAGCAAGTATGAGCATCCCGACCTCCACTTCACCTACCCTACCCTCAAGTTGCCCGGCACACCAGCCGACCACAAGCCCGTAAGCCTCGACTTTGCGCGCGAGTGGCACGACATGATGATGCAGGGCGACGGATACATCCGCATCAGCGACTGGACACGCCGCATGAGCAACGAGCAGGACAGCAACAAGCAGGCCATCATCACCGTGGCGGAGAGCGACAGCATAGCCCACAACATGAGTCTGATGTCGAGCCAGGGCGGCTACAAGGTGAGCCTGATATGGATGGCGGAGCGCATGAACACCGACTGCGCCAACAAGATGCTCAAACTGCTGGAGGAGCCGCCAAGCCAGTCGGTCTTCATCCTGGTGAGCGAACACCCCGAGATGCTGCTCGAGACGGTAAGGAGCCGCACCCAGCGCATCGACTTCAAGAAGATAGACACGCCCTCGATGGAGCAGGCTCTCACCGATCGCCGCAAACTGGAACCGGAGGCCGCAAGGCGCATAGCGCGCATAGCTGGCGGCAACTGGAACCTCGCCATAGAGGAACTGGAGGCGGGCAACGAGAACCAGCAGCACCTCGACCTCTTCATCATGCTCATGCGACTGGCCTACAGGCGCAACATACACGACCTGAAGAAATGGTGTGACGTGGTGGCGGGGTTCGGAAGAGAAAAGCAGAAGCGCATGCTCGACTACTTCGTACACATGGTGAGAGAGAGTTTCGCCTACAACTTCCAGGAGCCCGAACTGGTGTACATGACGCAAGACGAGGAGAATTTCGCACGCAACTTTGCACGCTTCATCAACGAGGCAAACGTCATAGACATCTTCGACCTCTTCGACGAGTGCAAGAAGCTTATCGACCGCAATGCCAATGCCAAGATCGTGTTCTTCGACATGACACTCAAAATCATCGTCCTACTTATAAAAAAGTAAAAAGGTAAAAAAGGGCATACGCCGGTTAAAGATAAAAAGCGCAATATCAAAGGCGCAAGCCTTTCAACTATAAATATTAACACAAAAAATATACATTAGAATACGTGGACTATAAAAATATGAAATTCCGTATGTGGAACGGTTGCGACCGCGGCTTGTGCCATTGTGCAGCAGGCCGGCAGGACCGCCAGCTGAACACATACGACTGGCTGGCCGATGTGCCGGGCAACGCCGAGAGCACCGACCTCGTGGAGGTGCAGTTCAAGAACACACGCAAGGGATACTTCCACAACGTGAACAACCTCGACCTGAAGAAGGGCGACGTGGTGGCCGTGGAGGCCAACCCGGGCCACGACATCGGCGTGGTGACACTCACGGGACGTCTCGTGAAGCTGCAACTGAAGAAAGCCAACCTGAAGTCGGCCGACGAGATACGCCGTGTCTACCGCATTGCCAAGCCCGTAGACTATGACAAGTGGAACGAGGCCAAGAGCCGCGAGCACGGCACGATGATACAGAGCCGCCAGATAGCCAAAGACCTGGGGCTGAAGATGAAGATAGGCGACGTGGAGTACCAGGGCGACGGCAACAAGGCCATCTTCTACTACATCGCCGACGAGCGTGTCGACTTCCGCCAGCTCATCAAGGTGCTGGCCGAGACCTTCCACGTGCGCATAGAGATGAAGCAGATAGGCGCACGCCAGGAGGCAGGGCGCATAGGCGGAACGGGACCCTGCGGTCGCGAACTGTGCTGCGCCACATGGATGAAAAACTTCGTGAGCGTGAGCACCAATGCGGCACGCTTCCAGGACATCTCGCTCAACCCGCAGAAGTTGGCGGGCATGTGCGCCAAACTGAAGTGCTGCCTCAACTATGAAGTGGACAACTATGTGGAGGCCAGCAAGCGCATGCCGCCGAGAGACGCCCTGCTGCAGACAGCAGACGGCGACTACCACCAGTTTAAGGTGGACATCCTCACCAACATGATAACCTACTCTACGGACAAGAACATGGCGTCGAACCTCGAGACCATCACGGCCAAGAGGGCATGGGAGATTATCCGCATGAACAAGGAGGGCGAGAAGCCGCTGAGCCTCGTCGACGACGGCAAGGCGAAGCCCACACCCAAGTCGAAGGACCTGCTGGCCGAAGCCGACTTGAGCCGTTTCGACAAGGCGAAGAAAAAGAAGAAGAAGAACAAGCAAGGCAACAAGCCGAACAACAACCGTCCGAAACAGGGCGAAGGCAAGCAGGGCGAGCGCAAGCCGTCAGAAGCCAAGCAAGGCAAACCCAAGCGCAACAACAACGCCAACGCCGGACATGCTCCCGAAGCAAGCAAGAACAACGCACCGCAAGAGTAAAACAAGATGAAAACCATCGCCCTATATATAATAGGTGTAGCCGCCCTTCTCTCATCGTGCACACGCCAGACGAAGTATTACCACTACGTCCATACGCCTGTGACGGGATGGGAGAAGAACGACACGATATCCTTCGACGTGCCTCCCCTCGAGCAGGAGGGCGAGTACGGGCGACAGGTAGACCTGCGCATCACGGGCTTCTACCCGTTCATGAAGCTGACACTCATCGTAGAGACCGACTGCATCGACCGGCACCAGCGCACAAGGCAAGCGGGGCGTGCCCGCATGGCTTACGGTGCAAGGCGCGAGCGGGGTGACGTGAGCCGCGACACCGTGAGGTGTACGCTCATCTCGGGCGACGGGCGCACCACGGGCGAGGGCGTGGGCAACTACCAGTATTCGTTCAGCATGCCGCCACGCACCTACCATGTCGGCGACTCGCTCCACATCACCATCCGCCACGACATGAAGCGCGAGATACTGCCCGGCATCAGCGACGTGGGGCTACGACTTTACAGGGGGAAAGAATGACCTTTACTTTTTACCTTTAAGACTACGTTCTTACGAGGTTGCGTCCGGCATCGATGCGAAGGAAGATGAAGAGGAGGATGGTGAAGCCCCATAGCGAGGAGCCTCCATAGCTGAAGAAGGGCAGCGGGATGCCGATGACGGGCGTGAGGCCCAGCACCATGCCCACGTTGATGAAGAGGTGGAAGAGGAAGATGCTGAGCACGCAATAGCCGTAGATGCGCCCGAACTTGAAAGGCTGGCGTTCGGCCAGGTGGATGAGGCGCAGTATGAGTGCGAGGAAAAGGAAGAGGACGGCAGAAGAGCCGAGGAAGCCTTCCTCCTCGCCCACGGTACAGAAGATGAAGTCGGTGTCCTGCTCGGGCACAAACTTCAGTTTGGTCTGGGTGCCGTTGAGGAATCCCTTGCCCTGGAGGCCACCCGAGCCGATGGCTATCTCGCTCTGGTGGACGTTGTAGCCAGCCCCGGCGAGGTCTTCGTCGAGGCCGAGCAGCACGTTGATGCGCACGCGCTGGTGAGGCTCCATCACGTTATTGAGCACATAGTCGGCACTGTAGAAGAACACAAGCGAACCGACGGCAAAGAGGGCAATGAAGTAATAGCTGCGGAGCCTGGAGGCGAGTCCCTGGAAGAGGAGGAACACCACCATGAGGAGGCACAGCGCCAGTTGTATCCACGTGATGTCGAAGGGGATGACGTAGCACGAGAAGAGGAGTGCGCCGGCGGTAAAGAAGAGCGACACGCCGCCAATGACCCACATGTGGGCGCGGCTCTGCGTATACGACCTTACCATGCCTGCGGTGAACAACTGCACGAGCAGGAGCACGACAAACTTGCCCACGGAGGTGCACGTGTCCCACATCATCACGTTCTCGTACTTTACACCCACCACGAAGTATACCACCATGGCCACGGCGGTGAAGAGCACGGAGCCGGGCATCCCCTCCCTGTAGAACATGAGGAAGAAGGCCGTGTAGACGAGTGCAGAACCCGTCTCTCTCTGCCCCACGATGCATATCATGGGCAGGACGATGATGAACGCCGCCATGCAGAAGTCCTTGAGTCTATGTATGTTGAAGGCATAGTTGCTCATAAACTTGGAGATGGCGAGGGCAGTGGCAAACTTGGCGAACTCTGCCGGCTGGAGGCGCAGCGGTCCCAGCACGAGCCACGATCGGGAGCCCTTGATGCTGTGGGGGTTGAAGATGGTGGCGAAGAGGAGCAGCACTAGGGCGGCATAGATGACATAGGAGAAGGTGTCGTAGAAGCGGTCGTCGAGCATGAGGATGACGAAGCCGAGTGCTATGGACGTCCCTATCCAGATGATCTGCATGCCCGAGCGCGAGCCGAGGCTGAAGATGTCGTTGTCGCCATAGGTATAGCTTGCGCCGCACACACTGATCCATCCGAAGACGAGGAGTGCAAGGTAAATGCCTATCGTCCACCAGTCGAGCGAACGCAGCACGCTGGGTTGTCTGTTGTCTGTTTGCGCCATGTTGCTTTTTTGCCTTTTTGCCCTTTTACTTTTTTACTTTTTTACCCTTTTACCTTTACCACTATCTGCTGCTTGCGCCATATCCTATCCTGCGCGCCTGCATCTCGGCAGCCTGCCGTTCGGAGGAGGGCGACAGCTTGCCCTTGAGGTACTGTTCCATCATGAGTCCGCCGATGGGCACACCATAGTCGGCACCCCATCCACCGTTCTCCACATACACGGCGATGGCAATCTTGGGGTTGTTCATGGGAGCGAAGCCCATGAATACGGAGTGGTCGTGACCGCGGTTCTGCGCCGTACCGGTCTTGCCGCACGCCTCGAAATCGTAGCGCGACAGCATCTTACAGGTACCCCTCAGTGCTGAGGATCGCATGCCCGCCACCACATAGTCGTAGGCGCGGTGGGACGCCTTGGTATAGTGGCGGTGGGTGTAGGCCGTGTCGAGCGGTTCGCCCTTCACCTTGCGCACCACGTGTGGCGCATAGTAATAGCCGCGGTTGGCGATGGTGGCACCGAGGTTGGCTATCTGCAACGGCGTGAGGTTGACCTCTCCCTGGCCTATGGAGATACTGATGACGGTAAGTCCGTTCCACGAGCCGCGGTAGGCACGGTCGTAGAAGTCGGCGTTGGGGATGAGTCCGCGTTTCTCACCGGGCAGGTCGATGCCGAGCTTGTATCCGAATCCCATGCTCACCATATAGTCGCGCCAGGTGTTCATGGCGTTCTGCACGGAGCCGTACTTGTGCCTGTTGCCTATCATATAGTAGAGTCCCCAGCAGAAATATCCGTTGCACGATGTGCTGATGGCATCGACGAGGGCTATGGGCGAGGCGTGTCCGTGGCATCCCACGTGCAGGCCCTTGTAGCTGAAGCCGTGGTGGCATGGGAACGCGGTGCCGGGCGTGATGATGCCCTCGGTAAGGTAGGTGAGAGCCTGTGTGGTCTTGAAGGTGGAGCCAGGCGGGTACTGCCCCATAATACTGCGGTTGAGGAGCGGTTTCCAGGGGTTGTGCGACAGATAGCGGTGCATCTTTCCCCTGTTCTTTCCCACGAGCTGGCGCGGGTCGTAGGAGGGCGACGACACCATGGCGAGCACTTCGCCGGTGGAGGGTTCGATGGCCACGATGCTGCCTATCTTCCCCTCGAGGAGTCGTTCGCCGAGCGCCTGCAGCTGCAGGTCGAGCCCCAGGGTGAGGTCTTTCCCCGCCACGGGGCGCTGGTCGAAACGTCCGTCCTGGTAACTGCCCTGTATGCGCCCGTGGGCGTCGCGCAGCATGATCTTGATACCCTTCTGCCCGCGCAGTTGCTTCTCGTAATATTTTTCTATGCCGAGCTTTCCGATATAGTCGCCGGGCTGGTAGTAGTCGTCCTCCTCAATGTTGCTCTCCGACACCTCTCCCACATCGCCCAGCACGTGTGCGGCGTAGGGGAAGGCATATTCGCGCACGCTGCGCTTCTGCACGTAGAAGCCAGGGAACCGGAACATCTTCTCCTGGAACACGCTGAAGTCCTTCTCCGACAACTGGGTCATGAAGAGCTGCTGGGTGTAGCGTGAATATCCGGGGTTCTTGGAGCGGTCCTTGATGTCATTCATGCGCTTGATGAAGAACTCCTTGGTGATGCCCAGCGAACTGCAGAAGTCGGCGGTGTCTATCCTTCCGCTCTCCTCGTTCATCACCACCATGATGTCGTAGGAAGGCTGGTTGTAGACCATGAGCTTGCCGTGGCGGTCGTAGATGGCACCGCGCGAGGGATACTCCACGCGCTTGAGGAAGGCGTTGCTGTCGGCCGTCTTCTTGTAGTCGTCGCTCATGATCTGCAGGGAGAAAAGCCTTATGGCATAGACGATGACGATGGCAATGGCCACGCCGCCTATGACAAACTTGCGCTTTTCGAGATTGTAGTCAACCATGCGTTTGTGCTGAGCTATGCTTTTTTGTTATATAATAATATGTGGTCGAGTGCCCTACTGTCCGCGTCCCGACACGGCACCTACGGCCATGCTGAGGACAAAGGTGAGGAGTGTGCTGCCCACGATGCAGAGGAGCCAGTGCTGCCAGTTGAAGAAGGTGAACATCTCCAGTGTGAAGAAGAGGAAGCAGTAGGCAAAGACGAGCATGAAGGCATACCAGTAGTATGCGTTGCCCAGTGTGCGAAAGGAGGGCTGCAGGTCTTCGGCGCTGTCGCGGCTGAGGAAGAGTTCGAGGAGGTAGGGCTGCACGAGACCTACGGCTGTCATGGATGCCGCCGCCACACCGGGCGTGTTGGCGAAGATGTCGCAGCACAGTCCCATGGCGAAGCACCACAGCAGCACGCCCCACTTGGGCATGCCCCGCCTGAAGCGCAGCACGATGATGACGGACATCATGGGCGTGGCGCAGGAGAAGAGGTGTATGTTGTTGCACACCGTGACCTGTACCAGCAGCAGTAGCACGAAAATACCGAAATGCCGTAATTGTTCTATACTCATTTTTACCTTTACTCTTTTACCTTTTTTACCCTTTTACCTTTTTACCCTTTTACTTTTCAGAGAGCGAATCCTGTGCCGCCCTCATGAGGTCTATCTGCTCCTGCATGGGCGAGTTGTCCACCACGCACACGTCGCGCAGGCGTGCAAAGTCGGTGGCGAGCCTTACCTGCACACGATAGGAGAGGCCGTCGGGCGAGTTGTACACATGCAGCACCTTGCCCACGAGCACGCCCGGAGGGAAGACGGCGGAGTAGCCGCTCGTCACCACGTTGTCGCCGAGCCTGAAGCGTGCATGGCGCGGCACATCCTCGAGATAGGCACGCTGGGGGTCGCCTCCCTTCCAGCGCAGGTATCCGTAGTAGCCCCTGCGCTGCAGCATACAACTGATGTTCGACCGGCTGTTGAGCACGGGGATGACGATGGAGTAATGGTCGGACACGAGGTAGACGATGCCCACCACGCCCGTGCCGCACACCACGCCCATGTCGCGTCTCACGCCGTCGGCGGAGCCTTTGTCAATGGTGATGAGGTTGTCGTAGCGGTCCACACTGCTTGCCACCACCCTGGCGTTGACAAACCTGTAGCCCTGCACGACAGGGGGCAGTGATGCCGCCACGCTGACCTGGCGGGCGCCCGTGGCTTTGCCTGCCACGCGGTCCAGACTGTCGGCCAAGAGCCTCACCTGCTGTTCGAGGGTGGCGTTGCGCTTGGTGAGCTGTGCGTTGACCTCGGAGAGCGAGAAGAAGCTCGTGACGGTGGAGTTCCACTCGTATACCTTTCCTGCCACTTCATTGGCCGACGTGAACCACACGCTGCTCTGGTAGCTGTTGTAGCGGAAGAGCAGCACGAAGCTCAGGGCCTCGAGCACCACGAAGAGCATCCAGTGGTTGCGGCGGGACAGGAATTCCAGTAGGTTGTGCATGTCGTTTTTATTCGCGTTATTTATATGTCGGGGATTAAAATCCCCTTGGACAGGTTGCAAATCCCCTTGGACAGGTTGATATGCCAATGATTCAAGACAACAGCAACCCGTCTCTCTTCTCCTCAAAGAAGGAGGGAAGAGCAAACGGGCTGCCTTCTTTATCTTTTTACCTTATTGTTCTTTTCGCTTCAAGAGAGTTCGTCGCTCCAAGTGAATTCTTCGTTCAAAGAAAGTTCATTCGTTTCAAGTGAATTCTTCGTTCTTCCTTAATATTAGCGCTTTTGCCCTTACAGGGCGCACGTTAACCCTTGCCTTTCACCCAGGGTGTTGCCCTGGGCTATGCGCTTCTGCCCTTTCAGGGCGTGAGACGAGAACGAGGACAGAGCGGAAATGGACACCGCTGCTAGGCAATTCGCTTCTGCCCTTTTTCAGGGCATTGGGGGGAAACTGCTGAATCCTTCACTCTTCACGTAAATTCCCTTATCTCATGAGGAACGAGAACCGGTCTACGTTCTTCAGAGCCACGCCAGCGCCCTTAGCCACACTGTGGAGCGGGTCTTCGGCGATGTGGAAGGGGATGTTTATCTTGTCGGTGAGACGCTTGTCGAGACCTCTAAGCAGGGCGCCGCCTCCGGTGAGCCAGATACCGTTCTTCACGATGTCGGCATAGAGCTCGGGCGGAGTGTTCTCGAGAGCCGAGAGCACGGCGTTCTCTATCTTTGCCACGGTCTTGTCGAGACACTGAGCCACCTCCTGGTAGCATACGGGCACCTCCATGGGGAGCGCCGTGATGCGGTTGGGGCCGTGCACGATGAAGTCCTCGGGAGCCTGGTCGCCCAGGTCGGTGAGGGCTGACCCCACGTGTATCTTGATGCGTTCGGCCATACGTTCCGACACCTTCACGTTGTGCTGGCGGCTCATATACTCCTGTATGTCGGCGGTGAGGTCGTCACCGGCGGTGCGTATGGAGTTGTTCGACACGATGCCTCCGAGCGAGATGACGGCAATCTCGGTGCTGCCGCCGCCTATGTCCACTATCATGTTGCCCTCGGGTGCCTCGACGTCGATGCCGATGCCTATGGCAGCAGCCATGGGTTCGAAGATGAGGTAGACATCACGGCCGTCGGCATGCTCTGCCGAGTCGCGTACGGCACGCAGCTCCACCTCGGTAGAGCCTGAGGGCACGCCTATCACCATTCGTAGCGAGGGCGAGAAGAGGCGGCTGCCCGTGTGCACCATCTTGATGAGTCCGCGCATCATCTGCTCGCAGGCGGTGAAGTCGGCTATCACGCCGTCGCGCAGAGGGCGTATGGTGCGTATGTTGTCGTGTGTCTTCTCGTACATCATCTTGGCCTTTTCGCCCACGGCAATCATCTTGTCGGTGCGGCGGTCGAGGGCCACAACGGAAGGCTCGTCCACCACAATCTTGTCATCGCTGATGATGATGGTGTTGGCGGTGCCCAAGTCCATTGCTATTTCCTGTATGAATGAAAAAAATCCCATTTTTTCCTTTACTTTTTTACCCTTTTAGTTTTTACCTTTACTTGGCGAACCACTCGTGGATGGCGGTATCGTAGTGTGAGCTGACGCCGAAGGCACGTGTGGCGAACATCTTGCGGTCTTCGATGTCGGTCTGTGCGCCCTTCTGCTTCAGTATGTCGAGGAGCACGCTGTACTCGGCCTTGCTGGGCACGATGACCACATCGTTGAAGTTCTTGGCTCCGGCGCGTATCAGGGAGATGCCGCCTATGTCTATCTTCTCGATGATGTCGGCCTCGGACGCTCCGCTTGCCACGGTCTGCTCGAAGGGATAGAGGTCTACGATGACGAGATCGATCTCGGGGATGTCGTATTCCTTCATCTGCTGTCGGTCGCCCTCGTTGTCGCGGCGGCCCAGGATGCCTCCGAATATCTTGGGATGGAGGGTCTTCACGCGGCCTCCGAGGATGGAGGGATAGGTGGTCACATCTTCCACCTTCTGGCACTCGTAGCCGAGCGACTCTATAAACTTCTGCGTACCTCCCGTACTCAGGAACTTCACGCCCTCTTCGTTGAGCTTGGCGAGCAACTCGTCCAACCCGTCCTTATGGAACACAGACACTAACGCCGTCTTGATTTTCTTTGTTTCAGCCATTGACTATTTTTTGTTTTGAAATGGAGGCGTGTCCGAGAACCCGCCCATGTTTATACCTGCTGTTTCGTTCTTCTTCCGAATGATGCCGCAAAGTTACGAAAAACTTTTGTAACCACCAAACTTTACCGGCGCTTTAACGGTCATTTTTGCAGGATTATTGTGTTGTGTCAATTTTCGGCCTCTCATAGGGGTGCATGCGAAGCCCACCAAACCCTGTTTTGCTGACAACTGACAACTGACAGTCCGATTTTCCACCCCTACCCCATGAAGAGCGATTACGATTACAATTACAGTTTGATTTTCCAAACCCCTTCCCCGTGGAGAGTGGTGACGGTGACAGGTGACAGTCCAAAAAATTCGCCCCCTACCCCCCGGCAAAAAAAGGCAAGAGGAAATTTTATATTATATTATAATATAAAAATTAAATTAAACAATTTTTTCACAGTTCTCCCTCCATTCTGCTTCGGGCGACGAGGGTGCAGATTTTTGGACTGTAACCGTAACCACCCAAGGTGCAGATTTTGGACTGTCACCTGTCACCGTCACCATTTGTGATGCTGAGGGGGCGGAAAATCGGACTGTAATTGTAATCGTAATCACATGATCCTCGCCCTGAAGAAACAGATCTTTTTGTCCTGGACACACACCCTCGCCCGGAGAAACACCCTTTTCCGGCAAGAGAAGCATAATTTCTTGGGCCAGGAAACTATGAGTTAGTATATTTTACGAAAATTCAACTACTTTTGCAGAAAACAGCTCCTTATCACACCCCGGAATTTGGAAAGTCCGTTTTTTCTCCATACCTTTGTACCATCGTTCAAGACCCGATCTCCACACCTGCCAATCTGCTGCCGTCACACCTGCCAACCTGCCACTACCGGCACTTCCGAATCCCGAGCTGAGAAGCCCCATCCGCCATTTCTTCCCGAGCTGAGAAGCCCCATCCACCATCATTCTTCCGGAGCTGAGAAGCCCCCCAAAAACACCCCTAATCCCAAAAACAGTATGAATTTTGGGATTATAATCCTAAAAATCGGGGTGCATTTTGGGATTAGCGTTTTTACTACCTTTGCAGACGAATCGCCACACGTGGCAAACCACTATGCCCGCCGATACGCCAACAGCTACTTCTGGCGCACCAGTCAGCAGCAGATAGACTACATCGAGGAGAGCGACGGCCAGTTCTCACTCTTCGAGATGAAATGGAACCCCAAAAGAGCAAACACCCAGTTCCCCAAAACGTTCATTTCTACATACGATGTGAGGGAGAAGGCCATCGTAACGCCCGAGAACTGGTTGGAGTGGGTAACACGGTAAAGCTCTACACAACAACATATTAAGCCTCTCACACCCACCCTTATTATAGTAATGTAAACCGCCGTTTATATAAATGGCGGTTTACATTTGTACCTTATCGGAAATAACTCCATCGCCATTTACCACTCCGCCATTTTGGCATACTCTGCTTCTTTTTCCCTCTATTTTCATGCCATTTTGACACCTTTCTCCTCTCGGCACGCTATTCGCACCCCCATCGGTGAGCGAAGCCACAGCGGAACGCAACCGCAGCCCGACAGCCGTGGCAAGCCACAAGAGAACAAGAACAAAACAACATCCATAAAAAAATAAGAAAGGAGAACAGAACATGACATTCGACAAGTTTACCATCAAGGCGCAGGAGGCGGTGCAGGCCGCCGTCAACACAGCGCAGCGCAACGGTCAGCAGACCATCGAGCCGGTGCACCTGCTGAGCGGCATCATAGAGAAGGCTCCCGACGTCACCAACTTCCTCTTCCAGAAGCTGGGCATGAACGCACAGCAGATCAACCTGCTCCTGCAGCAGGAGATGCAGCACCTGCCCCGCGTGCAGGGCGCAGGACAGCCCTACCTCTCGGGTGACACCAACCAGATTCTCCTCCAGGCCGAGGACACCGCCCGCAAGATGGGCGACGAGTTTGTGAGCGTGGAGCCTATCCTGCTCGCCATCCTCAGGAGCAAGTCTACCGCCGCACGCATCCTCAAGGACGCAGGCGCCAACGAGAAGGACATGACCGCAGCCATACAGGCCCTGCGACAGGGGCAGAACGTGAAGAGCCAGAGCGCCGACGACAACTACCAGAGCCTCGAGAAATATGCCAAGAACCTGGTGGAACAGGCACGCAGCGGCAAGCTCGACCCCGTTATCGGACGTGACGACGAGATTCGACGTGTGCTGCAGATATTGTCCAGAAGGACGAAGAACAACCCTATCCTCATCGGCGAACCGGGTACGGGAAAGACCGCCATCGTGGAAGGCCTGGCCGAGCGTATCGTGCGCGGTGACGTGCCCGAGAATCTGAAGGACAAGCAGCTGTACTCGCTCGACATGGGCGCACTGGTGGCAGGCGCCAAGTACAAGGGCGAGTTTGAGGAGCGCCTGAAGAGCGTCATCAAGGAGGTGACGAACGCCAATGGCAACATCATCCTCTTCATCGACGAGATACACACCCTCGTGGGTGCAGGTGGCGGTGAGGGTGCCATGGATGCTGCCAACATTCTGAAACCTGCCCTGGCCCGTGGCGAACTGAGGGCCATCGGTGCCACCACGCTCAACGAGTACCAGAAGTACTTCGAGAAGGACAAGGCACTGGAGCGACGCTTCCAGACCGTCATGGTGAACGAGCCTGACGAGGTGGACGCCATCAGCATCCTCCGTGGCATCAAGGAGCGCTACGAGAACCATCACAAGGTGCGTATCCAGGACGATGCCTGCATCGCAGCCGTCAAGCTGTCAGAGCGTTACATCTCCGACCGATTCCTCCCCGACAAGGCCATCGACCTCATGGACGAGGCTGCCGCCAAACTGCGCATGGAGCGCGACTCCGTGCCCGAGGAACTGGACGAGATCACGCGCCATCTCAAGCAGCTCGAGATAGAGCGTGAGGCCATCAAGCGCGAGAACGACCAGCCCAAGATAGAGCAGCTGGACAAGGAGATAGCCGAACTGAAGGACCAGGAGCACGACTATCGTGCCAAATGGGAGGGCGAGAAGGCACTGGTGAACAAGATTCAGCAGGACAAGCAGGAGATGGAGAACCTCAAGTTTGAGGCGGAGCGCATGGAGCGCGAGGGCAACTACGAGCGTGTGGCGGAGATTCGCTACTCGAAGCTGAAGGCCCTCGAGGACGACATCAAGCGCATACAGGACCAGCTGAAGAGCACGCAGGGCGGTGCAGCCATGGTGCGCGAGGAGGTGACCGCCGACGACATCGCCGAGGTGGTGAGCCGCTGGACGGGCATCCCCGTGAGCCGCATGATGCAGAGCGAGCGCGAAAAGCTGCTCCACCTGGAGAAGGAACTGCACAAGCGCGTCATCGGTCAGGACGAGGCCATCACCGCCGTGAGCGACGCCGTGCGCAGAAGTCGCGCAGGACTACAAGACCCTAAGCGTCCTATCGCCTCATTCATATTCCTTGGCACCACGGGTGTAGGTAAGACCGAGCTGGCGAAGGCTCTCGCCGAATACCTCTTCAACGATGAGTCGATGATGACGCGAATAGACATGAGCGAATATCAAGAGAAGTTTAGTGTAACCCGCTTGATAGGAGCGCCTCCGGGCTATGTAGGTTACGATGAGGGTGGCCAGCTCACCGAAGCCGTACGCCGCAAGCCATATAGCGTGGTACTCTTCGATG
>CAVKZC010000039.1:0-19065 GCA_963660455.1 Sphaerochaetaceae bacterium | reverse complement strand
CCCACGGCAGATGATGAGGCGGATGCAATAGGCATAATGCTGTTTTATCTGGATAATCACAACTTGCCAATAACACACCCACAGAAATGAAACGCAAACTTACTCCCAGACAATTGCAGATTGTAGCCGAATACATACACATACCTTTTGCAGAACTTGTAAGGTATCGTAATATGGGACTTTTGAACACATCCAGAGTTTACGAGTTATGGCAAAACGCCCTATACAAACAGGGTATAGTAAAGCGTAAAGCCGTACACCGTTGGTAATTGCTCCAGACATACACGAAACAGCCTCAGCAAGCCTTATTTTAGCTCGTTGAGGCTGTTTTGTTAGTGCTTGTTATACTTCATGCCTTTGCGTGTTATTTTGGCTGTCTTGTAGTATTTCCTTTCAACACCGCAAAGTTTGTCGTAGTCTTGTAGTTTTAGTTTGCCCAAATCCTCAAAAGTAACCGTAACACCGTCTTTCAGTTGTCGGAAATACAGGTTATTACAAGTAATACACTTTCCCACACAAGCGTAATGTACGCTTTGTGGTCTAATATCAAAGGCGGATGCAGCACTACTTAATGAATGATATACGGCAACAAGCCGTTTTAATGGGTTGAACACTAATATTTGTGTAGATGGGTATAATAGCATTGTATTTTGTTTTTGTAGGGGTGTAACACAAAGGCACACCCCCAGAATGTTATAAAACAGAAATATTTATCTTTCGGCTTATTTCGTTATAATTAGCATACGTTTGTGTAATTTGCCGTACTGATGTTTTTGCGGCTATTGCAATTTCATCTGTATCTAATCCCCTTTTCTTTGCATTTGTAATAGATGTATGCCGTAAGGTATACATTGCAAAGTGTTCAATGTCCCAATTATTGTATTTGGCTATTTCAAGCATAAATTTACGTATCTTTTCCCGAATGTGCATAACATCTGTATCACGGCTTTTGGTTTCTGTCTTCTGGTTTATCTTGAACGGCAACAGATAGCCTTTTGTGCGTTTACCTTTGTACTTCTTAATAACAGGCACACAATCTGGATGTATTTGTATTTCTGCAAATTTTGCCGTTGGGTTGTTCTCTTTCACATTGGCTTTTTTCTTTGGGCAATAACTCCAGAACATAGAACCGTCTTTTTCGGTTTTAATATCCTCAATACGCATATCTATTATATCACGTGGTCTGGATAACTCGCCATACATTAACAAACAAGTATCTAAATATAACCGCTTTGTTTCTTCTGGCACACGTGGCATTATGCGTGTAACATCAAATTCCCAGAGTTGCTTTAGTTGCTCGTCTGTTAGTGTTTGGTGTACGTTTTTACTTTCTGGTTGTGGAGCGTCTTTGCCTAATGCTATATATGTAAATTTGAAATCTGTATTACCTTTGCTTTTTTGGTAGTGATATACAACGGCACGGAATATTTTAACCGTTTCCATATATGCCATATCTGTATGTTGCTCTTTATGGTATGGGGTAGTATATTCAGCAACAAACAAAGCAAATTTTTTATATGTGTTATTGTCTATATCTGCAATGGGCATATTTGCAAATTCTTTCATCTGCTTTGCCCACGGCATAACAACACCTTTTTTTGTTCCGTTCAGTTTGTTTATAAACTTGTCATAAAGGCGGTAATTGCTGCTTTTTACCTTGTAATTTCTTACATTCCCAGACTTCCACAAGTTACGGTAATACACGGCATACTCTAAAAGTGTCTGTTTGTTGGTGGGTGCTTTACAGACAATGCCCAAAGACGCTTTATAAGCCGTGCAAAGGTCGTTTGGGGTGTAATACGGTGTGTCACTTTCCAGAATAACGTTAAGGGCTGTTTGTAGGCTCTTTAACCTTTCGTTGTCGGTGTGTGCTGTTTCAATACGGCATTTACCCTTTTTATCGGAATACTCCTTAAAACGATGGTTGTCTTTATCCCAGAAACAACAATCCATTTTAATCTTATATCCGCACAATCTTTCAATAGACTTGTGGGCGGTCTTATTGGTGTTGGGGTTGTGAACAAATAGGCAAATTGTATTGCCGTACTTCTGGAAATAGACGTGTTTCTGTTTTAATCTTTCCATAACGGAATTGTTTTTGTTTATATGGGAAGATTACCAAAAGAAAAACGGTAAACAAAAACGGTAAACATTTGACGTTTTATTTGCCTTTTCTTAGTGGAAAAGAAAAACAGATAGTTAAATGTTTCATAACGAAAAATTTGCAACTATCTGTCTTTCAGTCAAGTTGAGCGTCTTTATTAGCACAATGAAATGTGCTTAACGCTGATATGTGTGCGCCTGATAGGACTCGAACCTACACGGTCTGAACCACTAGATCCTAAGTCTAGCGCGTCTACCAATTTCGCCACAAGCGCATAAGTGGATGCAAAGGTAATACTTTTATCTGAATAAAAAGAAGAAAAAGGCAAAAAACGGTGCTTTTTCTTGCAGTATGCCGTCCTTTGCCCTTTTCCGGCAGTGCTATTGTTTGTCATTGCTTCGGCTATGGCCATTGTCGTGGTTATAGTCTTTTGTTATGGCTATGGCTTTTGTTTGAACAGTATGCGTGCAAGTCCATAGACGTAACGTCTGAAGCCGGGCTGGTAAGCCAATATCCTGTCGAACCATCCCAGGTGCTTTCCGGCCATGCGTACCACCGTGCCTACGTAAACCATGGCAAAGAGTGTGCCTATGCCCACGATGTACCATTGCCATGCCCCGAAGAACACGTAACTGAATAGGACGGCCAGCACGACGAGCGAGACGTCGACGGCGATTTTCACTTTCGGAAATTCGATGCCGGTAACGGCACTTACCGCCACGGGGAACCCCTCGCCGGGCATGGTGACGGAGCCGCACCTTACCTCGACGGCAATGCCCAGGCCGAGAACGGTACAGCCGATAACCTGCGATAATATCTTCTCTGTCAATGTTTCGGGCACCAGCCATGTGGTAAGCGCCATGTTGGCATCGATGAGCGAACCGAAGACGAAGCCCACCAGTAGCTGGAACAGTTGGACGGCCTCAAAGCGGCGGCGCAGAACGAGGATTTGCCCCAGGACAAGTACGCCGTTCATGATGTAAGTATATTGTCCGATAGTAAATGGTGGTACCCCCAGATGTTTCTTGCCGGCTGTCTCGAAAACGTAAGGCAGTGTGGAGATAACACTCGACCCCAGCATGCTGCGCACACATACGGCAACGCCCAAGGTCATGATACACAAAGAAACAAGCAGCAAGACGTGCTGCCACAAAAATGATACAATCTTTTCTTTTCTACTCATATATTCTTGTTTATAAAACTTTCTGATGTATTAGAAGCTAAGGTGTCGGGGATTGCAAATCCCCTCGGACGGAGGTCGGGGATTGCAAATCTCCTCGAACGGAGGGGTTAAAGGGTTAGGACAGCAGATTTTGTGGTGTATGAACCGACAACTTTTACAACCGATACAACTTATACAACTTTTCTCTTGCTGCCGCTGCAGCATCTTTGTTGTTGATGTTGTATGGGTTGTCTGTGTTGTCGTTCCATCAGTTGTCTTGCCTTTGCCTTTTGTGGTAGTGTTTTTGCCCTTACAGGCGTGTGGGGGGAAAGTTGTTAATGGAGTTAAGGAGTTAAGACAACAGCTTTTCTGGCGTATGCCCTCTTTTTACTTTTTTACCTTTAGACGGCCCTTTTACTTTTTTACTTTTCAAAGTCGGCATCGGTGAAAAGGTTCTGCTGTCCAGTCAGTTCGTCGATGACCTGCTGTTCGCTTTTGCCGGCATCGGGGTCGAGGTTTTCCGCGGGTTCTTCCTCTGTGGGGGAAGCGCTTTCTGCCGGAGCCGTTTCGTTGTCGCCCGTAGGCTCGGAAGGCTCAGGGAAGCGCACAGGCTCCAGTTCCTCGACAGCGTCCACGGCCCAGGTGGTGAGTCGTTTGCCCTTAGCCTTGAAACTCTTCTGGGCGATAAACTGTTCGGCGTCAATCTCCTCGGCGGGTCGCACGGCATCTGTGCCGCCATAGGTGACACGCAAGAGGGGATAGACGGTGTCGGTGAGTAGGATGAGGCGGTTGTCCGCATTCTCTCCGAGGAAGTTTTGGTGGCGCTTGGTGGCGTCCATCGTGAAGCGCTTGACGTATGCATAGCCATCGTTGTCGGCATCGAAGAGTACAGCTGTCCACACCTTGTGCTCGTCCCATTTCTCTATGCGCAGGATATGGTCCTCGTAGTGGTTGTTGGCATCGAAGTTGGTGATGTAGAAGTCGCCGTCTGTCAGCACCACCAGTATGCTCTCGTCGTCGCTGAACTCGCCCAGGAAGCGTCCGTTGCCATCGTAGTTGATGCGGTTCACATCCGGGTCGAACCATACCTTCCGTCCTCCGAGTGTGCTGTGTCCGTGGCTCTTCAGCCCGATGCGCCGTATGGGGCGTTTAGTGAGCAGGTTGCCTTTGGCGGCGCGTCCCTTGATGAGGATGGTGGAGAAGTCCTTCTCCAGGAATATGTTCTGGCGTTTCTTCGACAAGTCCGGTTCGAGCGTCACCTTGATGATTTCCGCCTCTCCGTTGGGATTGGCGGTGAAATAGATGACTCGGCTGCCGGGCGTGCCCTGGGTGATGTCGTACATCTTGTCGCGTGTCATAGCCGTGACGTTGAATCGCTTGATGTAGTATTCTCCCTGCTTGCCGTCGCGGTAAACACAGTTGTAGATGGTACGCTTGTCGTTCTTCTTGAACACTTGTACATGCAGTATGTTCTTGCCCACGAATATCTTGTCTGCCACCTTCATCACTTTGAACGAACCGTCGCGGAAGAACACGATGATGTCGTCGAGGTCCGAGCAGTTGCATACGAATTCGTCTTTCTTCAGGCCAGTGCCCACGAAGCCCTCCTGTCGGTTGATGTAGAGCTTCTGGTTAGCCTCCACCACCTTGGTAACCTCGATGGTGTCGAAGTTGCGTATCTCCGTCTTGCGCGGGTGCAGTTTGCCGTACTTGCCCTTGAGATATTCGAACCAGTTGACGGTGACGTCCGTCATGTGGGCGAGGTCATTCTCGATCTCCGCCAGTTCGGCCTTTATCTTCAGCAGCAGTTCGTCGGCCTTGTCCTTATTATATTTTAGGATACGCTGCATCTTTATCTCGAGCAGCTTGAGGATGTCTTCACGCGTGATGTCGCGGTGGAAGGCGTATTCCACCATGCCCTTCCCGTCTATCTTGGCCGTGAAGATTTGGTCCTTGAAAGGCTCCAGTTTGGAGGAGATGAATTCCACCACCTCGTCCTGGCTCTTGCTCTGTTCGAACTTTCGTTCCTTGTAGATGCGCTCCTCGATGAAGATGCGTTCGAGCGAGGAGAAGAAAAGTTGTTCTTCCAGTTCACCCTTGCGTATGAGAAGTTCCTTGCGCAGCAGTTCCATGGTGCGGTCCACGCTGTGGCGCAGCACGTCGCTCACGGTAAGGAATCCCGGTTTGTTGTTCTCTATGACGCAGCAGTTGGGCGATATGTTTATCTCGCAGTCGCTGAAGGCGTAGAGTGCGTCGAGTGTCTTGTCCGATGAAGTTCCGGGTGTAAGGTGTACGAGAATCTCCACGTTGGCGGAGGTTACGTCCTCTATCTTCCTGGCCTTTATCTTGCCTTTCTCCACAGCCTTCTTGATGCTCTCTATCAGGCTCTCCGTGGTCTTGCTGTACGGTATCTCGGTGATGACAAGCGTCTTGTTGTCCAGTTTGTCTATCTTGGCGCGCACCTTCAGTACGCCGCCGCGCTGTCCGTCGTTGTACTTGCCTACATCGATGGCACCGCCCGTGGGGAAATCGGGGTAGAGGGCGAAGGGTTCGCCCTTGAGGTAGTGGACGGCTGCGTCGCATAGGTCGTTGAAGTTATGCGGCAGCACCTTGCTGCTCAGTCCTACGGCAATGCCCTCCGCGCCCTGTGCCAGGAGCAGCGGGAACTTGGCGGGCAGGGTGATAGGTTCCTTGTTGCGCCCGTCGTAGGAGAGTTGCCAGTCGGTGGTCTTGGGGTTGAACACCACGTCTAGTGCAAACTTCGAGAGTCGTGCCTCGATGTAACGCGGGGCTGCGGCGCGGTCGCCCGTGAGGATGTTTCCCCAGTTGCCCTGTGTGTCTATGAGGAGGTCTTTCTGTCCCATCTGCACCAGTGCGTCACCGATGGAGGCGTCGCCGTGGGGGTGGAACTGCATGGTGTGTCCCACGATGTTCGCCACTTTGTTGTATCTGCCGTCGTCCATGCGCTTCATGGAGTGCAGGATGCGTCGTTGCACAGGTTTCAGTCCGTCCTCGATATGGGGGACGGCACGTTCCAGAATGACATACGAGGCGTAGTCGAGAAACCAGTTCTGGTACATTCCGCTGAGATGGTGTACGGCGGAGGCATCGAATCGGTTTACCGGCTTGTAGTCGGAGTGTTCTTCCTGAGGGCTGTTCTGGCTTTCCTCTTCTGTCGTTTCTTCTTTATCTTTTATTTCGTCGCTCATTGATAGCTTTTATGCGTTGTTGTTTTTGTATTCCGCCATCATATATAAGTTAGATTAAAGCATATTGTTCTGGCGCATCCATTGCTTGCCGGTTGGGGTAGAATAGAATGCTAAGAATACGATGCAAGGTATTCCTACTATTGCTAAAATAATCAATGTACCCATGTTGCTTTTCTCCTGTTCTTTTTATATGTTGTTGTTCTTTTGTCTTTTCCGTCTTTGTCTTTTGTCAGTATGAGCCCGCAAATCAAGAGGAGGATGGAAACAGTTCCACTGAGTAGGTAAATAAGCCAAGGCGCATCGGAGAATTCGTTTATCAACGATGCAGCAAAGATTGTTGTCAAAAAATATTTTGACACATCGAGTGCATACTTTCCTAATTCTTTATTCCACATAACTGTCGTTTCTCTTCTTTTGCAAAGTTACAAAATTATTCACATTCTGCGCAGGGTCAATGCCGAAAAGCGATAATTTTCTTAATTTATGGCAAAAATACAAAGAATTTTCGAGAAAAAGGCGTATCTTTGCCGAAAATTAGAAAAATATAAGATAAAGACATGGCACAGGAAGATGTTTTCAAAAAGATTGTAAGCCATTGCAAAGAGTATGGCTTCGTGTTCCCAAGTAGTGAAATTTATGATGGTTTGGCAGCCGTTTACGACTACGGTCAGAACGGTGTCGAACTGAAGAACAATATCAAGCAGTATTGGTGGCAGAGCATGGTGCTGCTGCACGAGAACATCGTGGGTCTCGACGCAGCCATCTTCATGCACCCCACCGTATGGAAGGCCTCTGGCCACGTGGACGCATTCAATGACCCACTCATAGACAACCGCGACTCCAAGAAGCGTTACCGCGCCGACGTGCTCATCGAGGACCACATGGCCAAGTATGAGGAAAAGATAGCCAAGGAGATAGCCAAGGCAAAGAAGAAGTTCGGCGACAGCTTCGACGAGGCCAAGTTCCGCGAGACCAATCCCCGTGTGCTCGACAATCAGAAGAAGCACGACGACCTGCACGCCCGCTATACCGAGGCCATGCAGGGCCCCAACCTCGAGATGCTGAAGCAGATCATCGAGGACGAGGGTATCGTATGCCCCATCAGCGGCACGAAGAACTGGACCGACGTGCGCCAGTTCAACCTCATGTTCTCTACCCAGATGGGTGCTGCCAGCGATGCCTCCAGCACCGTATACTTGCGCCCTGAGACTGCCCAGGGCATCTTCGTCGACTACCTCAGCGTGCAGAAGACAGGCCGCATGAAGCTGCCCTTTGGCATCTGCCAGATTGGTAAGGCATTCCGCAACGAGGTGGTGGCACGCCAGTTTGTGTTCCGCATGCGCGAGTTCGAGCAGATGGAGATGCAGTTCTTCTGCCAGCCCGGCACCGAGATGAAGTGGTTCGAGTACTGGAAGAAGGTGCGCCGTGCATGGCACGAGGCCCTCGGCATGGGTACGGAGAACTACCGTTTCCACGACCACGAGAAGCTGGCCCACTATGCCAACGCTGCTACTGACATCGAGTTCAAGATGCCGTTCGGCTTCAAGGAGGTGGAGGGCATCCACAGCCGCACCAACTTCGACCTCTCCCAGCATGAGAAGTATAGCGGCCGCAGCATCAAGTACTTCGACCCCGACCGCAACGAGAGCTATGTGCCCTACGATGTGGAGACATCCATCGGTGTAGACCGTATGTTCCTCAGCGTGATGTGCCACTCTTACTGCGAGGAGCAGTTGGAGAACGGTGAGAGCCGCGTGGTGCTGAAGTTGCCCGAGGCACTGGCTCCCGTCAAGTGCGCCGTGTTCCCTCTCGACAAGAAGGATGGTCTGCCCGAGTTGGCCCACGAGATAGTAGACGAGCTGAAGTTCCACTTCAACACCCACTACGGTGACCCCAAGGACTCCATTGGCAAGCGCTACCGCCGTCAGGACGCCATCGGCACACCGTTCTGCATCACTGTCGACCACGATACGCCCAACGACCACAAGGTTACCCTGCGCTACCGTGACACCATGCAGCAGGAGCGCGTGGCCATTAGCGACTTGCGTGGCATCATAGAGGAACGCGTGAGCATCACAAGCGTACTGAAGAAACTGGGTCAGGAAATAAAAGACTTCTAAATGAAACTGAAAGATATCAAGATTCTCCTTCCGCTCATGATGCTGGCCCTGTGCCTGGCATCATGCAGCGAGAGCGACGGAGAGCAGGAGAGCGAGTATGCCAACTGGCAGGCGAGGAACGAGCAGGCTTTCTCCGATACGCTGGCCTATGCCAAGCAGCAGGTGGCCAACGAAAATGACCAGTGGAGGGTCTATCCCTGCTGGAGCATGGAAAACCGCACGGCCTACGACGACAAGACTCCCACCTTCAACGAGAAGGACGACAACATCGTCGTGAAGGTGATGGAGCAGGGTTATGGCCCGCAGGTGACACCGCTCTATACCGACTCCGTGGAGGTGAGCTACAAGGGCATGCTCCTGCCCACCGCCAGCTATGCTGCGGGCTATGTCTTCGACAGCAACTTTACGGGTACCTACGACCCGAGCCGTGCCCTGACTACCCAGTTTGCCGTGAGTGGCCTCATAGACGGCTTTACCACAGCCCTGATGAAGATGCGCAATATCGGTGACCACTGGATGGTCTACATCCCCTACAACCTGGGCTACGGCTCTTCTACGAGCAACAGTTCCATACCGGCCTATTCCATGCTCCGTTTCGAAATAATCCTTACGGGCTACAAGAAGGACAGCAAGTGGATACGGAATGAAGCCGACCTGTAGCGATATCCATGCCGCCTTTCCGGGCGGCGGACCCAACATGCGCCCCGTAACGCTTGCCGACGCGGCAGCCATCACGGCCATCTACAACCACTACATACAGGAAACCACCGTCACCTTTGAGACAGAACCCATATCGGTGGAGGAGATGCAGAGTCGCATCGCGGAGATTTCCGCCCGCTTTCCCTACTTTGTGTGTGAGCAAGAAGGAAGGATAGTGGGCTACTGCTACGCCCACCTTTGGAAGCAGCGGACCGCCTATGCCCGTACTCTCGAAACGACGGTCTATCTCGACAAGGACGTCTTGCACCAAGGCCTTGGAAGTTTGATGGTAAGGCATCTTATGGCATTGTGTCAGGAGCAGGGTTATCATGCCCTCATCGCCTGCATCACTGAAGGCAACGAGGCGAGCGTCCGTATGCACGCGCGTTTAGGCTTCCGCCAGGTATCTGCATACCGCGAAGTAGGCTTCAAGTTCGGGCGTTGGCTGGGTGTGGTGGATATGGAATACATCCTGTAGTAATACAAGGGCATGGTGGTCAGTTCCAGATATGGCTCCGTCTCATCCATAGCGGTACTGGAACTGAACCGTCATGCCAAGTCGTTGTCCTACACGTATGTTTCGAGGAACTTGAGAGAGCCTTCCACCTTGAGGGTCTGGGTGGATGCGGGAACGACGATGGTCTCGCCTCCCCTGAGGTTTGTCACGTTGCCCTCGTTGTCGGTAATGGTGGCCTCGCCCTTCAGACCGATAAGTATCACAAAGCTGTCCAGCTCAGAATAGTCGAGTGTCATGGGTTCGTCGAGGTCGTAGACCGCGGTGTTAAAATAAGGGCACTGCACGATGCTCACCCCCTGGTTGCGCATGGGCGTGTACTCCTGCCGGTAGTTGTCGAGCACGGTATAGTCTATGCACTCGGCGGCCTCACGGGTATGCAGCTGACGGTAGTTGCCGTCCTTGTCCTTGCGTTTGAAGTCGTAGATGCGGTACGTGACGTCACTTGTCTGCTGTATCTCGGCCACAAAGCAGCCGGTGCCGATGGCGTGTATGCGCCCGGCAGGGATAAAGAAGCAGTCGTCTTCCTTGACATCATACTGAGCCAGAGCGTCGGTGATGGTGTCGTTCTCCACCATCTCCTTGTACTGCTGCGGTGTAATCTGCATCTTCAGACCGTTGTAGAGGCGGGCACCTGGTTCGCAGGGCAGTGCGTACCACATCTCCGTCTTGCCGCGTTCCTTGCCCTGGCGGTGGGCTATCTCGTCGTTGGGGTGAACCTGGATGGAGAGGTCGCGGTTGGCATCGATAAACTTGATGAGCAGGGGGAACTCGTCACCGAATCGCCGGTAGTTCTCCACACCGAGGAAGCTGTCTTTGAGCAGCGCCACCACCTCGTTGAGTTTCTTGCCCTTCATCTCGCCGTCGGCCACAATGCTCTCGTTGCCCGGCACGCCCGACACTTCCCAACTCTCGCCTACGTTCTCCTGCTGCAGGTCGAGGTGTTTGAAACTGACAATCTTGTCGCCACCCCAGATGGTGGACTTCAGTAAGGGTTCAAATTTTAATGGTTTCATATCAAGTTTTTTTAATAAGTTAGTTTCATTTTTATTATAGGGGACGATAAAAAATAACTTGGTACAGTTTGCGCCCTTTTGTTCAGGGCGTGTGGGGGCAAGGCTTTGTGGCGTATGCCCTCTTTTTACCTTTTTACTTTTTTACCTTTTTACCTTTAAGTTAGTTTTCCTTCCAGAAGGCCGAGGTGAAAATGACCAGCACGGTAAAGATTTCCAGTCGGCCTATTAGCATCATAAAGGAGCAGAGCCACTTGGCCAGCACGGGCAACTGGCTCCACGACATGGTGGGTCCTATCTCCACACCGAGCGTAGGTCCCACGTTGCCCACGCAGCTCAGCGTGATGGTGATGGCATTGGTGTTGTCTATGCCCATGGCTATCATGGCAAAAGAGATGATGAGACAGATGATGAGGTAGCTCACGAGGAAGGCCAGCAGCGTGACTCTCTTCTGCTGCGGCACGTTCACACCGTCTATCTTGAGGGGCAGCACGGCATTGGGGTGGAGTATCTGTTTGAACTCGTTCTTCACCACCCTGAGCAGCATTACGCCACGGATGCACTTGATGCCGCCGCTGGTACTGCCTGAGCAGGATCCGAAGAACATGCACAGTGCTAATACTACCCACGTGACATGGGGCCAGAGGGCCGCATCGTCGTTGAAGAGGCCTGTGGTGGTGATGAAGCTCACCACCTGGAAGGTGGCACTGCGGAAGGCATGCTCCAGCGGGTACTGGCGCATCACCATCAGCTCTATCATGATGAAGGCGGAGAAGGCTATCACGAGGAAGAGGTAGAAACGGAACTCGGAGTTCTGCAGCAGGGCTTTTATCCTGAACTTGATGACGGCTGCATAGAGCAGTGTAAAGTTGATGCCGGAGAGAAAGGTAAACACCGTACAGGTGTACTCCAGGCCGGGCGATTGGAAGAATTCGGTGCTCGTGTTGTGTGTGGAGAATCCGCCCGTAGCGGTGGTGGACATGGCATAGTTGACACTGTCAAACCCGTTCATGCCGCCTACATAGTAGGCCACGATGCAGGCGACGGTGAGCACTACATAGATGCTCCATATCCACTTGGCGTTGGTAGAGAGACGCGGGTGCAGCTTGGTCTTGATGGGACCCGTGGCCTCTGCGGCAAACACCTTGGTAGAACCGCCCACGAGCGAGGGCAGCAGGGCTATGGTAAAGAACACGATACCCAGTCCGCCTATCCATTGCGTGAGCGAGCGCCAGAAGAGGAGCCCGTGTGGCAAGGCCTCGACGTCGTCAATGATGGTGGCACCCGTGGTGGTGAATCCCGACATCGTCTCGAAGTAAGCGTCGGTAAAGCTGTGCAGGTATCCGCTCACCAGAAAAGGGAGCGTACCGAAGAGGCTGAACACGATCCAGGAGAGCGTTACCACCAGATAGGCATCGCGCCTGGACATGGAGTTGTCGGCATTGTGGCCTTTCCACTTCAGCATCAGTCCGCCTCCCACCGTGGCCACCGTAGACACGAGGAAGGCAAAGACATCGTCCTGCCTGTAGTAGACGGCAGCCCCCAGCGAGAGCAGCATCAGCACTGCCTCGATGAAGAGCAACTGCCCCATTACCTTGCAGATGAGTTTCCAGTTTATCATGAGAAATACTTTTCGAGCTTCTTCATGTTGACATGATGGCAGAACACCATGACGGAGTCGCCTGCCTCTATCTGCGTGCTGCCCGACACGAGCAGTCCCTCGTTGCCGCGCACCAGTCCGCCGATGGTGACACCCACGGGCATGCCCAGGTCCTTGACGGGCTTCTGCGTCACCTTGGAACCTTCCTTGGCTATGAACTCAGCCACGTCGGCATTGGCGTTCATGAGGAAGCGCACGTTCATCACGTCGGCATCGAGCATCATCTGGTAGATATAGCTGGCGGCTATCATCTTCTTGTTGATGATGGTACCGATGTCGAGGCTCTCGGCCATGCTCACATAGTCAACGTTCTCCACGGCTGCCACGGTCTTGCGCACGCCCATGCGCTTGGCGGTGAGACATGCGAGGATATTGGTCTCGGCATTGCCCGTGAGGGCCACGAAGGCCTGCGTGCTGCGGATGCCTTCCTCCACGAGGAGGGGTATGTCGCGTCCGTCGCCGTGTATGATGAGTGTCTTGTTCTCGTCGAGCAGTTCGTTGAGGTATTCGCAGCGTTCCTCGTCGTGCTCTATAATCTTACACTCCATGTATTCGGGCATTTTCTTCACCGCCCTGACGGCAGTGCGTCCTCCACCCATAATCATGACGTTCTTCACGTCTACATAGTGTTCCTTGCCCACTATCTTGCGCACATAGGGTATGTAGTTGCGCGTGGTCATGAAGTAGGCCAGGTCGTATAGTTTCAGTTCGTCGTTGCCTCCGGGAATGATGGTCTCTTCTCCGCGCTTGATGGCCACGACGTGGTAGGGGTCGTTGGAACCGCTTATCTCCTTGAGCGGCCGGTTGAGAATCTCGCACGTCTCGCGCAACTTGATGCCGAGCATGACGAGTGCCCCGTCGTGCACATCCCAGCGCTGGCGCACCCAGCTCATCTTCAGTCCGTTGTTGATGTCTACGGCGGCGAGCATCTCGGGATAGATCAGCTTGTCGACACCCAGCCCCACAAAGAACTCCTGCGACTGGGGTGTCATGTATTCGGGGTTGTCCACCTTGGCCACGGTGCGCTTGGCGCCCAACTTTCCTGCGAGGATGCAGGCGGTGATGTTGGTGCTCTCTTCGGGCGTCACGGCTATGAAGAGGTCGGCATCTCCAACCCCAGCCTGTCGCAGTATGCGCAGGCTTGTGGGCTGGCCGTTGATGGCAAGCAGGTCGTAGTCGGACCCTATGGTTGCCAGCCGTTCCTCGCTCTCGTCGATGAGGGTTATCTCCTCCTTGCTGCGTGACAGGAGCTTGGCCAGGTGTGTTCCGATGGCGTATGCGCCGGCAATGATTATCTTCATAATGTCTTGTTGGTTATATTCTTGAGTTGCTCCTTGATGGCAGGCACGTCGAGGCGTGTGATGGCACGCAGCTCGGGCACAGTGCCGTGCTCCACAAACTCGTCGGGCAGGCCCATGCGTGTCACGCTTATGGTGTGGCCATGGTCGTTCATCCACTCGAGCACGGCCGACCCGAAGCCGCCCATGCGCACACCGTCCTCTATGGTGATGACACGGCTGAACCGGGCTGCTACCTCTGCAAGGAGTTCCCCGTCGAGTGGTTTGGCAAAGCGCATGTCATAGTGGGCTATGCTCATGCCCGTCTCGCTCTCCACCTCGGCGATGGCCTTGGCGGCATCGTTGCCTATGGGACCCAGGGTGAGCACGGCCACATCGGTACCGTCCTTCAGGCGGCGTCCCTTGCCCGCCGGTATCTCCTCCATCTCGTTACGCCAGTCGGTTAGCACGCCGCGCCCCCGGGGGTAGCGTATCACCCAGCAGCCGTGTCCGGGCAACTGTGCCGAGTACATCATGTCGCGCAACTGGTGCTCGTTCATGGGCGAGGCGATGGTGAGGTGGGGTATGGGGCGCAGGGCTGCAATGTCGAAAGCTCCATGGTGCGTGCTGCCGTCCTCGCCCACCAGTCCGGCACGGTCAAGGCAGAGCACCACAGGCAACTGCAGCAGTGCCACATCGTGTATGATGTTGTCGTAGGCGCGCTGGGCAAAGGAACTGTAGATGTTGCAGAAGGGCACCAGTCCGTCCTTTGCCATGCCTCCGGAGAAGGTGACGGCATGGCCCTCGGCTATACCCACGTCGAAGACGCGCGAGGGCATCTCCTTCATCATGATGTTCATGGAGCATCCTGTGGGCATGGCAGGCGTAACGCCCACGATGCGAGGGTTGTGGCGTGCCAGTTCGAGCAGGGTGTGCCCGAACACCTCCTGGTACTTGGGCGGTTGGTTGGCCGTGTCGGAAATCAGTCGTTCGCCTGTCTCGGCATCAAACTTGCCGGGTGCGTGCCAGATGGTGGCGCTCTTCTCGGCAGGCTCGTAGCCCTTGCCCTTGGTGGTGTGCAGGTGGAGCAGCTTGGGACCTCTCATGTTCTTGAGCTGGCGCAGCACCCTTACCACCTCCTTCACGTCGTGCCCGTCGAAGGGACCGAAGTAGCGTATGTTCATGCCCTCGAAGATGTTCTGCTGGTGGCTCAGGGCCGACTTCAGGGCGTTGTTGAGCCGGAGGATGCCCTTGCGGCGATCTTCGTTGAGGTATCCGCGCGAGTGGAGCCACTGCGAAGCCTTGAAGCGAAGCTTGTTGTAGGTTTCGTTGGTGTCCAGGTTGAGCAAGTACTTCTCCATGCCTCCCACGGCACGGTCAATGCTCATGTCGTTGTCGTTGAGCACGATGAGCATGTCGTTGGGGGTTCCCGACACATTGTTGAGCCCCTCGAAGGCAAGTCCCCCGCTCATGGCTCCGTCGCCGATGACGGCCACGACATGGCGGTCGGCACATCCTGTCTCGCGTGCTGCCACGGCCATGCCGAGAGCAGCGGAGATGGAGTTGCTGGCATGCCCGCAGGCAAAGGTGTCGTATTCGCTCTCAAGGGGCGACGGAAAAGGCCTGATGCCGTGTAGCTTGCGGTTGGTGCAGAAGGTCTGGCGGCGCCCCGTCAGTATCTTGTGCCCGTATGCCTGGTGGCCTACGTCCCACACGATGCGGTCGTAGGGGGTATGGAAGACATAGTGCAGGGCTACGGTTATCTCCACCACGCCGAGCGACGAGGCAAAGTGTCCGGGGTTGACCGACACTTCGTCTATAATGTCTTCTCGCAGTTCCTTGCATAACTGGGGCAGTTGGTTGATGTCCAACTTTCGCAGGTCTTCAGGGTATGTTATCTTGCTCAATAGGCGGTATTTCTCTTTCTCCATTTCTTCATCGTCTGAATCGCTATGATTTGCAAAGGTACAACTTTTTCCCTACTATGGGACACTTTTGGGCGGATTATTTGTGTTTTACCGTTTTTTCTTCGTATTTTTGCAGCCAAAGCAAATCAACATACATTTTACGACATGAGAAAGAACATTCTACTCCTGGGGGCACTGCTGCTTGCTTCTGCTGCAGCCACAGCCCAGACCAAGAGCGGCGGCATCTCCGCACAAATGCTGGCACAAATAGAGAAGAGCCAGAAAAGCGGCACTGCAGACAAGGCCCTCTTCAACGCCATTGCCAACAACAACATCGACGACTTGGTGAAGAACCGCGCCAATGCGGGTCCCGTGGACACTCACTTCAGCGTAGAGACTCCCTCGCAGAGCATACACAACCAGAAGAGTTCGGGGCGCTGCTGGATGTTCAGCGGCATGAACGTGCTGCGCGCCAACTTTGCCAAGGCGCATGCCGACTCGCTGGCGGTGGAGTTCTCGCAAGACTACCTCTTCTTCTACGACCAACTGGAGAAGGCCAACCTCATGCTGCAGGGCGTACTGGACAATGCCAAGAAGCCGATAGACGACCCGAAGGTGCAGTTCTTCTTCAAGAATCCGCTCAACGACGGCGGAACCTTCTGTGGCGTGGCCGACCTGGCCGAGAAGTACGGTCTGGTGCCCATGAGCGTGATGCCCGAAACCTTCTCTAGCGAGAACACGAGCAAGATGAGCCGCCTCGTGGCAAGTAAGCTGCGCGAGTACGGACTGGAGCTGCGACGCATGGCTGCCGACGGCAAGAGTGCCAAGCAGATGGAGGCACGCAAGACGGAGATGCTCGCCACCGTTTACCGCATGCTCTGCCTTACCTTGGGCGAGCCGGTGAAGGAGTTTACCTATGCCTTCCGCAACAAGGACGGCAAGCTGATGGGCGAAGCCAAGGCGTATACCCCGAAGTCGTTCTATGACACCACCGTGGGCAAGAGTCTCAACGGCACCTTCGTGATGGTGATGAACGACCCGCGCCGCCCTTACCACAAGACCTACGAGGTGGAATACGACCGCCACACCTACGACGGGCACAACTGGAAATACCTCAACCTGCCGATGGAGGAGATTGCCTCCCTGGCCATCGCTTCATTGAAGGACGGCCGCAAGATGTACTCCAGCTACGACGTGGGCAAGCAACTGGACCGCAAGCGTGGATACATGGACCTCGACAACTATGACTACGGTAGCCTCTTCGGCACTACGTTCCCCATGAACAAGGCAGAGCGCATCTCTACCTTCGACAGCGGTTCGACACACGCCATGACGCTTACCGCTGTAGACCTCGATGCCAACGGCAAGCCTACCAAGTGGAAGGTAGAGAACAGTTGGGGTGCCGACTACGGACAGAAGGGATGCCTTGTCATGACCAACCGCTGGTTCAACGAGTATATGTTCCGCTTGGTGGTGGACAAGCAGTATGTACCGGAGCAGTTGCTCAAGGAGTTCGACCAGAAGCCCACCATGCTTACTCCCGACGACCCGCTCTTCCTGCCCGAAGACTGATGTGTGGCGTGTCCTAAAAATTCCACGCCATTAAGTAAAAGTAAAAAAATAGAGGATGTGACACGTTGCCACATCCTCTATTTTTTTTATGTCGTTATTTGCCTTCTTTCCTGCCGTTATGCGGCGAAGACGAAGGTACGCAGGAGCCAGTAGCTCACGATGCCGGAAAGATATCCCACGAAGGCTATCCAGGAGATGTGCTTCATGTACCAACCGAAGGTGATGCGCTCCAGTCCCATCACCACGACGCCTGCCGCACTGCCTATGATGAGCATCGAACCACCCACGCCTGCACAATAGGCCAGCAACTGCCAGAAGATGCCGTCCACAGCCATGTCGCCCGTAGGAGCCACGGGGTACATGCCCATGCAACCAGCCACGAGGGGCACGTTGTCTACAATGCTGGATAGCACGCCTATGATACCCGTAACGAGATAGTGGTTGCCGTCAAACACGTCGTTCAGTCCCTTGCCGAGAGCTGTGAGCACGCCCACTTCTGCCAGGCAGGACACTGCCATCAGGATGCCGAGGAAGAAGAGTATGGTACTCATGTCTACACGCGAGAGCAGCTTGGTTACGCGCTTCTGCGTGCCCTCTATGTCCTGTCCGCGGTGCAGGCCACGGTAGAATACCTCAGTGGCTGTCCACAGCACGCCCAGCACCAGAAGGATGCCTACAAACGGGGGCAGATGGGTAATGCTCTTGAAGATGGGCACGAATATCAGACCGCCCACGCCCAACCAGAACACCGCCTTGCGCTGTCCCTCGGTAAAGTCGCTCACGGTGCCGCCCTGCTGCGCCGAGGCATCGGGCATCACCAGTTCGCCCTTGAGCACCGTCTGCAGGATAAGGGCAGGTATCACCATCGAGATGATGCTGGGCAGCAGAATCTCGGCAATGACTCCGGCGGCGGTAATAAGTCCTTTGTTCCAGAGCATGATGGTGGTAACGTCGCCGATGGGCGAGAACGCACCGCCCGAGTTGGCCGACACGATGACGAGCGAGGCATACACCATGCGGTCTTTATGGTCGGTTACGAGTTTGCGCAATATCATGATCATGACAATACTCGTGGTAAGGTTGTCGAGGATGGCCGAGAGGATGAAGGTCATGAAGGCGATGCGCCACAGCAGCGTGCGCTTCGACTTGGTTTTCATTACCTTGCGCACCCAGTTGAAGCCTCCGTTCTGGTCTACTATCTCCACGATGGTCATGGCGCCCATGAGGAAGAAGAGCGTAGTGGCGGTGTCGCCCAGGTGCTCCTGTATGATGCCTGTCACCTTGTCGAGCATACCGGCAGCGCCGCCCGTATAGTCGGGGTGCATCAACTGCAGGTACTGCATGGGGTCTACCATGTAGAGCGTCCAGCACCCCACAAGCATCAGCAAGGCTATGGCGGCCTTGTTTACCTTCGTCAGGCTTTCGGTGGCGATGAGTGCATAGCCGAGCACGAAAACGACGATAATCGAAATTGTCAGTGTTGTCATTTCTTGATTTTTTGTTAGTTTTCAGTTTTTTGTTTGTTCAAGATGTTTTAGTTCTGCAAAGGTAATAAAAGAACGGTAAAAACGCCTTTCACCTCTGTTATAAATCCATGAAAACGTTTTCGGCATTCCCCTTTGGGGGTACGGAGTTCTTTTTGGCACGGATTTTTATTTCAGAATGCGATGTTTTTTGGGGGACGTTAGCCTTCCGCTTGTAATCCGCGTAATCCGTGCCGGAAAAATAAAATCCATAATCCGTTCCGGAAATAAAAAACCGTGTCCTCAGAATCTGAACCCGAAGAACATCCTTATGCGCCACTTCACCCGCTTCACTTGCAGATGCT
>CAVKZC010000038.1:0-19684 GCA_963660455.1 Sphaerochaetaceae bacterium | reverse complement strand
GGACTGGCAATGAGCTTGCCAGCCTCCTCGCAGGAGAGCAAGCAATACGCTCTCGACGAATGTATCGCTGAGGCTGTGCGCAACAACCTCTCGCTCCGCAATGCCGACAACCAGATAGCCATATCTGCCGAGCAGCGCAAGGAGGCTTTCACAAAGTACTTTCCTACTGTCTCTGCCACCGGCGGCGGATTCATCGCCAATAAGGGACTGCTGGAGATGAACTTGGGTGGCATGTCGATGTCGCTCGCCAAGAACGGACTCGTGGCTGGCGTGACGGCGATGCAACCCGTCTTCGCCGGAGGACAAATCGTGAACGGCAACAAACTCGCCAAGGTGGGCGAGGACGCCGCCCGATTGCAGCGCGGATTGTCGGAGAACGAGGTGAGGCTCAATGCCGAGCAATACTATTGGCAACTCGTGCAACTGAAGGAGAAACTCCGCACTCTCGACCAGCTCGACCGCCAACTGGAGCGTGTGCGCCAGGATGCGCAGAACGCCGTGGATGCCGGCATCCGCAATCGCAACGACCTCCTACAGGTGCAGTTGCGACAGAACGAGGTGAAGACTTCGAGAATTCAGGTGGAGAACGCCGTTGCCACGGTGAAGGACTTATTGGCGCAACTGATGGGGCACAATGGGGAGAGCATCGAGATAAAGTACCAGATGGCTTCAACCTATCCCTTGCCAGAGAGTCCGCAGCAGCTCTACCAGTCTGCCGAGACTTCCCTTCCACAGACCCGCGAGTACCAGCTCCTTGACAAGCAGGTAGAGGCAGGAAAGTTGCAGTACAAGCTCGCTGTAGGCAAGAACCTCCCCACTGTTGCCGTGGGCGGCAGCTACATGTACAACGACATCATGGACAAGTCGCAGAACCGCCTCGTGGGCATGTTCACCGTCTCCGTGCCCATCAGTAGTTGGTGGGGCGGTAGCCACGAAATGAAGCGTCAGAAACTGCAGGTGGAGAACGCCGAGAACGAGAAGCGCGACAAGAGCCAGTTGCTCATGGTGAAAATGCGCAAGGCATGGAACGACCTTGGTGATGCCTATCGCCAAGTCTCTATCGCCCAAGAGAGCATCACACAGAGCGAGGAGAACCTGCGCCTCAATACCGACTATTACCAGGCAGGCACCGCCACCATGAGCGACCTCCTCGATGCCCAAAGCCTCTATCAGCAGAGCCGCGACAAGTATGTGGAGTCGTTCACGAATTATGAGGTGAAGAAGCGCGAGTACTTGCAGGCCACAGGGCGTTAACGTCTCACACTTCAGAAAGTTGAGTTGAGATGCAATTATTGTGTATTTCTGCCCCGTTTTATTGTTCAAAAACGGAAAAAAAACTGCCAATGTGAGCTTTTGGAAACTTTTGTGGACAAAAAATGGTCGGTTATTTCGAAAAAAAGTGTTATTTTTGCAGCTTGATAACGTAAAAGTTTGAAAAAGAACACCGAATGAATGGCTATAAAGCATAATATAAATATAAAAAAGGTGGAGACAAAAAGGGAGATGGACGATTTCGTCGGCTTGCCCCATCGCCTCTACCGCGACACACCGCAGTATGTGCCCGACCTCGACCAGGACATACGCGACACTTTTCGCCCTGAAAAGAACCCCGGGCTGGAGTATTCCGACATCCAGGCTTTCGTGGCATACGATGAAGAGGGACAGTGCGTGGGACGCATCGCCGGCATCATCAATCGCCGTGCCAACGACAAATGGAACACCCGATCGGTGCGGTTCGGCTTCATCGACTTCGTTGATGACGAGGCCGTCTCCGTTGCCCTGCTCGGGGCTGTGGAAGAGTGGGGTAGAGAACGGGGCATGGACATCGTGCAGGGACCTCTCGGTATTTCCGACTTCGACAAGGAGGGCATGCTCGTGGAGGATTTCGACCAGATGGGGTCTATCGTCACCATCTACAACCATCCCTACTACCCGCAACACATGGAGCGCCTCGGTTTCAGTAAGGCCGTAGACTGGGTGCAGATACAGGTGGACATTCCGCAGGAGATACCGCAGAAATACGCCCGTGTCACCAAGTTGACGCGCGAGATGTTCGGTCTCCATGTCAAGAAACTCTCCAAACGGCAGATTATGTACGGCGGATATGGCAAGCGCATCTTCGACCTGCTCAATGTCTGCTATGCGCCCCTCTTCGGCTATTCATCCTTTACCGACCGGCAGATAGACTTCTTTGTGAAGCACTATATACCGCTCATCGACACCCGCATGATTTCCGTCATCGAGGACGGCGAGGGCAAGATGGTGGGGGCAGGCGTGTCGATGGGCAGTCTGTCGAATGCCATGCGAAAGACCCACGGCAAACTCCTGCCATGGGGGTGGCTCCACCTGCTGAAGGCCCTGAAGTGGAAGCACGAGGGTAAGGCGGAGATGCTCCTCATCGGTGTGCTGCCCGAATACCAGGGACTGGGCGTGAACGCCCTCTTCTTCAACGACCTCATCCCCGTCTTCAACAAGTTGGGCTACACCTGGGCCGAGACCGGTCCGCAACTGGAGGACAACGTGAAGGAGCTCTCGCAATGGAAACCCCTCAATCCCCGCCTCGTGAAGCGTAGGAGATGCTATGAGAAAAAGGTAAAAAAGTAAAAAAGCATACGCCAGATAGGTTGTTGTCCGTAGGCGTTCCGCATACGTCGGAAAGGTTGTTGTCCGTAGGCGTTCCGGCGGATTTGAAATCCGACGGCAAGCAAGGATGCAAGCAGGAACGGCAAGCAAGGTTGCAAGCTTGCGACAACTCCCTTGCCGGGGAATTCCCGGGAACCTTTACCTAACGGGGAAAGAGTAACGACAATACAGGCAACTCCTTTAACTCCTTAAGAAACATACATATAAAACAATAGAACAGGAAAGAAAAATATGAAAAGAGTAGTTATTACCGGCATGGGCATTTGGTCATGCCTTGGAACCACCCTCGACGAGGTGCGCGACTCGCTCCTCGCCGGAAAGAGTGGTATCATCTTCAGCCAGGAACGCAAAGATGCGGGCTTCCGCTCTGCCCTCTGCGCCAATGTGCCGAAGCCAAACCTCAAACCCTTTGTGCCACGCAACCAGCGCCACTTCATGCCCGAGGAGGCACAGTATGCCTATATGGCCACTAAGGACGCATTGGAGAACGCACGTCTCGATGCCGACTATATCGCACAGCACGAGGTGGGACTCGTCTATGGCAACGACTCAGTGGCTGAAGCCACCATGCAGGCCCTCGACAAGTTCCGCGAGTTCAAGAGCACCGTGGCATGCGGAAGCGGCTCCATCTTCCAGTCGATGAACTCCACTGTCACCATGAACCTCGCCTGCCTCTTCAAGTTGCGCGGCATCAATCTCACGGCTTCTGCTGCCTGTGCCTCCGGTTCACAATCCATAGGCCTCGGTGCCCTGCTCATACGCAACGGTTTGCAGGAGTGCGTGGTATGTGGTGGTGCACAGGAGAACAACATGTATAGTGTGGCTGCCTTCGACGGCATCCAGTCGTTCTCCGTACGTGAGGATGAGCCTACCAAGGCCAGTCGCCCGTTCGACCGCGACCGTGACGGACTGGTACCGGGTGGTGGTGCTGCCACGGTGATACTCGAGGAGTATGAACACGCCGTGAAGCGCGGTGCTCCCATCCTGGCAGAGGTCATCGGTTGGGGTTTCTCCGGCAATGGCGACCACATCTCCACACCTAATGTCGACGGACCGGCACGATCATTGGAGCTGTGCCTGAAGGACGCACAGGTGACTCCCGACCAGATAGGCTACATCAATGCACACGCCACATCTACCCACATCGGCGATGCACGCGAGGCGCAGGCCATCGCCCGTTTCTTCGGCGACAGCAATGTGCCCGTTACTTCCACCAAGAGCCAGACCGGACACGAGATGTGGATGGCAGGAGCCAGCGAGATTATCTACTCGCTCCTCATGATGAAGAACGACTTCATTGCCCCCAATATCAACTTCGAGAATCCCGACGAGGAGACCGCCTGCATCCGTGTGCAGCCCGAACTGCTGAAGACCCACTTCGACATGTTCCTCTCCAACTCCTTTGGCTTCGGAGGCACCAACTCCACCCTCATCGTGAAGAACCTATAGTAAAAACAAGTTGGTACATTTCACCTGAATAAGTTGGTACATTTTGCCCACACGCCCTGAAAGGGCAGAAGCGCTTAGCCCAGGGGATCATCCTGGGTTATGCAAAGGGCTAACGTGCGCCCTGTAAGGGCAAAAGCGCTACCACACGCAGGATGCTTATAGCTTTCGCTCTGAAATTCACTTAAATACAAACAATAATTATTAATAACAATAGAAGATTATGACACGTAACGAAATCGTAGAACAGGTAAACGGCCTCCTGGCCGAAGAGTTTGATGTAGAAACCACCAACTTCGACGCAGAGGCAAGCATCAAGGACACCCTCAGCCTCGATAGTCTGAGCCTCGTGGACCTCATTGCCCTCGTGCAGCAGACCTACAAGGTGGTGATTCCCGTATCTGAGTTGAAGAACATACAGACCTTCAATAATCTGTACGACTACATCGAGACCCATCTCCCCAAATAATGACGATGGACAATATTACTATCACGCAGCTCATCCCGCAAAGGGACCCCATCCTGATGGTGGATGAGCTGCTTAGTGCAGACGGTGAGCAGGCTACAACTTGCCTCACCGTCTCCCCTTCATGTTTCTTCCTCGGCGAGGATGGCACCATGGACGAGAGTGGTCTCATTGAGCACATCGCCCAGTCGGCCTCTGCCTTCGCCGGATACAAGGCCATGCAGGCAGGAGCCTCTGAGCCGCCCGTGGGCTACATCGGCGAGGTAAAGAAGTTCCGTTGCCACCACCGTCCTAAGGTGAGCGATTGCCTCCTTACCACCGTCCACATGGGTGTGGAAGTGAATGGCGTCACCCTCCTCTCGGCACAGACACATGCCGTGGCCGACAAGAACGAAGGGGTGAAGGAAAGTGACATCCTTGTGGCTGAAACCCGGATGAAAATTTTTATCAGAAAATAGAATGAGACTAGAAAACCGTTATTACCGTGTGCTTGGCATAGACCGCCAGGGCGACACCTCTGCCGTATGCCGTGTGGAATTGTTGCCCGACTGCGATGTCTATCGCGGCCACTTCCCCGGTGAACCCGTATGCCCCGGTGTGTGCAACATGCAGATGATCAAGGAGTGTACCGAGACCGTGGTGGGCAAGTCCCTCCACCAGTCGTCCGTGAGCCAGTGTCGCCTCACCTCCCTGATGACCCCCGCCCAGTGCTCCACGCTCGACGTGAGGATAGACATCCTCTCTTCTTCCGATGACGCTTATACCGTAAAGGCCTCTATCAGCGACAGCAACGATACCTATATGGAATATAAAGGCGAAATGAGCCGTTGAAAGGTAAAAGGGTCAAAAAGGTAAAGAGGTAAAAAAGTAGGAGTAAAAAAAGTAGGAGTAAAAAAGAAAAGAGTAAAAATGACAAGGCTTTGCATCTATATCTACCGCTATTTCCGTGAGCACCGCCCGGTGTTCTGGACATCGATGGTGGCCCTCTTCCTCGTCTTCGGCTACTTCTCGTCGCAGATCCATCTGGAGGAAGACCTCAACAAGCTCATGCCTTCCTCGCGCAACGAGGACGGAAGCATGAAACTTGCCTTCGCCAACCTGCGTATCAAGGACAAGACCTTCCTGCTCTTCGAGGGTAAGAAAGGTGTCTCTACCGACAAGATAGCCGAGGTGTGCGATGCCTTTGTCGACTCGCTCATGGCCCTCGACAACCAGGGCGACTCTTCCTCGCGTACCATAGGCGACGTGTTCTACCGTCTCTCCGATGACCTCATGCCCGACGGCATCGATTACCTCACCGAGCACCTGCCTTCTTACATAGACACTACGCTCTATGCCCATATCGACACCCTGATCACCCCAGCCCACATGGCGCGCCAGATGCGCCAGAACAAGGAGGACATGGAGGGCGAGTTCGGTTCGGCCTATCCCGAACTGATACAGTCTGACCCCATCGGCTTGCGCAATGTGCTGGCCGCACAGATGCAGCCCCTCCTCGCAGGAGGCACGGGCGGCTACAACACCATCGACGGCCATTTCTTTGTGGCAGACTCCACGGTGTGCGTAGCCTTCATCACGCCTCGTTTCTCCGCCACCAATACGGGGCAAGGCTCCGTACTCTTCCAGCACCTCAACACACTCATAGAGCAGTTTGCCGCCTCCCATCCCGATGTGCGCGTCTGCTACCACGGCACGCCGGCCAGCGGCTTCTACAATGCCACACAGATCAAGCAAGACCTCGTCTACACCGTGGGCGGTTCGCTCCTGCTCGTCATCGTGTTCCTGCTGCTCTGCTTCCGCCGACGTAGCACCCTTCCCCTACTGCTCCTGCCCGTGGCCTTCGGTACGCTCTTCGGCCTCACTATGATGTACTTCATCAAGGGGCAGTTCTCGCTCATAGCCCTCGGCATCGGTGCCATCATCCTGGGTGTGGCCCTCAGCTACGTGCTCCACATCCTTACCCATCATCGCTATGTTAGCGATCCTGAACAGTTGTTGCGCGACCAGGTGCGCCCCGTATGCCTGGGGTGTCTCACTACCATAGGTTCCTTCACGGGGCTCATCTTTGTCAACACGGCACTCTTGCAGGACTTCGGCCTCTTCGCCACCTTTGCCATTCTCGGTACCACGATGTTCTGCCTCGTCTTCCTGCCCCAGCTGTTGGGCAAGGGGGTAGGGGAGAGTCGCCCCAACAAGGCCTTCTTGCTCATCAACCGTATCAATGCCTATCCCTTCCACAGCAAGAAACCGCTGCTCGCCACCATCCTCCTGGTTACCGTGGTGTGCATTGGCGCCTATGTGGTGAGGGGCACGCAGTTTGATGCTAACATGCACAACCTCGGCTATGAAGAGGAGAATACCACCTATTCCGAGAACCTCCTGCGCGGCAAGACATTTACGGGTGACAAAGAGAAGTACTTTGCCGCCTCCGGCAAGACGATGGAGGAGGCCATTGCCCACTTCGGAGTGCTGGAACACAAGCTCGACTCTCTCAAGCAACTCGGACTGGTGAAGAGCTACACCCCCACCGACCAGATATTTGTGCCCATGCAGGTGCAGCGCCAGCGCATTGCCGCCTGGAAGAGCTACTGGACGGAGGCTCGCCTGCAGAAGGTGCGCACTCTCATTGCCCAGACGGCTCCCGCCGCTGGTCTCAACCCCGAGGGCTTCGAGCCTTTCTTCGAACTGGCACGTGCCGACTATGAGCCTGATGCGCTCTATCGTGCTGGTATCATCCCCGAGGGATACCTCTCTACCCTCATGGAGCAGTCGTATGACGGTGAGTATCTCTGCTTCACCTCCGTGCGTTGTGCCAACGACACCGTACAGAGCAAGACGAGCGACTACTACCGTATATGCGACGCCATTGCCAATGTGCCACATCTGATGGTGCTCGACACCTATTATTATACAATAGACACGCTCGTGGGCATGAACGAAGACTTCAATGTGCTGCAATGGGTGTCCATGGCCTTTGTCTTCGTCGTGCTGCTCGCCAGCTTCAGATGCAACATCCGCAAGACGCTGCTCGCCTTCATGCCCATTCTGCTCAGTTGGATCATCGTGCTCGGGGCAATGGCTCTCTTCGACGTGCGGTTCAACCTTATCAACATCATCATCTCCACCTTCATCTTCGGCATCGGTGTTGACTATAGTATCTTCGTGATGAACGGACTTACCGAGGGCGGCACGGACAACAAACTCCTGAGCTACCACAAGACGGCCATCTTCTTCAGTGCCGTCATCCTCATCGTCACCGTGGCGTCCATGCTCTTCGCCCGCCATCCCGCCATCCGGTCGGTTGGCTTCGCCACTCTCGTGGGATTGGTGTCGGCTGTGGTGCTCTCCTATGTGGTGCAGCCTGCCGTGTGGTACTGGATGAAAGGTAAAAAAGTAAAAGGGTAAAAAGGTAAAAACTTAATCCCTTTGTAAAGAGTAAAAACTTAATCCCCTTGTAGAAAGTAAAAAAGGCAAATGAAATACGACATTATTATAATAGGTGCAGGCTTGGGCGGACTGGAGTGTGCTTACATCCTTGCTCGCGAAGGCAAGCGTGTGCTCGTGCTCGAACAGGGCACCCAGCCCGGCGGTTGCCTACAGAGCTATAGGCGCAAGGGGTTGTCGTTTGACACGGGTTTCCACTACGTGGGAGGCCTTGGCGAGGGGCAGTCGCTCCATGCCGTGTTCCGCTATATGGATCTCTTATCCCTGCCTTGGCACCAGTTGGATGCCGACTGCTTCGACCGTGTCACCGTGCGAGACCGCAGCTTTGACCTGCCGCAGGGATATGACCGCTTCTGTGAGTATCTCACCCGTGAGTTTCCCGACGAGCGCGTCGGGCTGCAGCATTATACCAAGCAACTGAAAGACTCGGTTGCCGACCAAGCAGAACCGTTTGCCCCAGGTACGCTCCAACCCGAATATATGGGCACCCTCGTCACCACCAGTGCGTGGCAGTTTCTCGAGGACACCTTCCGCAGTCCCCTTTTGCGCGATGTGGTCAGCGGCACTTCCCTCAAGATGGAATTGCGCCGTGAGTCGTTGCCCCTCTTCAGTTTCCTCCACGGCAACAGCAGTTATGTGGAGAGCAGTTGGCGCCTTCGCGGTGATGCCTCACTCCTTACCGACCGCCTCGTGCAGGGCATCCGCTCCATGGGGGGCGAGGTGGTGTGCCGTGCCAAAGTCACCGAACTCGTGGAGCAGGACGGTATGCTGAAGTATGCCCTCTGCGACAATGGCGAGCACTATGAGGCCGACACCTTCGTGAGCGACATACACCCGGCGCTGACCACCCTCCTCGTAAAGGAGAGTGCAAAGATAAAGAAAGTGTTCCGACGTCGCATCGCCTCCGCCACCAACACCTTCGGCATGTTCACCGTGTCGCTCGTGTTTCCGCCCGACACCCTTCCTTACTTCGACCATAACCACTATATCTATCCCGAGGGCGATGTGTGGGACACCACAAAGGGCGGTGTGCTGGTGAGTTGCCGTGTGCCCGAAGACGGAAGCCGTTACACCCGGCAGGTAGACCTCCTCACGCCTATGACATGGGACCTCTGCGAGGCATGGCAGGGCACGAAGGTGGGCCGTCGCGGAGCCGAATACGAGGAGATGAAGGTACGGTTGGCCGCCCGATGCATAGACACTGCTGCCTCTTACATCCCCGACATTAGGGCCTACAACGAGTGCTATACCTCCACGCCTCTGACATGGAGTGACTACACACTCACTCCCGAGGGCAGTGCCTACGGCATGCGCAAGGATTACCGCAACCCGCTCATGACACTCCTCTCGCCCCATACCCCCATCCCCAACCTGCTCTTCACGGGGCAGAACCTCATGCTGCATGGCATACACGGTGTCACGATGACGAGTATGCACACCTGTGCCGCCATCCTGGGTAAGGAACCCATTTGGAAGATATTGACTTCTGCCGAATAAAAGAAAAAGAGAATAATCCGCTTGAAAAAGATGTTTAACAACGCGTGGAATTTTTAGACACGCCTTAACTCATTAACACGATAAAAATGAAAGATATGAAACGTACACTGACAACATTTTTCCTTCTATTGTTGACTTGCATCACCGTCTCTGCGCAGCAAGCTGAGTTGCGCAGGGCGGTGGCAAGCCGTTACAAGGCTCTGAATACTTATACTGCTACCGTCAGGTTGACACGCCACAATGCCGCGGTAACCAAAGACGTAGTAACCACCGGCAAGTATTACTGGAAGCGGCCGTCCGACCAGAGCATGGTCTTCACCAGTACCAAGGAGATGCTCCTCGCCGTGGGCAATACCTACACCATGGTGAAGGGTGGCAAGTCGCGTGCCATCAAGGCCAAGGCACAAGGCAACAATCCCTTTGAGATACTCAGTGACATCATCACGCGTCTGCAGACATCCGATAACAGTGCGGCTCTCACCACCCAGGCCAATGTCACGGTAACCAAACAGGGCACCTCTTACCTGCTTACCGTTACGCCCAAGACTACCGATTCCAAGGCCAAGCGCCGCCTTATGTTCACCTCCTTCACGGTGCTGATAGACAAGGCCGGCAGCATCAGCCGTCTGCTCATACACGAGCGTGGCAACAACTACTCGCAGTACGACTTTTCCGACTATGCCCTCAATGCGAACATCGACAGCAAGATGTTTACTACCAAGGCTTGCAAGTAAAACCCTTTTTATATGAGATTGAGACATTTCCTGCTTCTCTTGGCGGTGTTGACTGCCGGTACCTTGCGCGCTCAGAACATGACGCTGAAGGGTACCGTCACCGACTCCATCACGGGGGAACCGTTACCCTATGCCTCGCTTTTGCTTCAGGGCACTGGCTTGGGTTGCGTTACCGACGGCAACGGACAGTTTTCACTTGTCCTGCCTCGCCGTAACGGCACGCTCCGCGTGTCGTTCATGGGGTATCGCACCAAGGACATTGGCATCTCTTCCCGACAGGCATCCACCGAACTCGCCATCGTGCTTAGTCCCGACGGCGTGTCGCTCAAGGAAGTAGTGGTCAAACCCCGCAAGGAGAAGTACCGTAAGAAGGAGAACCCTGCCGTGGCTTTCGTGAGGCAGGTCATTGCCCGCCGCAAGGAGAACAGTCCGCGCAACCACGATTACTACAGCTACGACCAGTACGAGAAGACCCTCTTCGGAAAGAACGACTATACGCCTCGCAAGCGCAAAGACGGCAAGAAGGGCAAGTTCGACTTCCTCAGTGAGTTTGTAGATACGCTCGACGATGGTGTCACCATCCTTCCCGTGTCGGAGAAGGAGAAGGTGCAGACCGTCTATTGGCGTAAGTCTTCTGACACAGAGAAACAGGTGGTGAAGGGCTACAAGTCGTCGGGCATAGACGAGATTTTCTCCAGCGACGGCATACAGCAGTTCCTGGGCGAGGTGTTCAAGGAGGTGGACATCTTCCAGAACGATGTGCCCCTCTTCCTGCAACGCTTCGTCAGTCCGCTCTCCACCATGGGGCCCGACTACTATAAGTATTATCTCCTCGACACGCTCACCGTGGACAACCACCGTTGTGTGGATCTCGGCTTCGTGCCCCACAACTCTGAGACGTGGGGCTTCACGGGCCACCTCTACGTCACGCTCGACTCCACCTACTTTGTGGAGCGTGCCGTGCTCAACGTGCCCAAGAAGATTAACCTCAACTATGTGTCGAAACTCAGCATAGAGCAGGATTTCGAGCGCACGGCCGATAGCACGCGACTCATCACCAAGAACGACATCAGTGTCAACTTCAAGCTCACCGAGCGTACCAAGGGCATGTATGCGCGCCGCCTCAATATCTACACCAACCACTCGTTCGATGCTCCTGCTCCCGACGAGATGAAGTATTTTGACGAGAGTGCGCCCGTCATCAGTCTGTATGGTTCGCGCCACCAGACCGATGCCTTCTGGGATGAGCACCGTCCGTTGGAGGCTGTAAGGCGCAATGCCAACACCACCGAGTCGCTCATGAAACGTCTCAACCAGGTGCCGGCGTTCCGATACACCATGCGCTTCCTCTCTATCATGTTCAATGGCTACATACCTACGCATCCCGACCCCAGCAAGTGCTTGTTCGAGTTCGGACCGATGAACTCCACCATCAACAACAACAGCTTGGAAGGCATGCGCTACCGCATAGGCGGATCCACCACGCCCGCCTTCAACAAGCGGCTCTTCCTCGACGGTTATGTGGCGTATGGTGTGAAGGACAAGCGGCTGAAGTATGATGGTCTCGTGGAATATTCCTTCACCGACCGCAAGGAGTACCGCAAGGAGTTTCCCGTACACTCGCTCCGATTTGAGTACATGTATGACATCAATAAGTTGGGTCAGAGCTACATGTATACCTCCAAGGACAACATGATGCTCATGATACGCCGCAAGAAGGACCATGACATCTCCTACCTGCGCCAGGCCGAACTTACCTATACACACGAGTTGTATAGTGGTGTGTCCTATAAGGCCATCTTGCGCAACCGTCGTGAGTATGCTACCGAACTGGCTGTGTTCGACCGCTTCCAGGCCGACGGAAGTCTGCTGCCCCAGAGCCATTACGACATGACGCAATTGGAGCTCAATTTCCGCTATGCGCACAACGAGAAGTTCTACCAGACGCGCAACCTGCGCATACCCATCACCTTCGATGCCGCCATCTTCAATGTCAACCATGTCATGGCGGTGAAGAACGTGCTCGGGTCCGATTATAGCTACCAGCGCACCGACATCGGCTTCCAGAAACGTTTCTGGTTTTCGGCTTTCGGTTATGTTGACATCATCGCCAAGGCTGGAAAGGTTTGGACTAAGGATCCCTGGCCCTTGCTCATCATCCCCAATGCCAACCTCACCTATACCATCCAGCCCGAGTCGTATACCAACATGAACGCCCTCGAGTTCATCAACGACGAGTATCTCTCCTGGGACGTGACGTACTACATGAACGGCAACCTCCTCAACCGTCTGCCGCTCATCAAGAAGCTGAAATGGCGTGAGGTGTTCTGCTTCCGTGGGCTCTACGGTCACCTCACCGATAAGAACAACCCATTGAAGAACGGCAATTCCGAGGGCTTGTTCCGCTTCCCGTCGTACACCCATCTCATGGGCAACACGCCCTATATGGAGGCAAGTGTAGGCATCGAGAACATCTTCAAGTTCCTGCGCATCGACTATGTGTGGCGACTGAGTTACCGCAACCTAGAGAACATCCAGAAAAGTGGTGTCAGAATGACCATCGAACTGTCTTTCTGATACTTTTCTTGCCAATTATGTATTGTGGTTTCTGAAAAAGATGTAACTTTGCAGTGTTAAAAGTAGAAGTTTAACAGTGCGTGGAATTTTAGAACACGCCTAATGCTCAAAGTATGAAGAACATGAGAAAAAGTAAAATGATGATGGCTTTGGCAGCAATGACTGTCACTACCTTTATGTTCACATCGTGCGACGACCGCTACGACAGGTGGGACAACAGGTGGAACGACCCTTATGGGTGGTACAACGGCTACAGTGACTGGAACTGGAGCGATGACGATTGGAACGACGGCAAGCAAGACTCGCAGAATTCGCAACTGGTGCAGTTGGCAAACAAACTGATGGGTGAATGGTACGGCACAGCGAATTTCTCTTATCTGAACGATGATGGCGAGTCGCGTACAACCATTGATTTCAATGTCGACATGAAGTTCTTCCAGTATGGCAATTCGGGCAATCAGCTCAGTGGCTATGGCATAGAGAACGACTACAAGTTTAGCGCTGACGGCACCAAGGTGGATGACCAGCAGACGCTCAACTTCAGTTGGTATATCGACGACAATGGCGACATCTACATCAAGTACGATGATGGTGGCACTTACGCCATGGACGCTTCCGCCAAGTACTACGGTTATTACCTTGGTCGCGAGAACAAGCAGAGCAATGATGTCTTCTACGGATACATGATAGGTCTGGATGATGTACAGGGCAATCTCCTGTACATCGACCTCGAGAGAGTGAACTCCACATCCGATGCCAAGGCCGATGCTGCATCCAACGCCAAGGGAAATGCTACAGTTTCTGCCAAGGCGGACGCTACCGAAAGCTTGTCGTTCGGCAAACTTGCAGTAAAGACACCGTTCGCAGTAACTGTGAACGACGGCAAGTTGAGACGCAACAGATAGAACAACGCTACATACGGCACATCGTATGAATATATAAGGGTTTTGCCAAGATGTATACATTTTTTGGCAAAACCCTTTGTTTTTTCAATCAAAAGGCGTACCTTTGCAACTGTTAACGTTATTATTAATTTTTTAAATCAGAAAAGAAATGAAAAAGTTTAAGTCTATATGGGCCTTTGTCATGATGCTGATGATGGCACTCTCGTTTGCATCGTGCGACAAAGACTCCGACATTGCCTACACACTGGACGGAACATGGAGCGGCCGTATGCAAATAAGCCAAAGATACTATTATGACGGTGGTTGGTTGTCAACAAATGAGATTGACGTGTATTTCGATAATACAGATCTCTATTCCGGTACTGGTTACTGGCATGATTATTACAGTGGCAGTAGGTATGTCGTTAACCGCATCAAATGGTATGTAAATGACGGTAATATTTATATTAGTTTCTTGGATAGTGGTGAAAAGGCTGTTATCCATAATTACAGTCTGAACGACCGTTCTTTCGGAGGTTATATTAGCTTCTCTTATAGTGGAAGCTGGTCTTATCCTGATGAGCAATACGAGTTTATTCTTTACCGGACCGGCACCAGTTACAATTGGAGTAACTACAATTACGGCTATGATTGGTGGAATAGCTATGCCAAGTCAAAGAAGGGCGATAGCATTGCTTCCGAGACAGATTCCGTACAAGTGAAGAAGTAAGCAGCTTTCAACCATACAGACAGAAATATTTACGCCGCTCTTCCCGTCATGTTCGGGAAAAGCGGCGTAATCTTTATTGGGTGTGAACAATGTTACTAGCGCCACGCCTTACTGCGTGATGCTCCACTGGTTCTTGAGGTAGGTGTCGTTAATTTCACGACTCTCCAACTTGTCTTCTTCGCTATCGGGCAGATTGCAGAAGAAGTCGATGCCTGTCAAATCCTGCAACTTTGCGATGTTCATGACGTGGGGTATGAGAGAAGTGTTGTCGCTCCATGTCTTGTGCTCTATGTAGAACCCGATGGCCTTGTTGCCCTTGGTGGTCTTCAGCAGTACGGCAGCAAAGTAGTACTTGGGAATGATGAAGTGGTTAGTGGTGTAACCCAGTATCTGGCTATCGTTGTCGATGGTGCCGCCCTTGCAGACAAACATCGTGTCGCTTGCCTCCTTCACGTACATGGTGGCAAAACCACGTATCTTCTCTTCTATCTTCTCCCATATACCGCTATTGAAGTCGGAACTCATGGGCTGGATGTTCGTCATGTAGAAGGTCTGTCCGTTTGCATCCTGGTTGCAGAGTCGGTCTGCCGATGCCACGATGTGCCCGCGTGCATAGTAAGGGTTATTGTTCATGTATTCATAGATGCTGGCTTGTGCGGACTCAGCTATGGCAGGGTCTGTTTGGAAGGGGTCTTTGGTCCATGTCTTCCCTTGCCAGGTGATACCATTCTTCCAGTTGTTGCGGTTCCAGGTCGACACATTGTTGGTCTTGTACACGGCATAGCAGCTCCATCGCTGCGACTTCTTTTCGAGGTCATACTCCGTGCAGTAGTTAACGCCATACTCCGTAGTGCTGTGTACGATGATGACATTGTCGTTGCCGCCCTTTACCTTGGGAAATTCCGTGCGTGTAACCTCTGCTGGAAGGTTGCCGGATACAATGTTTCTGTTGGCATTGGCAGAAGAACCTCCATTGCCACCGTTGCTGCCATTGTCGTTGTCACTTCCGCTGCAAGCAGCGAGGGCAAGCGCAGCCATCAGAAGTAAAAGATGATTTTTGAGATGTTTCATAGTTTTTGTATTATTTATGTAGTGTGTCTTTCATCCGTGTAAAGAGAAAAAAAGTGCGTTCCAACGTATATGCAACTACGTTAGGACGCACTCTCCGTATCTTGCGATAATATATCCTTATAATAAAAGGTATATTACTTCTTCAACTTACCGTAACGGTTCATGAAGCGGTCAACGCGACCGGCTGTGTCGACGAGCTTGCTCTTACCAGTATAGAACGGGTGAGAGGTGCTTGAGATTTCGATCTTCACTACAGGGTAAGTCTCACCTTCAAACTCTACGGTGTCATTGGTCTTGCATGTAGATTTTGAGAGGAACATATCGCCGTTGGACATATCCTTGAATACGACGGGGCGATAGTTTTCGGGATGGATACCTTTTTTCATTGTTTCTTTTTGTTTTGTTGGGTTATTAATATAGACGTCATGGGGACGCTTCTGCGTCGGTTCGTGTCCCCCATAAGGGGCATGCCCATTATAGCCTTTTTGACTTTCAGGCTGCAAAGGTACGACTATTCTTCCGAACAGCCAAATGTTTCGCCATGTTTTTTGCGTTTTCCTGGCATGAAAGCTGTTGCCCCTTAGCTTCTCAGACTCCTCTAACCTTCCTGCTTCCGAAAGTAGGGTAGGGACTATCCACCTGTAAAAACCAAGAAAACTTGAAAAAATAAGCAAGTTTTTCCACTTTTTGCACATATTTTTTTGTTGTGTGCAGAATTTACTGTACCTTTGCACAAAATTTCACGAACTGTGCAATGGATTCAATACCCAGTTTCAACTCGTATATTGAGCAAAGCATCATCAAGCATTGGGACAAGGAAGCCCTTACCGACTATAAGGGGGCGACACTCCAGTATCATGATGTAGCCAGGAAAATAGAGAAGCTCCACATCCTCTTCGAGAACAGCGGCGTAAGAGAGGGAGACAAGATAGCCGTTTGCGGCAGAAATAGCAGCCAGTGGGCAGTGGCATACCTTGCAGCCATTACCTATGGCGCGGTAGCCGTACCCATACAAAACGAATTCAAACCCGAACAGATACACAATATCGTAAACCACAGCGAGAGCAAGCTCCTCTTTGTGGGCGACTATGTCGTTACGGAGATTGATGCCGACAAGATGCCGCAACTCGAGGGCATCGTCTATCTGCCTGACAACTCGCTGGTAGTGTCACGATCGGAGAAACTCACCTATGCCCGGGAGCACCTCAACGAGCTCTTCGGACACAAGTACCCCAAGTTCTTCCGTCCGGAACACGTACATTATCATCAGGACCAGCCCGAAGAACTGGCCATGATAAACTATACCAGCGGCACGACGGGATTCTCTAAGGGGGTAATGCTGCCTTACCGTGCATTGTGGGGCAACCTCGACTATATGCTCGACCGCATGGCACCGCATCTGGAGCCCAACTGCAGTGTGCTCTCTACGTTGCCCATGGCACACATGTACGGATTGATGGCCGAACTGCTGTTCAATACGGTACTGGGCAACCACATCTATTTCCTCACCCGACTGCCCAGCCCCTCGCTCATAGCCGAGGCCTTCACAGAGATAAAGCCCAACATCATCTTCGCCGTGCCGCTCGTCGTCGAGAAGATAGTAAGAAAGAAAATTTTCCCCAAGATACAGACCAACCGCATGCGCCTGCTGATGAATATGCCCGTGGTGAACAGGCACATCAAGGAGAGGGTACTCGACTTCGTGATGAGGCAGTTTGGCGGGAATGCCTATCAGGTGGTGGTGGGCGGAGCACCGCTCAACAGGGAGATAGAGAGTTTCTTCCTCAGCATCGGCTTCCCCATCGCCATGGCTTACGGCACCACTGAGACAGCCCCGTTCATCGTCTTCGCCAACCGCGATGACTACATGAAGGACAGTTGTGGTGTGGCCGTGAAGCACATGCAGGTAAAGGTGCTGAGTCCGGATCCCGTACATACGCCCGGCGAACTCATTTGTAAGGGCATCAACACCATGCTCGGTTACTACAAGAACCGGGAAGCCACCGAGGCTGTGCTCGACGAGGACGGATGGTTCCATACCGGCGACCTCGCCACGCAGAGCAAGGACGGTCACTTCTACGTAAGGGGGCGGAGCAAGAACATGCTGCTGGGTCCCAACGGCCAGAACATCTACCCCGAGGAGATAGAGGATAAACTCAACTCCATGCCGATGGTGGGCGAAAGTCTTGTGGTGCAGAGAGGCGACAAGCTATACGGACTCGTACACCCCGACACGGAAGAGGTACAGGCGCTGGGTATGAACCGCTCTGACCTGGAAGGCATCATGGAACAGAACAGACTGGAACTGAACACGCTCATGCCCACCTTCGCACAGATAACACACATAGAACTGCACGACAGCGAGTTTGAGAAAACCGCCAAGAAGTCCATCAAACGCTATCTCTACCAAAACAACGCATCTTAAAACCGTGTCCCCAGTACAGGGAAGGACATAACCGGAACCACAACATAGATACAGAAACATACTACAATATGGATATTCCAAGCTTTAACGCACTCATACAGAAGAGCATCATAGACCATTGGGACCAGGATGCACTGACCGACTACAAGGGAGCGACCTTGCAGTATCACGATGTGGCACGCAAGATAGAGAAGCTGCACATCATGTTCGAAAACTCAGGTGTCAAAAAGGGCGACAAGATAGCACTCTGCGGACGCAACAGCGCCCACTGGGCCGTGGCCTTCCTCGCCACGCTCACCTATGGTGCGGTGGCCGTGCCCATCCTGCATGAGTTCATGCCGGAGCAGATACACAACATCGTGAACCACAGCGATGCCAAGCTGCTCTTTGTGGGCGATGTCGTGGCTACTCAGATAGATGCCACAGAGATGCCCGGTCTGGAAGGCGTCATCTACCTGCCCGACTATTCGCTGGCCGTGTCGCGTACCGACCAGCTTACCTATGCGCGTGAGCACCTCAACGAGATGTTCGGCGTGAAATACCCCAAGTACTTCCGCAAGGAGCACGTCAACTACTATACGGAGCAGACCCCCGACGAACTGGCGCTCATCAACTATACCAGCGGTACGACGGGATTCTCCAAGGGCGTGATGGTGCCTTACCGTGCGCTGTGGAGCAATACCGACTTTGCCGAGCACGTGCTGGGCAAGCAGATAAAGGCGGGCGGTTCGGTCATCAGCATCCTGCCCATGGCACACATGTACGGCATGGCTTTCGAGTTTATCTTCGAGATCATCAAAGGTTGCCATGTCTACTATCTTACGCGCATACCCAGTCCGGCCATTATCGCCGAGGCTTTCGGCAATGTCAAGCCCAAGATTATCATCGCCGTTCCGCTTGTCATCGAGAAGATTATCCGCAAGAAGGTGTTCCCCAAGATACAGAACAACCGCATGCGCCTCTTGCTCAATATGCCGGTTATTAATAAAAAGGTACGCGAGAAGATATGCGAGCAGGTGACCAATGCCTTCGGAGGCAATTTCTACGAGGTCATCATAGGTGGTGCCGCCTTCAACCAGGAGGTGGAGACCTTCCTGCGCAGCGTGGGCTTCCGTTACACCGTGGGATACGGAGCCACGGAGTGTGCCCCCATCATCTGCTATGAAGACTACAGCCGTTTTGTGCCGGGTTCGTGCGGCAAGGCTGCTCTACACATGAAGGTGCGCATAGACAGTGCTGACCCCGAGAATGTTCCAGGAGAAATCCTGGCCAAGGGTCCCAATGTGATGCTGGGTTACTACAAGAACGAGGAGGCTACTGCTGCCACCATTGACAGTGACGGCTGGTACCACACGGGCGACCTCGGTACGATGGACGGAGACGGCAACGTGTTTATCAAGGGACGCAGCAAGAACATGCTGCTCGGCGCCAACGGACAGAACATCTATCCGGAGGAGATAGAGGACAAACTCAACTCGCTCGCCCTCGTAAGCGAGAGTGTCGTGATACAGAAGGGCGAAAAGTTGATAGGACTGGTACACCCCGACTACGACGAGGTGCAGACACTCAACCTCGGCGAGAAGGAACTGGCCGAGATCATGGAACAGAACCGCCAGGAACTGAACCACATGATTCCCTCCTACAGCAAGGTAGCGGAGATACGCATTCACCGTGAAGAATTCGAGAAGACACCGAAGAAGAGCATCAAGCGCTTCCTCTATACGGAATAGCAAAAACATGATGGGGGCCTCCAAGCCCCCATTTTTT
>CAVKZC010000037.1:0-19793 GCA_963660455.1 Sphaerochaetaceae bacterium | reverse complement strand
CGCGACCCCGACCTTGGCAAGGTCGTGCTCTACCAACTGAGCTATTTCCGCAGAAATGCGGATGCAAAGATAGTGCTATTTATCGTAACCTCCAAGGGTTTTACATATTTTAAGACTCTGCATCCTGTCTTCCCGTAAAGGAAATTGTCAGTTATGCACCATGATAACCATTCCGGTTCCCGCTGTATAGACGCTATATGAAATAGGATACTGCATGAGGCGTTCGCCTGAGGCTCCGTCCACCACGCCTCCGTATTCCAAATCATAGGTGCGGTGACATTTGGAACAGATTACATGTTGGTAGTTGGTCGCGTCCCATGCCAGGGGATAGTACGTGCCGCCATACTGGCTGATGCAGTTGGGACACTGGCGGTCGTATGCCACAAGTCCGCTGAACATAGTGTGGCCTATGATGATACCGTTGTTGGCACCCAGGTTGGCACATGTGGCATACTGTTTCTCTATAGCTGAGGTGATGGCAAGGTCCTCTGTATAGTTTCTGGCGTCGTTGGGATTAGAAAGGATGTGCCATACCCCATGTTCATTAGAAGCCTTTACAAAGGTGTAGGTGCCACTTCCCGTAAGTGCCACTTCGAGGGTGTTGCCGGGATGGTTTTGGGTAAGAAACGTGAACTGGCACGAAAATTTACGGCTAAAAGTATCTTCCGCCCCGCAGGAGCACAGCGCCATAAGTGCGAAAAGTGCAACAACAGTTTTCACCTTATTATATATATAGAACTGGGATTGTTTCATTCTTCTTGCCTTGCGTCTCAAAATGTGATTTCTTATACGCTGCAAAGTTACGTCAAATGACCGACAGCACAAAATTTTTGACTCTTTTTCTTGACTATACCGAAATAAAAGTGTATCTTTGCCAAAGATACACCGTTCCGGCACACCACAAAGAACGGATAAGGCAACCAAGCTAAATACGACATGGCAGAGCACAACGACTTAGGCAAATGGGGCGAAACGGAAGCCGCCCGCTATCTACAGGGCAAAGGCTATTCGATACTGGAACGCGACTGGCGTCAAGGTCACCGCGACCTGGACATTGTGGCTCTAACCGAGGAACGCGACACGGTTGTCATCGTGGAGGTAAAGACACGACAGAACGACGACTTGGAAAAACCGGAACAGGCAGTAGACATGAAAAAGATGCGCAATATTGCTGCTGCAACAGACATTTATATCAAGCAACGCAACATCGTACACCAACTGCGCTTCGATATCATATCCATTGTCGGTACAGTCAACAAGGTGCAAAAGATAGAGCACATAGAAGATGCCTTTAACCCCATGCTTATACTCTGACAAAACCACACCTCATTAATATATAGTGAACACAACGACACACATCAAGCAGATAAGGTTACAGGAAACGGAATCAACCAACCTGTACCTGAAGGACTACACTTCCACCAACAGTGAGGAGATGGTGGTGGCCATCGCCGAGTACCAGAAGGCAGGACGCGGACAGGGCACACATACCTGGGAAAGTGAACCGGGCAAGAACCTCTTGTTCAGCATCCTCGTACAGCCTCGCTGGATACCCGTGACGAAGCAGTTTCTCCTGTCTATGGCAGGAGCCGTGGCATTAAAGGATGCCCTCGACACCTATACGGACGGCATCACCCTGAAATGGCCCAACGACGTGTACTGGAACGACCGCAAGATAAGCGGTACACTGATAGAGACCGCATTGGACTCGCAAGGCATCAAGCGCTGCGTGTTCGGCATAGGTCTGAATGTCAACCAGCAGGAATTTCATAGCGATGCACCCAATCCCGTATCGCTCTGCCAGATTCTGGGACACGAAGTAAACCGAGATGAATTGCTCGAAAAGATACTGGACGCCTTCGGGCGTTACTATGAACTGTTGCGGCGTGCCGACTATCAGGACATTGCAGGCATCTACCATCTGTCACTCTACCGCCGTAAAGGATACCATTGGTACGAGGACAAGGACGGCAAGTTTGAGGGGGCTTTTGTGGAGGTGGAGGATGACGGGCACCTCATTCTGCATGACAAGAAGGGAATGATACGCTCCTACGCCTTCGGTGAAATCAAATTCCTATAAAGGCAAGGAGATTTTGAGGGCAAGAGACGAAGAATGCAACATAAACGAAAAATATATGGCAAAATTTAAGAGAATTCTTTTGAAGTTGAGCGGCGAGAGCCTGATGGGCAAGCAAAGCTACGGCATCGACCCGGAGCGTCTGAGCGACTATGCCGCACAGATAAAGGAAGTACACGAGATGGGGGTACAGATAGGTATCGTCATTGGCGGCGGCAACATCTTCCGCGGACTGAGCGGAAGCCAGAAGGGGTTTGACCGCGTAAAGGGTGACCAGATGGGCATGTGCGCCACTGTCATCAACTCGCTGGCACTGAGCAGTGCCCTTGGAGCCATAGGCGTGAACAACAAGGTGCTCACCGCCATACGCATGGAGCCAATAGGCGAATTTTACAGCAAGTGGAAAGCCATCGAGGCCATGGAGGCAGGCTATGTCTGTATATTCTCCGCAGGAACAGGAAGTCCGTACTTCACTACCGATACCGGTTCGTCGCTGCGCGGCATCGAGATCGAGGCCGACGTGATGCTGAAGGGCACACGCGTGGACGGCATCTATACCGCCGATCCGGAGAAAGACCCTACAGCCACCAAGTTTAAGGACATCACTTATGACGAGATTTACACCCGCGGCCTGAAGGTAATGGACCTTACAGCCACTACTATGTGCAAGGAGAACGACCTCCCCATCTATGTGTTCAACATGGACGTGAAGGGCAATCTCAAGAAAGTGATGGACGGCGAAGAAATAGGAACCCTTGTGCACAACTAAACAACAGTGCACAATTCTCTATATATAGACATGCAAAAAGGCTCTTTCATGCAGAAGGAGCCTTTTTGTGTCTATAGGGAAATGATTATTTCTTGCCTTTGAGATACAATGCTGCAGAGATGATGACATAAATCAATATCACCAGCCACCAGCCTTTCAAGAACCCGACTGGTCCGTCGGTGACAACCGACCCAGCAAGGATGACTACCGTAATGCCGGCAAACCAATACTTTATCTCGTTACCCCTGTACGACCACTGTTTGAACTTCAATGCGAAGAGCGGCATCTCGCACACCAACAACCAACTGGTAAGGAGAACCAGTGCCAGCACCAAGAATACAGACCAACTGTACTCCTCGAGCCAAAACGGGTCAAACACAATGAGCGAACCCCAAAACAAGGCATTGGCAGGAGTAGGCACACCAATAAAGGATGTGGTCTGCCGCTCATCCAGATTGAACTTGGCCAGACGCAAAGCAGAAAATGCCGCTATCAAGAATGCCAAATAAGGGATATACTGGCTAAAAGGCTGCAGAAAGGCAGGATAGTCCAACACCGACAACTCGCTAAAGACGATGGTGGCCGGAGCCACGCCAAACGTCACGTCGTCTGCCAAGGAGTCGAGCTCCTTGCCGATAGGCGACGACACATGCAACAGGCGTGCCGTCATGCCGTCAAAGAAATCGAATACCGCCCCCATGATGATCCACAGCAATGCCATCTTGGGCTCACCGCCAAAGGCATAGGAGGTAGCAATGCAACCCGAGATGAGGTTGCAGCACGTAACCGTGTTGGGGATGTATTTTTTTATATTCATTGTTTCAGTCTGGCTATAATAGTCTGGTCGCCCGTGGTAGACTGCCCCATCTTGACGCACACCTCTGTGCCTACAGGCAGGTAGACATCCACACGCGAACCAAGTTTGATAAATCCGAGATGCTCGTCGATGTAGCACTCCTCACCCTCTTTGGCATAAGTCACGATGCGGCGTGCCACGGCACCGGCTATCTGGCGGCACAGCACATCAGTACCGGCCGGCGTGGTAATCATGACATCCGCATGCTCGTTCTCCTCACTTGCCTTGGGCAGCCATGCCTTGTGATAGTTGCCGTTAACGTGTTTAACAAACTTCACCTTGCCGTCAACAGGAAACCAGTTGGCGTGCACGTTCCACAGACTCATGAAGATAGATATCATCAGGCGGCGGTCACCGAAGTAGGGCGCATTGTCCACCTCCTCCACCACAACAATCTTGCCGTCGGCAGGAGCCACCACAAGATGGTCGGTGTCCTCCACATTGAGATAGCGGATGGGACAACGGTAAAAATTAAGCACAATGCAATAGGCTACACCAAAGACTACGGCAAATATCCAAAAAGGAATTTTGGAATCTAAAGTGTACCACAATGCCACGGCCACGGCAATGATGGCTATCAGGCCAGCAGCAAGTTGGTTGTTTCCCTCGCGATGTATTCTTATCTTTTTCAGTTTCTTTATTTTCTTTCCCATAAGGTAGAGTGAGAGCGCCTGCCGGGACATGGCCGCGCCGTTAGTTTTTAATGTTGCAAAGGTACGTTTTTTTTGTCGGTTTCACAAACTTTTCTGACTTTTCTTTTGGATATATCAACTTTTACAAGTAACTTTGAACCTAAATTTGCAGATTTAATTCAAAATGGAAGATTTCATACATTTGCATGTCCATACACAATACTCCATCCTTGACGGTCAGTCGAAGATACCCCACCTGGTGGACAAGGCCATTGCCAACGGCATGAAAGGCATGGCCGTGACCGATCATGGCGTCATGTTCGGCATCAAGGAACTGGTAGACTACTGCGGCAAGGTGAACAAAGGTCGGAAGAAGGAGGGACTGGAGCCTTTTAAGCCTATCATTGGCTGCGAAATGTATGTGGCCCATCGCGGCAAGGAGAACCGCGAGAAGGACAAAGGTGACATGAGCGGCTACCACCTCATCGTGTTGGCAAAGAACTACAACGGATACAAGAACCTCATCAAACTGGTGAGCAACTCATGGGTAGACGGATACTATATGCGTCCGCGTACCGACCGTGCCGACCTGGAAAAGTACCATGAAGACCTGATAGTGTGTTCGGCATGTATAGCCGGCGAAGTGCCACGCAAGATACTCGATGGAGACTTGGAGGGAGCACGGGAGGCATGCGAATGGTATCACCGCGTGTTCGGCGACGACTATTATCTGGAGCTGCAGCGGCATGAGGTAACAGCCCCCACCATCTTGGCCAACCGTGAAGCCTTCCCCCTACAGCAGAAAGCCAATAAGGTGCTCATCGAGTTTGCCAAGGAATACGGCATCAAACTCGTATGTACCAACGACTGCCACTTCGAGGACAAAGAAACCGCCGAGGCCCATGACCACCTGCTCTGCATCGCTACAGGCAAGGACTTGGACGATCCCAACCGTATGCGCTACTCCAAACAGGAATGGTTCAAGACTAGGGAGGAGATGAACGATATCTTCGCCGACGTACCCGAAGCCCTGAGCAATACCCTCGAAGTGCTGGACAAAGTGGAGACATACAGCATAGACAACGGCCCCATCATGCCCTTCTTCCCCATACCTGAAAGTTTCGGTACGGAGGAGCTGTTGAGGCAGAAGGTGTCTGAGAACGACCTCTACAGGGAATTTACAAGCGACGAGAACGGGAAGAACCCATTGCCGCCCGAAGAAGGACAAAAGGTGATAGACCGACTGGGCGGCTACGACAAGATATACCGCATCAAGTTTGAGGCTGAATACCTGCGCCATCTGGCATACGAAGGAGCAAAGGAACGTTACGGTGACCCGTTGCCACAGAATGTGGACGAGCATATCAACTTTGAGTTGCACGTGATGAAGACCATGGGTTTCCCCGGTTACTTCCTCATCGTGTCCGACTTCATCAAGGCTGCCCGTGAAGAACTGGGCGTAATGGTGGGGCCAGGACGTGGATCGGCTGCCGGTTCGGTAGTGGCCTACTGCCTGGGCATCACCAAGATAGACCCACTGAAGTACGACCTCCTGTTCGAACGTTTTCTGAATCCGGACCGTGTAAACCTCCCGGATATCGATACCGACTTCGACGATGACGGACGCGGAAAGGTGCTGCGCTGGGTAATGGACAAGTACGGGCATGAGAACTGCGCCCACATCATCACCTACGGCAGTATGGCCACAAAGAACTCCATCAAGGACGTGGCGCGTGTGGAAAAACTACCGCTGGACAAGTCCAATGCACTCTGCAAGGCCATACCCGACCGTTTACCGGACGGAGCCAAGATGAACCTCACCAATGCCATCAAGTACACACCCGAACTGCAGGCGGCCGAGTTCTCCAGCGACCCGCGCGAGAGCAATACCATCAAGTATGCCAAGATGCTGGAGGGCACCATACGAGGCACGGGCATACATGCCTGCGGATTCATCATCTGCCGGGACCCTATCAGCAACTGGGTACCGGTATCTACGGCCGATGACCCTGACTTCCCTGGACTGAAGACGGCCGTGACCCAATACGACGGACACGTCATCGAGTCGACCGGACTGATCAAGATGGACTTTCTTGGCCTGAAGACCTTGTCGGAGCTGAAAGAGGCATGCAAAGTAATCAAGCAGACCACAGGTGACATCATAGACCTGGACAACATACCCATAGACGACACGTTGACCTACGAACTGTACCAGCGCGGACAGACCATAGGAACCTTCCAGTTTGAGTCGCCCGGCATGCAGAAATACCTGCGAGAGCTGAAGCCCACCGTCTTCGAGGACCTCATTGCCATGAATGCCCTCTACCGTCCGGGACCTATGGACTACATACCCGACTTCATTGCCCGCAAGAACGGCAAGCAAGCCATCGTCTACGACATACCCTGCATGGAGAAGTATCTGAAAGATACCTACGGCATTACTGTGTACCAGGAGCAGGTGATGCTCCTCTCCCGTCAGTTGGCCAACTTTACGCGAGGCGAATCGGATGCCCTGCGTAAGGCCATGGGTAAGAAGAAGAAGGACATCGTAGATGCCATGAAGCCGAAGTTTATCCGGCAGGGACAAGAGAACGGGCACGACCCCAAGGTGCTGGAAAAGATATGGGGCGACTGGGAGAAATTTGCCTCCTATGCCTTCAACAAGTCGCATGCCACCTGCTACTCGTGGGTAGCTTACCAGACGGCATACCTCAAGGCCCATTACCCGGCAGAATATATGGCCGCGCTCATGACCCGCCGCTTTGCCCAGATTACGGAGATAACCAAGTTGATGGAGGAGTGCCAGTCGATGAATATCAAGACGCTGGGCCCGGACGTAAACGAGAGTTATCGTGCCTTCGGTGTGAACGAGCAGGGAGAAATACGCTTCGGACTGTCGGCCATCAAGGGCATGGGTGAGGGTGCTGCCAATGCCATCGTAGAAGAAAGGCTGAAAAACGGCCCCTACAAGGATGTCTTCGATTTTGCCCAGCGCATCGACTTCAGCAACGTAAACCGCAAGGCATTCGAGAGTCTGGTACTGAGCGGCGCATTCGACGGATTCGGCATCCCGCGCGAGAGTTTCTTCGGAGTGAACAACAAGGGCGAGATATTCCTCGACACACTGGTACGCTACGGCCAGCTCTACCAGCGCGAGCAACAGGAAGTGGCAACCTCCCTCTTCGGCGGAGAAGATGCCGTGGAAATAACGACTCCCCCCATACCCAAAGCAGAGAACTGGAGCAACATAGAAAAGCTGAACAGGGAACGCGACTTGGTGGGTATCTACATCAGTGCCCACCCGCTCGACGAATATGCAGTGGTGCTCAACGCCATGTGCAACACCCACTGTGCAGAACTGAATGACAAAAAGGAACTGCTCAACAAGGAAAGCATCATACTGGGTGGTTTCGTAACAGGCGTGAAGTCGAAAATGTCCAAAAACGGCAAGCCGTGCGGCTTTGTCACACTGGAAGACTTTGAGGGAAGCGGCGAACTGGCCCTCTTCGGAGAAGACTGGGGCAGATGGAGCGGTATGCTGACCGAGGGTGCCGTGGTATACATCACGGCAAAGTGCACGCAAAAATATCCCAACAGTGCATACTTCGACTTCAACATTTCGAACATTGACTTCATGCAGACGGTCAAGGAGAAATACATAGAGAAGATAACGATCACTGTGGAAAGTGACATCATAGACGAGACCATAGTGAACGACCTGTGTACCCTGGTGGAACGGTCACCGAAAGACAGCAGTACCCAACTGTTCATACAGGTGCATGACGTGGAGTCGAACGACTTCATCATGCTACGCGCACAAGAGAGGACTGTAAACGTGGACAAGAATCTGGTACAGTACATCGAAGCCAACCCCAAGATGTCGTACCATATCAACTGATACAATCATTCAAAACAAATACACACAAAAGAGAAAATGGAAGTAACAATCACAACAGAGAATTTCGAGAGTTACAAGAATGGCGAATTGCCATTGGTAGTAGACCTGTGGGCCACATGGTGCGGTCCTTGCCGCGCACTGGCTCCCATCGTTTCGGAACTGGCCGAAGAATACGACGGAAAGATTGTAGTAGGCAAATGTGACGTGGAAGAGAACGAAGATATCTCCATGGAGTTTGGCATACGCAACATCCCTACCCTACTTTTCTTCAAGGACGGCAAACTGGTAGACAAGTTCGTGGGCGCAGCCAAGAAGCCGGCTCTCGAGCAGAAATTCCAGGCATTGCTGTAGTAACAACAAAAAATAAGTTGGTAAATCGTTTTACCAACTTATTTTTTCTATGACTTAATCATCACTTGACACCTTCAGGAAATCTTGTCAGAACTCAACTGTTCTCGAACCGTCTTCCTGCATGGTAATGCTTACCTTTACCGCGTCCTCCGGCAAAAGGTCTTCTATCAGTTCGGGCCACTCCAGAAAACAAAGTCTGCCGCTGTAGAAATAGTCTTCATACCCCATGTCGTACACCTCGTCTATCTTCTTGATGCGGTAGAAATCAAAATGATAAACCGGTATATTGTCTGCAGCAGTATACTCGTTGACGATGGCGAACGTGGGTGACGTGATGACATCGTTCACACCGAGCGATTCACAGACAGCCTTGATAAACGTTGTTTTCCCTGCACCCATCTTGCCATAAAAGGCGAAGACTTTTCCATTACCCATATTAGCCAGAAACTCCTTGGCTGCAGTATGGATCTTGTCCAGTGATTCAATCTTGATTTGCATATCTTTTATTTTTCTATTGTTCCATATTATATTATTAAGCACATTACGTTCCACCACATCCCTTACGGTCTTTTTCTCGGTGAGAGCGTAATGAGCGGCACCAGCATTTCTTCCATCGAGATGCCTCCATGCTGGAAAGTATCCTTGTAGTAAGACACATAATAGTTGTAGTTGTTGGGATAGGCGAAGAAGGCATCCCCATAGGCAAAGACATAGGATGTGCTCAGATTGGGGGCAGGCAGTTGCGCCTTGTGCGGGTCTTTGATGACGAAGACATCCTTGGCACTATACGCCAAGTTTTTTCCCAACTTGTAACGCAGATTGGTATTGGTGTTGCGGTCGCCCACAATCTTCAGGGGCTTAGACGCCCGTATGCTGCCATGGTCGGTAGTAATGACCACCTTATAGTCGCTCTGTGCCAGTCGGCGGAAAAGCTCAGACAGGACAGAGTGCCGCAACCAACTCTGGGTTATACTGCGATAGGCCGACTCGTTGTTGGCAAGTTCACGCACCATCTTCGATTCGGTACGGGCATGGGAGAGCATGTCTATAAAATTAATGACCAAAACGTTCAGGTCGTTTCCACGCAGTTCGTTGTATCTGTCGAGGAATCGGTCAGCCCCCACAGAGTCATTTACCTTGTGGTAACTGAACGAATTGTTGCGGCGAAAGCGTTCCAGCTGAGTACGTATAAGCGGTTCCTCGTTAAGGTTTTTGCCTTCTTCCTCGTCCTCGTCCACCCACAAGTCGGGGAACATCTCCGCTATCTTGCTGGGCATAAGTCCGCTGAATATGGCGTTGCGCGCATACTGTGTGGCAGTAGGCAAGATGGTCATATACATGTCCTCTTCCATGTCGAACATGTCACCGATATCCTGCGCAAGCATCTTCCACTGGTCGTAACGGAAATTGTCTATGACGATAAGAAACACCTTCTCGCCCTTGTCAAGCAGAGGGAATATCTTGGTCTTGAAAATGTCAGGACTCATACACGGTCGTCCGGGGACGGGAGTCGTCTGCGGGCGAACCCAGTCGAGGTAGTTCTTGGCCACATATTTGGCAAATCCCAAGTTGGCTTCTTCCTTCTGCATCTGCAGCATCTCCACCATCTGACTGTCCGCACTGCTCAGTTCCAGCTCCCACTTCACCAGTCGGCGGTACACATCCATCCAGTCTTTCCAGGAACGGCAGTCCATTATCTGCATGGCTATCTGTCCGTATTCTTGCCTGTAACCGCTTTGTGTTACCTCCGACACGATTTCGCGACGGTGTATGTTCTTCTTCAGGGACAACAGTATCTGGTTGGGGTTGACCGGTTTGATGAGATAATCGGCTATCTTCGACCCGATGGCCTGGTTCATGATGTCCTCCTCTTCGCTCTTGGTGCACATCACGACAGGTGTAGCCGGCTGAATGTCCTTTATCTGCTGCAGCGTTTCCAGTCCACTGAGTCCGGGCATCATCTCGTCGAGCAGGATAAGGTCAAATGTCTGTCGCCTACATTCTTCTATCGCATCGGGACCATTGCTGATGGTCACCACCTCGTAGCCCTTTTTCTCCAGGAAGATGATGTGTGCCTTCAGCAGCTCTATTTCATCATCCACCCACAGTAATAATCCGTTGCTCATATCGTTGTCTTTTATTTTTTCGTTATATGCTTGTTTGCACTACTCCATCAGAAACCGTCCAGCTCGAAGTACTCGTCATCGAGGTCATAAGATTCCTGTTTCTTTTCCTCTTTCGTCTTTTCCTTTTCCTTGGGCGCTTCCGTTTTGGGTTCCTCTTTCTTGGGCTCCGCTATCTTGATTACTTCAGTCTTGGGCTCCTCTATCTTGATCTCTTCAGCCTTGGGCTCCTCCACATAGGTCTCTTCCACCTTGGGCTCCTCTATCTTTATTTCTTCAGTCTTGGGAGCTGATGGTTGCGGCTGTTCGGGAATTTCCGTCACCGTGTTGCGTGAAGGAGTTTCTTCCTGTACCTGCTTGTCGGATACCACCGTTGTCGATTCGGTCTGCGACTTGCCGGGTTCGTTCTCTTCAGTAATAACTGTATTCTGCCCTGAGACAGGATTGTCTTCTTGAGGCAACTCCGGAAGCACATTCTCCGGAACAACAGTAGTAGTCGGTTGCTCTTCGCGTACCGACTCTTCAGGCACAACGATAGTGCCCGCCTTGGGCTGCACCCCATTGTCCTCTATGCCGCCTACATCCTCGAGGTCTTCGCTGTCTGCATCATCATTGTCCACCGATTTAGGCTCTTCCTGTGGAACTACTATTTCGGTAGGTTCTGCAAGCAGTTGCCTGTCGAACGATTTGAGGGGCAGGAAATGCTTGTTGTAATACTGCGCATATTCGTCGTATGTAAACTGCGTACCGAGCAAGGCAAGATTCTGCTCGCTGATGACTATGGCCCTGCTCTTGCCGAGGAGTCGCGTTATCTGTTTCTGGCTCAACACGTCATGGGCATATATTACAGCCTCATCGTACGAACGGAATCCCTTTACCGACATCCGGCACAGACCGTCAACTTCCTCGACATTAATGTCAAAGTTGCGTACAAGGTAAGTCGTAAAATTGAACTTGGCCATTTCGAACAGCAGTTGGTTGCCGTTGACGGAGTCGGGTTGGTAAGCCAGAAGGAACACGTACGGTGCATTCCGCTCATCACTGAAGCTCTTGGCCTGCGACTCTTCCGTCTGATTAAGCACGGCGCTGCGGTGTGCCCATACGTTTTCCAGGTCAAACCTGCCGCCCCGCAGACGTCTACCCTTGTCCACACCGTTCACTATCATGCCTGCCAACTCGCTGATACGTCCCTCGGGATATTTCTCCACGATGGTCTTCATGTCTTCCACACATCCCTGGACGTCACCAGCGTTGAGCTTGCTCAATCCCCCAACAAAGAGGAACTTGTCACGGTTGGCACCCATAGGAAAACGTGTGGCGGAAATCTGTGCATTCGCCTTTACCACATCATATTTCCCAGCCTTGAAACCCTCATAGGCCGCAGCATAAAGAGAGTCTTCTATATGTACGCCGAACCGTGTGTTCTCTACATAATAAGGGTCGGAGAGCAGTGTTGTCCACTGACTTTGCGGATATTCCGATTTGAGGCGGGCTATATAAGCATTGGCGGCAGAAGGCAATCCCTTACGTGCATACAGCAGGTAGAGATGGTAAAGCACATCGTCCATATGCTCATAGTCCTTGTACTGGTCTTCTATACGTCGCAGCGCTTTCTCGCTCAACACGAGATTGTCGAGCTTATCCTTGAAGATGACACCCGAATGGTAGAGTCCGTCCGTCAACACCTTGTTGCTCGCCGCGAGCTGTTCCTCTGTAAAAGGAATCTGTGCCAGGTAATATTCACGCTTGTGAGGGTCATTCTGTGCACTGTCGGCAAGATGCTTGATGGAGTCTTCACGCTCTGCCACCTGTACCAACGAGTCACGCATCTCGTCTGTCATCTCCTCTGCGTCTGCATGCTTAGCCACAACCGTCTTGTTGACACGCTGCCAGTTGTCTACATTCTCGCGTTTTCCCCACAACTTCTGGAACGAAGCCTTGCCTTGGTTCACGGCCATGGGATTATAGAAATACCATGTCGTGCTGTTGCTTCCGGTGGCGGTGTTGCCCGCTGTCGTTTTGTTGGTGTTGGCATTGTTGTTCCCTGTAGCACTATTCTGCGCCTGTTGCTGCTGCGCCTCGGCTTCAGCCTGCTTGTTGCGTTCCTCCTTCTCCTTTTTTTTCAGTTGGGCAATAACCCGGTCTATCGCTGCATTGCGGTCTTTCTCGCTCATCTTGGCAAGTGCCTGGAGCGAATCCTGCAGGTGGACGGCATCGGTGTAGGGTACCAGTTCGTCGAGCACCTTGGAGCGGGTAGCCAACTGCTTGTAGTCTTTGCGGTCCTTGTCCAGCAGACCAATGGCCTCTCCATAGCACCGGCGCGCATCACTGTAAAATTCTTTCTGCCAATACAGATCGCCCAAGTGCAGGAGCAGTACACCTTTCTCTATACCACTGCGGGTGGCTTTGGTGTTTCCCTGCTCATAGGCACTGATGGCCTGCATGGTGTCGCGTTGTGCCAGATAGATGTTACCAATGGCGTAATATACCTGGTCGAGATATTCCTTGTTCTTGTCGGAAGCAGCCATACGCTTCAACTTGCCTATGACCTGCTTGCTGTTGTCTGCAGCCATCACCTCACTCATGGAGATGCGAGCATTGAACTCGAGTTCGTATGGCGGATTGAGCCTCACCACATGCTTGAAAGCGGAATAAGCCTCAGTCTTTTTGCCCATGGCGGCAAGTATCTGCCCCAAGAGATACCATTCGCGCGCTTTCTGCTTGCGGCGCATCTCGTGCTTAATAACCTTGCGCAGGTAGGGCACGGCAAGACTGTACTGTCCTGTATGTACATAGTAGTCGGCATAGGTATAGTCCCATTCCTTCTGGGCACGCCAGTGTATGGAGTCGCGCTCCATGTTGCGTATCACGTCTTCGGCATCATACGTCCATCCCTCCTCTACATAACACTTGGCAAGCCAAGCCCTGGCCCGTCCGTAGATGGCCGGTTGGGTCTCGAAGAGGCGACCCATATAGGCAAAGGTAGAGGCGGCCGCTTCGAAGTCGCCCTGGTAGAACTGCGAGCGTCCCATCAGGAGCCACGCTTTCCAGATAAAGGGGTTGTATTCCCGTCTGTTGAGCCATTCTATGTCGGCAGCCGTCTTGCGCCGGCTCTTGTTCCATTCAGGGCGGCGTTTCATGCTGTGGCGCTGTATCGCCTTCTTGCACTTTTCGATGGCGCGGTCAAAGTTGGCTTTGCCTAAATCCTTGCTGTTTTTGTTGCCTACAGTGTAAAGAGGTATCAGTTCGGTATAGTTGTCCTTGTTGCCCTGTTCTTTTTCCAGCGAACCGTCGATGTAGGCAAGCGTGCCGTTGTAATAAGTATTGTAACGTGCATGGAAGGCATGCCACCAACGGTTGCGCGCAGTGTTTTTCTGCGTGGAACATCCTGTAACACAAGCCATGACGATGGCAAGCAACAAGGGTAAGATATGATAATACGGCCGTCTCACTGTATCTATGCAAGTTCTCTCTTTATTAAAAACTTACAAACACCCGTTTTTATTGCCTTGGATGCAAGAAAAACGAGAATACTGACAAATATAATAGTGGCTCCAGATGGAACGTTGAGCACATAACTGGCATACAGTCCCAAGAGACAATCCACCCATCCCGTAAAAATGCTGAGCATTATCATGCGTCGGTAGTTGTAGGTGAAAAGGTTGGCTGTCATCTGCGGAACGGTGAGCAGACTGATGGCAAGTACGATGCCCACCATCTTGAGTGTAGCGACAATGGTCATGGCCACAAGTCCCATCATGGCGTATTCTATCAAGGAAACGGGCAGATGCTGGGAGCGTGCGAACGTACTGTCGAAGGCCACACTCTGTATGGGACGCAACATGACGGCAAAGAGGACTGCCACCACGGCAGCAAGGATACCGAGCAGCCAGAGGTCGGTCGTGGTAATGGCAAGGATGCTGCCAAACAAAAACGAGGGGAGGTCGGGCATAAACCCTGGAGTAAGGAAACAACAGATGATGCCCACACTCATTCCCAATGTCCAGAACAGGGCTATGGCAGAGTCTTTGCGTACGTCTTTCCTTCCTGCCACCCACTGTACGCCAAAGGCACTCAGTACAGCAAAGACCATGGCAGAGAGGACAGGATTCACCCCCGCGAAGACACCGATGCCGATGCCGCCAAACGAGGCATGGGTTATCCCACCGCTGATGAATACCAGGCGACGGGTAACTATATAGGTTCCGATAAAGCCACAGAGGATGCTGGCAAGGAATGCTCCCAGCAGGGCGTTTTGGAAAAATGTATATTCTAAGATATTCATGCGTTGTTGTTCGTTTCGTCTATGAAAGCAATGACCTCGTCCTTGAGCGCATCGGGCAGGTTGATGCCACGCAGCAGCAGACTCCTGTTCCATGCGGCCACTTCCTCGGGGCGCATGGTATAAAGCACATCGGCAAACTCCTCCACTTCGTCGGGACTATAGCTGTCGGATGGCTTGCCGCGGTATCTGTCCAGTTCTTCATCGTCAAAATATTCCGGAGCCTTGGTTGCCGCTTCCATCATGCATTCCTGTTCGCAACGGCTGTCGTTTCCGTTGCAGGTGTTGCATGAGGGGCCTTCCTGCAAAAGAGGTTCATTCTCCTTGCCCCGAGAGCCTAAAAGTCCCAATGCAGCACTCACGATTCCCAGCACGCAGAGGGCTATGACAAGGTACAGCATACTAATGTCCTCCGCCTTTATTCTTCGACTTCTACAATCTCCACACCTGCCTTGCGCAAGTCGTCCCAATAGTGGGGGTATGACTTGGAGACAACTTCCGGATGATTGATTTTTATGCCGGGAAACTTGATCATCAACGGGGCAAAAGCCATGGCCATGCGGTGGTCTTCATAGGTTTCTACCGGTTCGAGCGTAGGCTGACACCTCTCCCCGTCCCAGATGAGCGTGTGCCCACCCTCGTCATGCACAACAAAACCAAACTTCTTCAGTTCGCGCTTAAGTGCTTCTATACGGTCGGTTTCCTTGATTTTCAGACTGGCGAGACCTGTAAACCTGAACTTTACGCTCATGGCACAACAGCAGACGACAAAAGTCTGGGCAAGGTCTGGCGAACCCGTAAAGTCGTAATCGAGCCTCGGCAACAGACAATGGTGCGCTTTCAGAGTCACCGTGGTAGGTTGTGTACCGGCGGTGGAGGCAAATTCTGTCTTTACCCCCAAGAGGCTGAAGATGTATTTTACCACCGAGTCGCCCTGTTTAGAAGCATCCATCAGTCCTTCTAGTTTCACTTCTGCCTCGGCAGAGCCGTGAAGGGCCATCATCTCGTACCAGTAAGACGCCGCACTCCAGTCATTCTCTATCAGGTAGGGGCGTTCCGTGTAAGGCCGGGGACTGACCTGGATGGTGTCGACACCTGTCCATTCTGCCTCTGCCCCATACTCCCGCATCATCCACAATGTGAGGTCGATATAGGGGCGGGAAGCTATCTCGCCGGTCAACTTCAGTTCCAGTCCGTTTTTCAGCATAGGCCCTATCATCAACAAGGCCGAGATGTATTGTGAACTGATGCTTCCGTCAACCTCCAGACGACCGCCGTCGAGCGGTTTGCCTTTTATTCGGAGTGGCGGGAATCCTTCTTTTTCCTCATAACTTATCTCTGCCCCGATGTAGCGCAATGCGTCCACAAGGATACCGATGGGCCGGTTCTTCATACGCTCGGTACCGGTAAGGACATGCTCTCCGCCGACGATAGAGAGGTAAGCCGTCATAAAGCGCATGGCCGTTCCTGCTGCCTTGATATCAATGACAGACGGCATGTCGGCAAGGGCGGCAATGATGACATTGGTATCGTCGCAGTCACTCAGATTGGAAGGCAGCGTGTTGCCGCCAGCCATGGCCTGGATAACAAGGGCACGGTTGCTGATGCTTTTGGACGAGGGCAGGTTGATACTGGTATGGAGGTGCGTGGGGGGCAGTAGCTTGTATGTCATGTTCTTCTTTTTATACTGTTTCTGAGGTTGGTTTTACTTTACGATGACAACGGGCAGGTCGAGCGGCCCGTCATCTTCCGGCTGGGCGGAACGGGTATCGGGGCGTTGCTTCTTGGGACCGGGAATCAGCGGACAATAATACAACACTTCCCTGACACGCTGCCGCTGTTGCTCAGTGAACTGGAAGTTCATGCAGACCTCATAGTCCATGAGGTTGACTGCCGACCAGGTGTCACCGCTGTCATTGCTGCGCTTTATCATGTCCGAAACATAGAGCACGCCATTCGATGCACTCTTGTCTTTGATGTATTGTTCGAGCCATGTGTTGTAGGCTGGCCGGTTGTAGCTCTTGGTATCTGTACAGTAGTCTGTATCATCACAAGTCTCTACCGTCTTGTTGTCTTTCTCGGCAAAGACATGATGCAATCCCAGATAGTGTCCCATCTCGTGGGCAAAGGTGGCGTTGGCATCGGTAATGAAGTTGAGGAAGATTTCGCTGCCGTTGGTAGGGTCGGTATAGCGGTTGCTCTCGTTGTAGATGTAATTGCTGTTGAGACTCAGACAATAGGCGAATTTCAGGTTGGACTTGGACAGTGTGGCACGACTGTTTTCCGACAGTCCCTCTATCTGCGGGTAGCCAGCTCCCTTGAAAGGCATCACGCTGACGCCCAGCGTGACAGACGAACTGTTCTCCTTGACGGCAAACGGGTAAAGCATGACATTGACGTACTCGTTGGGATCCCAAATGTATCCTGTATACTTATTGTTCTGGTCGTTCATGAACTCATTGTAGTCTATGGGGTACGTGCCCTTCCATTTGACATACTCCACTCCCGGCTGGACAAGCATCTGGTTTTGCTCATTCTCCTCGGCAAGTTCAAAGACGACGTGCATGTCCAGACTGCTTCCATAGGTCTGGTAATTGTACACATTGCCCTTGTACAACTCGTTGAGATGTGCTACCAGTTCCTGTATCCTGCTGTAAGATACATACTGGCACGAGTCTGAGGCATCTTGGTACAAGACATGGAATATCACTGGTATATGATAGACATAGTTGTCACCTTTTATCGTATCGGTATCATGATCCTGTGTCGTATGTGCATAAAACTCCTCTTCACTGCTTTTGCTACAGGCGCAAAAACTGGTCAGAAAAGCGAGCACAACGGCCACTATACTTATATGATGTTTCATAAGCAAACACGTTATTTGACAATAATGATGCAAAGTTACAAAAATATTTGCAGAAAAAGGACATTGCCCTCTTCTATAAAAAAGTTTTTGGTTACCTTTGTATCACTTAACAAATTCTTTACCCACACATTATCGGCACATCTACATGACACTGCTCCACCCTATCTGCACGACTCCCGACACGGCACTGCCGGCACGCATGAACAATCCGCTCTGCTATGAGCCACATCCACTCTGCGTGGCAGCATGCAACGAACTGCAAGCCCACCTGCAGGGAAAAGAAGAGTGGCGAGAGGAAATAGACAGGGGAAAGATGTTCGGTGTACTCATCGTGGAAAAGGACGGGCGACTGGCTTACCTCGCCGCGTACAGCGGACAGATTGGGGGAAGGAGCGACTGGCCCGGCTTTGTTCCTGCAGTATACGATTATCTGCAGCCACAAGGGTACTTCAAAACGCATGAATCAGAAATCACGAACATCAACCGGGCCGTAGAACGGATGGAACACGACGAGCGGATGACGCAGGCGCAAGAACAAATAAGACTGCTACAGGAAAGCAGGCAAAAGGCAACAAGCAGTTTCCAACAACAGATGAAGACTGCCAAAGCACAGCGTGATGCCCGTCGCAAAGAAGGAAACCTGACCGATGAAGAGGAGCAGGAACTCATAAGGGAAAGCCAATATATGAAGGCTGAACTGAGGAGACTGAAGAAAGCCCTTGCCGCAAAGACAACGCTTGAGGAAGAAGTAGAGGCGTTCCAGGAAGACCTCGTGCGCCTCAAACAACTACGCAAACAACTTTCAGACGCCTTGCAGCAATGGCTGTTCATGCAGTTCAGGATGCTTGACCCACAGGGAGAAACAAAAAGTCTTATAGACATCTTTGCAGACACGTCCGCCAAGTTTCCGCCCGCAGGAAGCGGTGAATGTTGCGAACCCAAGCTCCTGCAGTACGCCTACCAGCATAACCTCCGCCCTGTACAGATGGCCATGTTCTGGTGGGGCGAAAGCCCTAAGGACGAGATTCGCCACCACCTGCACTACTACCCGGCATGCAACGGCAAGTGCAAGCCCATACTGAAATGGATGTTGCCCGACATCTGCGGTCGGGCAGCAGATACGCTTTTGCGTAACGACAACGCAGCGTTACCATCCATAGAAACCCTTTTCGAGGACGAAGAGATAGCGGTGATTTGCAAACCTGCCGGCTTGCTCTCCGTGCCGGGAAAGAAAGCGGAACCGTCGGTATACTCACTGATGAGACAGAAATACCCGCAGGCAACAGGTCCGCTCATTGTACACCGCCTCGACATGGCGACAAGCGGACTGATGGTCATAGCCAAGACTGACTTTGCATACCGCCGACTGCAAGACCAGTTTGCCCGACATCTGGTAAAGAAGAAGTATGTAGCCATCGTATGCGGAACTGTACTGCCGCCCAAAGGAATCGTCTCCCTGCCGCTAAGCCCGGACTATCTGGACCGTCCTCGCCAAACCGTAAACAGCGAGAGCGGCAAAGAAGCCATTACCGAATATGAAGTACAGGACGAAGTGCGTCAACTGCAAGGCGAAACGCTTTGTCCACAAATTCCCCACCTGCGCCTGGACCTCTATCCCCATACCGGACGCACCCATCAGTTGCGTGTACACTGCGCACACCGCAAAGGACTGAACGCCCCCATACTCGGCGATCCGCTCTACGGCAACGAAAGAGCCAGTAGGCTCTACCTCCATGCAGAAGCCATCCGTTTCCGCCATCCCCTTACAGGCGAAGAAATGTTTTTCGAAAAGCAAGCCAGCTTCTGAACGGGAGCTATGCTTTCTTCGGGAAAACCAGTCGCGACTTTTCTTTCTTTTCCTTGGTACATAGACAAAAAAGTTGTAGCTTTGCAAATGAAATCGTAATTTTGGTACAACATGGCAGATACAAGCAATAAG
>CAVKZC010000036.1:0-20424 GCA_963660455.1 Sphaerochaetaceae bacterium | reverse complement strand
GCACGAGCGTGACTGGCAGCGTCCTTATATGGCACGGCTGATGGGAATGCTGGGGATATAGAAAAAGGGAAGCATGTTTTTGCTTCCCTTGTTTTCTCGACTTTCGGATTCCGAAAATTGACGGTTCGTTTGTTCTTAAGGGTTTGGATGTTCTTTAGTGAGGTGGATTTCCACTGCTCTACCTTCTTGCAGCGAGCGCTTGGCATCAATGATGCGCTGGTTGCTGCTGCCGCGGAAAAACAAGTCGGGGTCGGCGAGGGCCTTGACAAACGGGCCGTCTACGAGGACATCGATGAGGCTGAGCAGTTCTTTTTGTTCCGGGTGCTTTATTAGGGACTCGTACTTGTAGCCTGTATAGCACCAGATGTTTTTGTCGCTCTGTTGCCTGATGGCGCGTGCCAGTTCTGCGAATCCCTTGGCCTGAAACATGGGGTCTCCGCCCGAAAAAGTGACGTTGGCAAAGGGGTCGCCCATGATTTCCTCCATCAGTTCTTCGGTGGAAGTCATGGTGCCGGCGTTGATGTCCCACGACTGTGGGTTGTGGCACTCCGGGCACTGATTGGTACACCCGGCACAATAGATGGACGTGCGGAAGCCCGGTCCGTCCACCATTGTGTCGTGTACTATGCTGAGTATGCTAATCATTTTTCATTCTTCACTCTTCACTCTTCACTCTTCACTCTTTACTTCTTCGGTGTGTCGATGTGGGTTACGCGGTCGTGCAACTCGGCCAGTTTGCCGCTGTTCCATCGGTCGGTGGTACCCACGAGGTAGCCCGTGATGCGCTGCAACTTGTCGATGTGGTTTCCGCCGCACTTGGGGCAAGTCGTGAGGTTGCCGTCTGCGTTCTCGTATCCGCAGTCGAGACAGCGGTTACGGTTGTGGTTCACGGATCCGTAGCCCATATCATAGCGGTCCATCATGTCCACCACGCTGGCAATGACAGAGGGGTTGTGCGTAGCGTCACCGTCTATCTCCACGTAGAAGATGTGTCCGCCACGTGTAAGGGTGTGGTAGGGAGCCTCTATCTGTGCCTTCTTCAGTGCCGTACACTTATAGTATACGGGCACGTGGTTGGAGTTGGTATAGTATTCGCGGTCGGTCACTCCGGGTATCTCGCCGAACTGCTTGCGGTCCTTCTTGGTGAACTTACCGCTCAGTCCCTCGGCAGGTGTGGCGAGGATGGAGTAGTTGTGGTGGTACTGCTCGCTGAAATCGTTGGCGCGGTCGCGCATGTAGGTGACGATCTTCAGTCCCAGTTCCTGAGCCTCCTCGCTTTCGCCGTGGTGCTTGCCGATGAGTGCTTTGAGGCATTCTGCCAGTCCGATGAATCCGATGCCGAGTGTGCCGTGGTTGATGACGCTCTCGATGGTCTCTTCGGGTTTCAGCTTATCGGCGCCTGTCCACAGGTAGTGCATGAGCAGGGGGAACTGCTTGGCCATGGCAGTCTTCTGGAACTGGAAGCGTTCGTCGAGCTGGCGTGCCGTGGTCTGGAGGATGTTGTCGAGTTTGGCAAAGAACATGTCAATGCGCTGCTGCTTGTCCTCGATGGGCATGCACTCGATGGCGAGTTTCACGATGTTGATGGTAGAGAAGCTGAGGTTGCCTCGTGCCACACTTGTCTTCTCTCCCCAGCGGTCTTCGAACACGCGGGTGCGGCATCCCATGGTGGCTATCTCCCACTTGTAGCGCTCGGGGTCATCGGCGCGCCATTTCTCGTTCTGGTTGAATGTGGCGTCGAGGTTGAGGAAGTTGGGGAAGAACCTTCTGGCCGTCACCTTGCATGCCAACTGGTAGAGGTCGTAGTTGCGGTCTTCTGGCAGGTAGTTCACGCCGCGTTTCTTCTTCCATATCTGGATGGGGAAGATGGCTGTTTCGCCGTTGCCCACGCCCTCGTAAGTGCTCTCCAGTATCTCGCGCATGATGCAGCGTCCCTCGGCACTGGTGTCTGTACCGTAGTTGATGCTGGAGAACACCACCTGGTTGCCGCCACGCGAGTGGATGGTGTTCATGTTGTGAATGAAGGCCTCCATGGCCTGGTGTACGCGGTTTACGGTCTTGTTGATGGCGTGCTGCTCCAGGCGTGCCTTACCCTCCAGACCGTCGAGGGGCTTCTCCAAGTAGTCGTCTATGGCTATGTCATAGAGGTCGCTGAGGTTTTCGCCGGTGAGTTTCTCCAGGTTCTTGACCTCTTCCTGGTACGACATGCGCACATAGGGAGCGAGGTAAAAGTCGAAGGCGGGGATGGCCTGTCCGCCGTGCATCTCGTTCTGGCATGTCTCCAGCGAGATGCAAGCCAGTACGGCAGCGGTCTCAATGCGCTTGGCGGGGCGGCTGGAGCCGTGTCCGGCGGTAAAGCCGTACTTCAGTATGACGTCGAGCGGATGCTGTACGCAGGTAAGGCTCTTGGTGGGGTAGTAGTCCTTGTCGTGTATGTGGAGATAGTTGTGCAGCACGGTGTCACGCACTTCCTCCGACAGCAGGTAGTCGTCGACGAAAGGTTTTGTAGTCTCGGAGGCGAACTTCATCATCATGCCGGCTGGCGTGTCGGCGTTCATGTTGGCATTCTCGCGTGTGATGTCGTTGTTCTTGGCATTGACGATGCTCATAAACACATCGCGCGTCTTGGCCTTGCGTGCTATGTTGCGCTGGTTGCGGTAGGCAATGTATCGCTGTGCCACATCCTTGCGTGCGCTCTTCATCAGCTCCATCTCGATGGCGTCCTGTATGGCCTCCACGCTCATCTGGCTCTTGCCGCGGTAGGCCACGTGGTCGGTAATCTGCTCTATCAGTTTGGAGTCTTCTCCCTTGTCGGTGTGCAGCATGGCCTTGCGTATGGCAGCCATTATTTTTTGCTCGTTGAAGCCCACGATTCGTCCGTCTCGCTTAACTACAGTCTGTATCATTTCTTGTTTTACTTTAAGGTTGGGATATAAAATGCTTACTACTAATTTTTTATGCTGAAAGAGAGGGAATGAACCTCGTTTTCCGGCATTGCAAAGGTACAAAAGTTATCTTTAAGTTGTACGTTTTGGATAACTTTTATAGTGTTAAAGAAAATTAAGTGCCTGATAATCAGTAGAAAAGAAAATCGTTTTGGACAACTTTACTGAAAAGTAGTTGTTCAAAACGATTAAGGTGTTGTGTTGCAAGCAGTTGGCTATGGAGTGTCGATTTTTAGGGTTGCTACTGCTTGTGTCTGTAGTCGAGTGCTGCGCCGATGGCCGTGCAGAACTCGGAGTATTTGGGTATATGGAACCTCACACCGTACAGTTTCTCCATGGCAGGGTACACCTCCCGGCACTGTGGCATGAGGGTGAGGTTGCCGATGAGTACGAAGTCCTTGATGCCCGACTCGAGTGAGGAGAGTATGGCAGCCGATCCTATGCTCTGCAGCACCATGCAGATGAGTCCCTTGGCGATGTCCTCGCGCGAGGTGTTTGCCTTGGCGTTGCTGAAGAGGGATGCTACGGCGTTCATGGGCAGCCCGGGCAGTGGCTTGGCGCTGATGTCGCCTATGAGGAGGTTCACTTTAGACGTGTCGCCCTCCTTGGCCAGGTTGACAATCTGCTTCACGTCGTCGGTCTTGAGCATGATGCGGCTCAGTCCGGCCAGCGTTCCTCCGCCTATGCCTATGCCCCCGATGTGTCTGATGTGGTCGCCGTCGCATTTTACGAGCGATGTGCCTGTCCCCATGCTCACCACTATCATGCGGTCTATCTTGCTTTCGTACTTCGCACCCAGACCATCGGCCACAAACTCCTCGCTCTTAGATGTGGGCAATCCGTAGATGGGTTCGTTGACGTAGGCAGACCCTACGCCGGTAAGCATGACGTGCTCCACTTCGTCCAGTCCGATCTTGTTGTCGTGCAGGTATTTGCCGAAGGCTCCGTACAGCGACGTGATGGGGTCGGTGGCCTTGATGCGTATCGGACTGATGACAAGCCCGTTCTCGTTGATGCCTACTATCTTGGTGGTGGAAATGCCCACGTCTATGCCTATCACTATCTTTTTCATGTTTTTGCTTTTTTACTCTTTTACTTTTTTACCCTTTTACCTTTTTACCTTTCAAAGGATGCCCGTCTTGCAGAATGCGATAATCGTGGCATACCCTATCACCAAGCCGAGCACACCTATGACGAGACCGGCTTTGGCCATGTCGTTCTGGCGTATGAGACCAGTGGAGTAGGCTATGGCGTTAGGAGGGGTGGATATGGGCAGTGCCATGGCGCACGATGCAGCCAGGGCCACGCCTATTATGATGGTAGACGTGCCGCCAATGCTGTCGAGCGTATGCCCCATGCCTTTGCATACCACGCAGAGTATAGGGATGAGCAGGGCTGCCGTGGCCGTGTTGCTGATGAAGTTGCTCAGTCCGAAGCATACCAGTCCCGAAACGACCATGATGACGATGGGGTTGAACGAACTGAAGGGGATGCTCTTAACGGCATTCTCGGCCAGACCCGTTTCGTTCATGGCCAGACCGAGGGCAAATCCTCCAGCCACCATCCAGATGACGGCCCAGTCTATGTGCTTGAGGTCATCGGCGGTGATGACGCCCGTACAGGCGAACACCGCGATGGGTAGCATGGCGGCAGTGTTGGCGTTCACTCCCAAGAAGTCTTTGCCGAATACCCACAACAAGATAGTGGCAATGGTGGTGACGGCCACCACGACGGTGCGCCAGTTGAACTCAATGTTGCTTTCTATCTTCAGTTCGATAGTCTTCTGCGAGAAGGGGAACATCCACCTCAGGATGAGCCATGCCAGCACGAGCAGCACGAGGACGAGAGGAATCATAATCATCATCCACTGTCCGAAGCCCAAGTCGAGGTTGAGTCCGTTGGGGTCGGTCAGTTCCTTGAAGGCGAAAGCGTTGGGCGGTGTGCCGATGGGCGTGCCCAGACCGCCCAGGTTGGCACCGATGGGTATGGCCATGGTGAGTGCCACGCGCCCCTTGCCGTTGGCCGGCAGTTCCTTGAACACGGGGGTGAGGAAGGTGAGCATCATGGCAGCCGTGGCTGTATTGGATATGAACATGGAGAAGACCCCGGTGATGAGCATGAATCCCAGGAGCACATTCTCCGACCGCTTGCCGAAGGGTGCGATGAGCGTCTTGGCCATGAGCACGTCCAGTCCGCTCTTGGTGGCGGCGATGGCCATGACGAAACCGCCGAGGAAGAGGATGATGGTGGGGTCGGCAAAGCACGACATGATGCCCTGGTATTCCAGCAGGTTGCCGTATTCGCCCCGCGAGCCTTGCATGATGTTGAAGGCCGAGTTGGATACGGCGAAGAGCAGCGTGAAGATGATGAACACGCTGGTGGACCATGCCGGTATCGCCTCGGTAACCCACAGCAGTACGGCCATGACAAAGATGGCGATGACGCGCTGTTGCACTACGGTGAGGCCGTCGATACCGAAGCTGTCGATGGGAAGGTTCCACACGGCAAGAGTAATGAGGGCGGTAATGGCCAAGACAACGGCTTTGCGCCAGTTGAAATAGCCAGATAGTTTTTTAGCAGTTTCTTTCATGTGAGTAGATGAATGAGGTTGTATTTGTTTTTTTTATTCTTCCATCAACTTGCGGTAGCGGCCTTTCTTGATCTCGGTGTCGCCAAGACGGCGTGCCTTGTTGATTTCGTATTCCGAGTAGCTTCCCTCGAAGAAGAATACCTCGCCATTGCCCTCGAAGGCAAGGATGTGGGTACAGATACGGTCGAGGAACCATCGGTCGTGACTGATCACTACGGCACAACCGGCGAAGGCCTCCAAGCCTTCCTCCAGTGCGCGGAGCGTGTTCACGTCGATGTCGTTGGTAGGTTCGTCGAGGAGCAGCACGTTGCCTTCCTGCTTCAGGGCGAGGGCCAGTTGCAGGCGGTTGCGCTCACCGCCAGAGAGCACGCTGCAGAGCTTGCTCTGGTCGGTGCCAGAGAAATTGAAGCGTGAGATGTAGGCGCGGGCGTTCACGTCGCGGCCACCCATACGAAGGGTCTCGTTGCCCTGCGAGATGACCTCATAGACCGTCTTCTTGGGGTCGATGTCCTTGTGTTGCTGGTCTACATAGGCGAGTTTCACGGTTTCGCCCACCTCAAAGGTTCCACCGTCGGCCTGTTCCAAGCCCATGATGAGGCGGAAGAGGGTAGTCTTGCCGGCTCCGTTGGGACCGATGACGCCCACGATGCCGTTAGGAGGAAGCATGAAGTTGAGGTCATTGAACAAGACCTTCTCGCCGAACGCCTTCTTCACATGTTGTGCTTCTATCACCTTGTTGCCCAGACGCGGACCGTTAGGGATGAAGATTTCGAGTTTCTCCTCACGCTCCTTCTGCTCCTGGTTGAGCATCTGCTCGTAACTGTTCAGACGGGCCTTGCCCTTGGCCTGGCGAGCCTTTGGAACCATGCGCACCCACTCCAGCTCTCGTTCCAATGTCTTGCGGCGCTTGGAGGCTGTCTTCTCCTCCTGTATCATGCGTTTGGTCTTCTGGTCGAGCCAAGAAGAGTAGTTGCCCTTCCAAGGGATGCCCTCGCCACGGTCGAGTTCGAGAATCCACTCGCTCACGTCATCGAGGAAGTAGCGGTCGTGGGTAACGGCGATGACCGTTCCCTCATACTGCTGCAGGTGCTGCTCCAGCCAGTCGATGCTCTCGGCGTCGAGGTGGTTGGTAGGCTCGTCGAGCAGCAACACGTCGGGCTTCTGCAGGAGCAGGCGGCAGAGGGCCACGCGGCGGCGCTCACCGCCCGAGAGGTTAGTTACAGGCCAGTCGCCCGGCGGACAATGCAGTGCGTCCATCGCACGCTCCAGTTTGGAGTCGATGTTCCAGGCATCGGTGGCGTCGATGATGTCCTGCACCTCGGCCTGTCGCTGCATCAGCTTGTCCATCTTGTCGGGGTCGCCGTAGTATTCTTCCAGGCCAAACTTATTGTTGATGTCCTCATATTCGGCGAGGGCGTCGTATACTTTCTGTACACCCTCCATCACGTTCTCCTTCACGGTCTTCTGCTCGTCGAGTGGAGGGTCCTGAGGCAGGTAGCCCACAGAGTAGCCCGGGCTCCATACCACCTCGCCCTGTGTAGGCTGTTCCAGTCCGGCGATGATTTTCATCAGGGTTGACTTACCCGCACCGTTCAGACCGATGATGCCGATCTTTGCTCCGTAGAAGAACGATAGGTAGATGTTCTTCAGAATCTGTTTCTGGTTTTGTGGGATGATCTTCGATACTCCCACCATCGAGAAGATGATCTTCTTGTCGTCAACTGTTGCCATGTTTTAGTCGTTAGTTTATATTTCCGTGCAAATTTAGGAAGAAAAACGCAGATTGTCAAACAAAAGGGTGACGAAATTGCAAAAATCGGGCAGTATTAGTCGGCAATGTCAAAAAAATGCGTAACTTTGCACTTGCAATTGGTACTCTGCCTTGCCACACCGCCTCAGGTGTGCGTCATAGCGTAGGGTTTAAAAGGGAATCGGGTGAGAAGCCCGAGCAGTCCCGCTGCTGTAAACGTCTATCCTCCCCGTCTGATAGGGGGAGGGCGAACAAGCCTCATGGTCACTGACAATTTTTCGGGAAGACTGCTTGTTTCGGGTCACACCTTATTATATTTAAGGGCAAAACTTTTGAGGGGCAAAACCTCTTGAGTGGCACAAGCCTTTAGGGTGCAGACGAGATGTAAGTCAGAAGACCTGCCGTTGCCGTCTGCCGACATCTGCCGAAGAGGGAAAGGAGTTCCTTCGCTGTAGCAATGGCGGCGATGATGCCATCCAGCCCCGTGGGATGGGCTGTGTGATGGTGAGATGCTATTATATTTAGGATAGACATTGATACTTATGAGAAAGAGAAGAATACTGTCGTGCATGTGGTGCATGACGGTGTGTGGTGTAGTGTCTGCTCGGGAAATGCCATTTCCTGAGAGTGGGCAACAGCATCCCGTCGACTCCGTCCATACGATAGACGAGGTGGTGGTGAGGGCGATGCGCGAAGTCACCCCCCACCAAACCATATCCTACGGGCAGATACAAAATCTGCCGTCCAGCAATGTGGCCGATGCCCTGAAGTATATGGCCGGCGTGCAGATAAAGGACTATGGTGGACTGGGCGGGCAGAAGACCGTCAATGTGCGTTCGCTCGGCTCCCAGCACGTGGGAGTATATCTTGATGGCGTTCGCATCACCAATGTGCAGAACGGCACCGTCGACCTAGGCAAGTATTCGCTCACCACACTCGAGTCGGTATCGCTGTTCAATGCCAACAAGACCGAGTTGCTGATGACAGCCTCCGAGTATGCCTCCGCTTCGACGGTGTACCTCAAGACACACCGCCCCGACAGCACCTCGCTGCAGGCCAGCTACCAGTTGGGCTCGTTCGGTACCCACAAGGTGGCCGCCACCTACAGCTTCCGCCACTGGGGCTTCATCGATGCAGCCTTTACCCATAGCGAGGGAAACTATCCCTTCAGGTACCATACGGAGTATGAGGACACCACAGGCACACGGCGCAACGGCGACATCACGATGTTTCGTGTGGAGGGATGTGCCTTCTATAAGGGGATGGAGTGGCATACATACTACTTCAACTCCCGTCGTGGACTGCCGGGCGGCATCGTGCGAAGGCTCTCCGATACCTACACAGACGTGGGGCGCGAATGGGACCGCAACTTCTTCTCGCAGCTCTCTTACCGCACGCAGCTGCCCCTCACGGGCAAGCACTCCTTAGGTATGAGAGCGATCGTGAAGTATGCCAACGACTTCCTGCACTACCGCTCCGACTATCCCGAGAATATCTCGGTGCATGCCAACAACCAGTACCGGCAGCAAGACCTCTACGGAGCCTTGGCGCTCGCTTACCAGTGGCACGATTTCGGTGTCTCGGCATCGGGCGACCTCCGTTGGAGCGACCTTACCTGCGACGTGAAGAATTTCCACTACGTGTATCGCATGGACAGCAAGACATCGCTCTCTGCTTTCTGGCAACACCGTGGACTGAAGGCGAGCGTGAGCGGACTCTACACTTCCGTCTCCGACCATACACAGGGGAAGATCAAGCCCCTCCGTAGGATGACATGGAATGCGCTGACCTCCTATACCCTGGGCGGATGGATGATGAGAGCTTTCTACAAGACCGTGTTCCGTGCGCCCACGCTCAACGACCTCTACTATACGTTGGTGGGCAACCGCAACCTGAAGCCGGAATATACCAAGCAACTGGACGTGGGCGTAACCTATACGTTGGGCACTCCGGCTGCTGTAGGAGATGCAGATGGCGCGACGCAAAGAAAGCCATACTTCAGCGTACAGGCCGACTGGTACTACAACAGGGTAGAAGACCGCATCGTGTGCCTCCCCCTGAAAGGTTCTTACCAGTGGACGATGCTCAACTACGGCTACACACGCTGCATGGGCGTGGACGTGAGCGTGAACGGACATTGGCGCTATCACTCGCTGCTGCTCACCGCCACCTGGCAGGACGACCGCAACCGCACCGACCCGAAGGAGAAGGCTTACAACGACCGCATAGCCTATTCGCCTGAATGGTCGCTGACGGCTGTATATACCTTATTATATAAGGGGTGGACGGCATCACTCTCACACATGTTTGTGGACAAGCGCTACTGGACAACGGAGAACGCCATCGACGACCCGCTCTCTGCCTACAACTGTACCGACCTGAAGATAGGCTACCGTTTCTTGCGCCACTACACGGTGGAAGTGGAGTGCCAGGACCTCTTCGACGAGCGTTACGAGATGATTCAGCGATGGCCCATGCCGGGCAGGAGATTCGCAGTGACATTAAAAGGGAACTTTTAAAGGCAAAAAAGTAAAAAGGTAAAAAAGTAAAAAGAAGGCATACGCCACACAAGTAAAAAGAAAGTAATGAAAGCAATGAAAAAAATCAACAGCACTCTATTCGTGCTAATAATGTTGTGTCTTGCCGCTTGTACGAACGACAACGGAGAAGACAAGGCTCCCGTTATCGACCCCGTGCTCTTGGGTGAGAACCTCATCATCTGTAACGAGGGAAACTGGCAGAGCGACAACGGACAGCTCTCTTACTATGATGGAGCGACCGGGCAGTTTACCAACAAATGGTTTCGAAAAGTAAACGGTACTAAACTGGGCGACACGCCCAATGACATCATACAGGTGAACGACACGCTCATAGCCATTGCCGTGAACTGGTCGAACATCATACAGTACATCCATCCCGACGGCACCGCATGCGGGGCCACGGAGAACGTGCCCAACAACCGCCGCATGTGCTCCGACGGCCGCTACCTCTACGTTACCTCCTACGCCCACAAGTGCGGCAGTGAGACTTTCGAGAAGGGCTATGTGGCCAAGATAGACGCTGCTACCAAGCAGGTGATAGCTACCTGCGAGGTGGGGTGGGAACCGGAGGGTGTGCGCCTCTACGACGGCAAACTCTATGTGGCAAACACGGGCGGCTACTCCTTCTCGGAGATGCACGACTATGAAACTACCGTGCAGGTGGTGGACGCGCAGACCATGAAATCTCTCAAGACCATCGACACGGGATGTATCAACCTCTATGGCGAGATGTCGCAGGCAGGGCAGTATCTCTGTATCAACTCGTGCGGCGACTACTATGAGGTAAGTCCCAAGACCATCATCCTGGACTGCAAGACCGACAAGATTACGACCTTCGACTTTCCCTGCACCTACAATACTACCGACGGCAACTTGTTCTACACCGTAGGCTCGGCGTTCTCGTATAACACAGGTGAGTACGTGTACTACATCAAGACCATCGACCCTGTCACGCTGCAGGTTACGGACGGCATCTATTGCGATGCCATCACACAGAAGATCAAGGAAATTACCTCGCCTTACGAACTGTATGTGTCGCCCTATACGGGCAATGTGTATTTCACCGATGCCGGAAGTTATGCCTCTGCTGGCGACCTCTATGGATACAAGACCGACGGCACACCGCTCTTTGCACCGCAGGAGGTGTACATCAATCCAGCCCACATCCTGGCATTGCCAGTGTATAGCAAGTAACCAAACAAAAAATATGACAAAAACATTTATCACGTTGCTGCTGAGCCTCTCCGTTGGAGCGGCTTCGGCACAGACACAGACCGTTGAAGTGCTGGAGTTGCATCCAGCACCAGGACAGTTTGTGAATACTCTGCCCAAGGCAGAGGAAGGCTCTACCCATGAAGAGGTGTGCCAAAAGGCAACCGAGAGTTTGAACTCAGGGAAATCGCTTATTCATCTTGGCACCTACGGCGGTTACATCACCGTAAAGTTCGACCACCCCGTGCAGAACAAGCGTGGCTCAGACCTCCGTATCACGGGCAACGGATTCTATGCTAATGCTGACCCCGTGTATGGAAACCAGACCATTGGCGGTTCCTTCGAGCCTGGCATCGTCTACGTAGGTGTGGGCGATGACTTGGAGACTTGCCAATGGTATGAGTTGGCTGGTTCGGAATATTATACCTCTGAGATTCACGATTTCTCCATCACCTACCACAAGCCAACGGCAGAGACGGGTGAACACAAGCAGAAGTGGTCTACCTACGATAACTACATCCAGTGGGAGGCCACATGGACGGACAAGAACGGAGAGCGCCGCGACTCCACGGGCTACCATATGAAGAACTCTTTCCATAATCAAACCTACTGGCCGCTGTGGGAGGATAGCGAAACCCTCACCTTCAAGGGTGGTAAGCTGCCCAACAATGCCATCGATTATGGTACGGCCAACGCTCCTTATTGGGTGCAGTATCGTTACGACAAGGAAGCCTATGGATACGTGGATGCATCACTCAACACAGACGACTATTCTACCTTTGACATTGACTGGGCGGTGGATGAGGACGGCAACCACGTAGACCTGAAGGAGGTTAACTTCGTCAAGGTGGTGTGCGGCATCTTCCAGTATTGCAGTTGGCTGGGTGAGACTTCTACCGAGATAGCGGGCTTTCAGGACTTGCATTTAGTGGAGGGCTATGATGATAACCCTATCATTATCACGCCCCGTACACCAACAAGCATCTCCGTGGTCAAGACCAACAGCAGTTTCTCTGCCAAGGACGATTCTTATTATGACTTGATGGGCCGTCGCGTGGCAACGCCACAGAAGGGCATCTACATCAAGAACGGAAAGAAGATGATCTTCAAGTAAGTTAAAGATAAGAAACGGATATTTATCAGTTTAATTATATAAAGGTAAATTATGAAGAAAATTTTTACGCTTTTAGTAGCAGGCTTGTTCGCTTTCGCAGCACAGGCACAGGAAGGCAAGACCTATGAGGTAAAGACCTTGACCTTCGAGGACAACGATTATCCACAGGACGCACCCAACTACCTGGGCCAAACTTCATGGTCTTCGCTCATCGACAATCCACAGTATGGCGGTGAACTGTTGTATGGAGAGAATCACGGTGACACAGCTCATGCATCCACCAGCGTGAACTATTGCTGGTACGATAAGGGCAACACCAATCTCTATTCAGAGTTACCTACCAACTGGGGTACCAAGATGTATTGGGGTGGTGGCCATGCTGTATCCAACTACTGGAATGGCAACCTTTCAGATGGCGACTATAACCACCAGTTGTCTGTATATGTGGCCGACGAGACAGGAAGCGGTACTAATGGTCACGGACATAACGGCTCCAACAACTTCTGTGTTCACTATGGTTACAAGGACAACAGCGGATATTCTGCCAGCAATCTGCCAGCCATCGAATTCAAGGATGGTCAGAACCACTTGATTGAGGAGTTGTACATCAACAACACTACTTACTTTGTAAATTGCATTACCAACGGCAACGGATTGACGGCTGCTTTGGGAGATAGCGATTACGTGAGAATTCAGGTCACGGGCTATAAGGCAGATGGTTCTATTTCGGCAACCCGCACCTTCGATTTGGCTAAAGGCTCGTCTTTCGTGAAGGAATGGACACGATGGGATTTAAGAAGATTGGGTGAGGTGAATCGCATTGAGTTCAATGTAATCGGAACCAGTGACAACGGTTATGGCTTCTCACAGCCAGCATATTTCTGCTATGACGATGTGAAGGTGCGCATGCCCCTTTCTGCAGAGAGTGCATCTGCCCAGACCTTGACAGCAAACCGCGCCACTGCAAAATCATCGGAAAAGGTGATGTATGCATATAATGATGATTTCGACTATGGGACGAGCTTGCAAGGAGATGTTCCTGAGGGTGCTTCTGTAATCTTTGATGGGGACAACGAACTGAAGGCCGGGGAAACGGAAACTTATACGATAAAGGGCATGCCGAAGAATGTAGTCATAAAAAGTATCGTGGCTGATATCTCGCTTGGTGAAACCCTATATAGCGACATGGAAGTAGAGGCTTATCTTGGTGAAACGAAGATTGCATATGTGAACATAGCGGGCATGTATTCTTCTGTAAAAAATCAGTTGGCAAATCCACAATATCCACAACAGAGCGAGCTGGAATATAATATGACCATGCTTGATGAATCTAAAACTCCTGGTTCTGGCGACTTGACGTTTAAGTTGTCAAGTATAAATGGTGTTAAAGAGTACGAGGCACAAGGTTGTTGCTATACAATTACTTACGAAATTGTAGAACCAACAGATATCGCCGGTGTCAACGATGCAGCTAATGTTGTCGAGACTGCCCGCTTCTCTGCCGACGGCAAGCGCATCTATGCACCACAGAAGGGTATCAACATCATTCGCATGAGCGACGGTACTACTCGCAAGGTGGTAGTGAAGTAATATAGGAACGGCTTGTGAAAAGTTACAGGAATATTGCTTCGCCGGCCGTGGCCCTGGTGCTGCTGATGGCCCTGGTGCTCTCTTCCTGCCATGGAGGCAGGGGAGAGCATGGCGGGGCCGACGGCGATACCGTAACACTGAAGTATGCACGTCTGCTTACCATCGTAGACTATGGCGACTATACAGAGGTGACGGTGGCTAACCCGTGGCAGAAGGACACCGAGCTGCACCGCTACCAACTGGTGCCCAAGGGCAAGGAAGGTGATGAGACGGCACGCAGACTCGGTGCGATGAGAAACGGTGGACGTCACTTGGACATCGTGCGCACACCGGTGGAGAACATTGTGGTGTTCACCGCACCCCATTGCCAACTGATGTACGACCTGCATACGCAGCGCGCCATACGGGGCGTTTGCGACATGCAGTATGTCAACATAGTCGACCTGCACAACCGTAAGGACATCGTGGACTGCGGTTCGGGTATGCAGCCCGACATCGAGCGCATCATCGAACTGCGTCCCGAGGCGCTGCTCATCTCTCCCTTCGAGAACAGTGGTGGCTACGGCAAACTCGACAAGATGGGGATCCCTATCGTCGAGACAGCCGACTATATGGAATACTCGCCCTTGGGACGCGCCGAATGGATGAAGTTTTATGCGCTGCTCTTCGGGCGCAAGGCTGAGGCCGACTCGCTCTTCGGGGCGGTGGAGAAGGCTTATCGCTCGCTGTGCTGCAAGGCGGCTGCCATGCCGCAGGGCAGGAGTGTGCTGACAGAACGCAAGACGCAGGGGGTGTGGTATGTGCCGGGTGGCAAGAGCACCATCGGCATCCTGCTGCACGATGCACATGCCCGCTATCCCTGGGCTGACGATGCCCATAGCGGCAGTCTGGCTCTGGGGCCGGAGCAGGTGATAGACCATGGCGACGACATTGACGTGTGGGCTTTCAAGCGGTATGGAGGCAACAGGCTGACGGCGGCTGATCTCTTGGCGGAGTATCCGGGCTACGCACAGTTGCGTGCATTCCGTCAGGGCAATGTCTACCAGTGTGACACGGGCTGCAAGCCTTTCTTCGAACTGACGGGCTTCCATCCCGACCTCCTCTTGCGCGAGTTTATCATTCTTGCCCATCCGCAGGAGACGAAAGGGTGGGGTGGTCTGTGCTTTTTTGACAAGTAGAATATTGCAATACAACAAACGGGGGTGTGTCATCGATGGATGGCACACCCCCGTTTGTTGTGTAGGATGTCTTTACGTATTATTTGAACAGCGCGCCCTTACTTGTTCTTGACGATGACGGTAACGGAACAAGCCGTTTTGTTTGCACCGTTGCGGCAGAAGTGGTCGTAGTATTCCGGTATGCGCAGCATGTAGATGCGGTTTTGGCGGGCTGTGCTCACGCCGAGCGTCATGATGAGGGCGGTACCCTCTTTCTGTTCACTGAAGTTGCCCTCCTGTGCGGCTGAGCGGAACGCATTGACCAGCGGGTTCACGTTCGCATATTCCATCTGCAGCATCTTCACCACCTTGACGATGGCACGCGTCTTCGGGTTGCGTTCCACGGCAGAGGTGTACTTGCTTGATGACACGGCAGAGAACGTGTTCACCAGATTGTCTATCTGGTTTTGTGCCCTTGTGGCGAGCGTCACCGTCAGCAGGACGGTCAGTATAAATAGTATTCTTTTCATATAGTTCCTTTCTTTCGATAGCTTCCGGGCTTTGCGGCTTTATTTCATCATCTCCTCCAGTTGTGCACGCTGTTCGGGCGAGGCATGTTTCAGTATTTCTTCCTCTGCAGCGTCGATGGCAGAGTTCTGTTCCTTCATATGGGTCTCTATGCTTTCGGCCTGTCCGATGGCGTGCTCAATGTCTGTCTTGATGAGCGACAGGTCGTCTATGCGCTTGCCGTCCTGTATGACGTAGCTTCCCTCGTAGATGGCGGCAAACTGTTGCCGTTCGCGATGGTTTTGCAGGAAGGAGTACACTGTGATGCACACCAGGAGCGAGGCGGCAATGCCCGACAGGGTGACGAGCAACTTGTGGCGAACGCCGGTCAGTACTGCGTGCTCTGTTTTCTCGATTGTGACGGACGCTGTGGCAGATGTTACGGCGGTATCCAAATCTGTTTCTCCAAAGTCCATTCCTGCAAGGTCGCTTATGAGGGGGCGGTACTGCTCCATGTCGGCTGGCAGACCGGCATGGCTGTCGTAGAAAGCATAGAGCGTGCGCTCTTCCTCTACGGCGGTGTCGCCGTCGAAGAAGCGTCCTAACAGGAGTCTGATGTCGTCGAGTGTATTCATATTCTTCTTGCTTGACTTTTTATGAATGTCCGTATTGTTGCGGTATTTATTCTCCCAGGTGTTGCAGATACCATTTCCGCATGGCTTGTCGTGCGCGGCACAGTGTCTGGCGCAGGGCTGCCTCGGTGTCACCCGTGAGCTTGGCCATGTCGGCGGTGCTCATCCCTTCCGTGTGGCGCAGTCGCACGACGAGTTGCTGCTTGGGTGTCAACTGCTCCATGGCTTGTTGCAGGCGTAGCGTGGTATCCTGTTCGGGCGGTGGCGTTTCTGTGCAGAGGGTTTCTCCCAGAACCTTTCCCTTTCCCCCGCCGTCCATCTCCACCACAGTGGCTTGGGACTGGCGGCGGATGCGGTCCACGCAAAGGTTGCGCGTCAGCACCTTGGCAAGCGGCGCCATAGGGGGATGCAGCTCCTCCACCATGCGCCAGAGCCTGACGAGCACATCCTGTACGGTGTCCTCGGCATCTTCCTGGCTGTGCAGGTAGTGTTGCGCCACCGCCATGAGCGGTATGCGCAGGGTGGCTGCCTCTTGTTCGAAGTCTTCTACTGTCATGCGGTTGGAGGATGGTGTGTCAGTTCTCTCGTTTTAGACGGGTTACAAAAACAGCCTTTACAGATTGTTCAGTCCGGAGGCATCTACCTTGGTGACGCCGTCGTTCTGGAATTTTGTCTCGTCGGCAGTTCCCTTTACGGTAATCTTCGACACGCCGTCCGACGTAACGTACAGTTTGCTGCAGTCTACGTTCAGGTCCAGTTTGCTGCTGCCGTCACCGTGTATGGTGGCTTCCTTTCCCACAAAGTGTACCATGCCTTTTCCGGCACCGTCAATGTCGAGCTTCAGAGTCTCGGCATAGATGTCCAGTTCCGCCTTCGAGGCACCATTGCAGCTCTCGTTGTAGCTCTTGGCCTTGATGGTGCTTATGATCTTGCTGCTACCGTTGTTGCTCAACTTCACGTCACCGCTGGACGTGATGGGCACACTGACGGTGCTTGCCCCGTTGTTGGAGATATGCAGGCTGCCGCACTTCAGCGATCCGTCCTTGTAGTTGAACGAACCGTTGTTCACTATCTTCACCTCCTGCTTGTTGCTGATGCTGCCATGCAGCGTGAAGGCTCCGTTGTTGTCGATGCTGACGGGTGAGCCGCTCCAGTTTGTGGCGCGGAACGTCATGGCTCCGTTGTTGTGCAGGCTGCTGATGGTGGGGGCGGTGATGCGCAGCTTTATCCCGCTGTTCTTTATTTGGCACCCCTTCTTGGTCTTCACGTTCAGCATGTCGTCCTTTACGGTGATGATGACCTTGTCGAGTATCTCGTCGGGTATCTCTGCCACCACTTTCTGTTTGTTGCCCTGTGTGTAGGTGATGTCAACGCTGAAGTTGTTGCTTACGGCATGGAACGAAGGCAGATCGAGTGTCTTCGTGGTAGTCTTGGCCGAAGTCCATTCGCCGTCGGTGGATGTAATGGTCACGTTGCTGTTGGTAACGGTTGTTGTCGCGTCGTCGCTCTCGGATTGGTTCTTCGCTGAGCACGACGGGCACAGCATTCCCAGGATGGTCAGTGCCACGATGCTTGCGCCTAAGGTTGTGCTCCTCTTGTTGATTGTCATATTCTTCATTGTCTTGATCGTTTTGAAGTGTTCTTGTTGTTGCTTTTTATTGCCGGCTTGCACTCCCGTTCGGAAGGGCTTCTGTCATTATATACGCAGTGTGGGGCGGATTGTGACAACAAGAAACGGAAAATTTTCGGTAAAGGTATGAATTTCTAAGCGAAAGCCGAAGAAAAAGTATGGAAAAGTGGGGCTGGGTGCGAAATTATCCTTATCTTTGCACTGCCGCTCATGCTGTACCTCCTACAGTTACCAATATTTGCCAGGAAAGGCATTCATTAGGAGGTACGGCGCCCTCGCCGTACCACTCAAGCAAGGTTGGACTATCGCTGAATAGTTATGTACGGCATGGAAAACGTAAAAAATATAAAGAAAAACTATGAAATATCTATTGCTCTCTGATATCCACGGTTGTTTGCCAGCCCTGGAAAAAGTGCTCGACTTCTTCGAGACAGAAAAATGTGACATGATCTGCTTGATGGGTGACATCATCAACTACGGGCCGCGCAACCGCATACCCGAGGGCATCGACCCCAAGGGAATAGTGGAACGGCTTAACGCCCTGGCCGACAAGATTGTTGCCGTGCGGGGCAACTGTGATGCGGAGGTGGACCAGATGCTGCTCGACTTCCCCATCATGGAAACCTATGTCCTTCTGGTGGATGGCGGCAAGCGCTACCTCCTGACACATGGACATATATATAATAAGGAGAACATGCCCAAGGGACCTTACGATGCCATCATCTATGGACATTCCCATCTCTGGGAACTGTCGCACGACGACAACGGCAGGGCCATCGTCAATACGGGCAGCATCACTTTCCCCAAGGGGGGTAATCCGCCTACCTTTGCCACGCTTGAGAACGGCAAGTTTACCATGTACCGCCACGATACGTTGGAGGTGTTGAAAGAAATGGAGCTATGATCCAGGAATATCAGATAAGAATACTGCCCGAACAGGCAGCCAGCGAGGAAAACATCAAGCAGTATCTCTCACGCGAGAAAGGCTTGGACGTAAGGACACTCAAACAGGTGCGTGTGCTCAAACGGAGCATTGATGCGCGCCAACGCACCATCTTTGTCAATCTGAAGGTGAGGGCGTTCATCAACGAGTATCCGCAGGACGACCAGTATGTACATACCGAGTATCCCGATGTCTGCTCACGTCCGCAGGTCATCGTTGTGGGCGAAGGCCCTGGCGGTCTCTTCGCTTCGCTGAGGCTCATCGAACTGGGTTTCCGGCCCATTGTGCTGGAACGGGGCAAGGACGTGCACGAACGTAAGAAGGACCTTTCGCTCATCACCAAGACACAGAAGGTGGATCCCGAGAGCAACTATTGCTTCGGAGAGGGTGGAGCAGGTGCATACAGTGACGGCAAACTCTATACGCGCAGCAAGAAACGAGGTTCTGTAGATAAAATCTTAAATGTCTTCTGCCAGCATGGGGCAAATACCAATATCCTGGCCGACGCCCATCCGCACATCGGTACGGACAAGTTGCCGAGGGTCATAGAGAATATGCGCAACACCATCTTGAAGTGTGGGGGAGAGGTTCATTTCCAGACTCGCATGACGAGGCTCGTCATGGAGAAGGCAGACGGCATGATTTCCGACCGCATTGTGGGGGTGGAGGCCGTTAACCTTGTTACGGGTGCGGAGGAGACTTATCGCGGACCGGTTATTCTCGCCACGGGACACAGTGCGCGCGACGTGTATCGTTATCTTGCTTCGTCCAAAATCGAGATGGAGCCCAAGGGCATCGCCGTGGGGGTGCGCCTCGAACATCCCTCCATGCTCATCGACCAGATACAGTATCACAACAAGCAGGGGCGCGGCAAGTATCTGCCTGCTGCCGAGTATAGTTTTGTAACGCAGGTGGAAGGGCGGGGCGTATACAGCTTCTGTATGTGTCCCGGTGGATTTGTCATTCCTGCTGCCACAGGCCCGCAACAACTTGTAGTGAACGGCATGAGTCCCAGCAACCGTGGTACGGCATGGAGCAACTCGGGCATGGTGGTGGAAACACGTCCTGAGGATGTGGAGACGTTCGTAAAGGAACATAGAGAAATGGTAGAAAAGATGGAAGCAAAGGGGCAAGAGAATACTTCTCTCCTCACTACTCACTCTTCGCTCACAATGATGTACTTTCAGGAGATTGTCGAAAAAATGTGCTGGCAACAGGGCAACATGCAGCAGACGGCTCCTGCACAGCGTATGGCCGACTTTGTGAACGGCAGACTGAGCTACGACCTGCCCAAGAGCAGTTATGCACCGGGGCTCATCAGCAGTCCGCTACATTTCTGGATGCCTCCCTTCGTGTCCAAAAGGCTGCAGGAGGGATTCAAGACCTTCGGCAAGAATGCCCACGGATTCCTTACCAACGAGGCAGTACTCATCGCCATGGAGACCCGCACGTCTTCGCCTGTGCGCATCGTGCGCGACCGTGACACGCTGCAGCATGTGCGTATACAGGGACTCTTCCCTTGCGGTGAGGGCGCAGGGTATGCTGGGGGCATCGTGTCGGCTGGTGTCGACGGTGAGCGTTGTGCCGAGATGTGTGCCGAGTACATGAAGCAGTTTTGTTCGTAATCGTGCTAAGCGTCTCGTTTAGCACCGCTAAGTGGCTTGGTTAGCGGGCCTAAGTGCCATGGTTAGCGGGCCTAAGTGGCTTGTTTAGTCTTGCTAACCATGGCTTAGTTTGTCTCGCTAAATGGCTTGGTTAGCGCCCATCTCCCCTCAAAGGGGTAACGTCCCGACGGATTTGCAATCCGTCGGAAA
>CAVKZC010000035.1:0-20425 GCA_963660455.1 Sphaerochaetaceae bacterium | reverse complement strand
AACCCAGGGCGATGCCCTGGGCTAGGTGCTTCTGCCCTTTCAGGGCGTGCTGGGGACAACTTTCATGGAATGACAGTGATGTTCCAACCGTACAGGTCGAAACTTTTCATGTGGAAAATATGTCAGGCGGGTTCTAAAAATTACCTTTGATGGATTTTTGCATTTTAGCCGAGCAGATTTTTCTTTCTTCTTGAAGGAGTATAGCGGGCTATACGACTGAAAGAGAAAGAAAAAGATGCCGGATAAAATCAAAAAGACACAAAGAGCAATCCGTCTAAAGAAGAGATTAACAATGCGTGGAATTTTTAGAACACGTCTCAAAGTATTTCCTTCAGCGGAACCATGACAAAGTCCCGTTCCTCCATAAGAGGATGCGGTATCTTGAGGTCAGGCTCATTCACCTTCAAGTCATCGTAGAGCAGGATATCGATGTCGATGATGCGGTCGTGGTATTCGCCATTTACCGACTTCATCGTTCTGCCCATCTCCTTCTCTATCTCCTGTAACGCCTCCAAAAGTTGGCGAGGAGCAAGGGCGGTCTCTACCAACAAACAGGCATTGATAAAGTCGTTGGGGGTAGAAAACCCCCAAGGCTTTGTTTCGTAAAGAGCTGACTGGCGCAATACGACACCAACCAGCTCTTCTATTTTTTCTATCGCCTCACGGATGTTACGCTTGCGGTTTCCAAGGTTTGTCCCGAGGCTCAAGTATACTTGATGCATAGATTGTTGATTAATCGTCCAGGATGAGCAGCGAGTCGCCGAAGCATCCAAACATATAACCGTTGTCAAGCGCCTTGTGATAAGCCTCCATGACAAGGTCGTATCCGCCAAAAGCAGCGGTATTCATCATGAGCGTAGACTCGGGATGGTAGAAGTTGGCCACCATGCTGTCGGCAAGGCCAAAGTCATAAGGAGGGAATATGAACTTGTTGGTCCATCCATCAAACTCCTTGAGCATACCGTCCGTACCCACAGCCGACTCGGTAGCCTTGACGACACTCGTACCGACAGCACATACATGGTGACCGGAACGCTTGGCTGCATTGACGATGTCGCAAGCCTCCTTGCCGATAACCATCCGTTCCGAGTCCATCTTGTGTTTGGTAAGGTCTTCTACCTCTATCTCGTGGAAATTGCCGAGACCGCAATGCAGCGTTACGAAAGCCGAGTTAATGCCAATAATCTCCATACGTTTCATGAGTTCACGTGTGAAATGAAGACCGGTGGCTGGCGCCGTAACGGCCCCTTCATGCTCGGCAAAGACACACTGGAAATCGTCCATGTCGTCGGCATTGGCATGAGGATTCTCGCGTCGGTCGATGATGTAGCGGGGCAACGGAGCCTCGCCCAAGGCGAACAGCGAACGCTTAAACACATCGTGCTTGCCGTCTTCATCGTAGAGGAACCGCAGCGTGCGCCCGCGGCTGGTAGTATTGTCTATCACTTCTGCCACCATCTCGTTTACCTCATCGAAGAAGAGTTTGTTGCCGATACGTATCTTGCGGGCAGGCTCCACGAGCACATCCCAAAGGCGCATCTCGGCATTGAGTTCACGGAGGAGGAACACCTCTATCTTGGCATCGGTCTTCTCCTTGGTGCCGTAAAGGCGCGCGGGGAACACCTTGGTATCGTTGAGCACGAACGTATCGCCCTCACCGAAGTAATTGACAATGTCCTTGAACTCGATAAAGTCGCCCTTTACGGGATTGCCATCAGCATCCTTGCGGAACATGTCTATGGTTTCGGACTTCTTGTGCAGCACCATCAACCTAGACTCGTCACGGCGCGTTATCTCGAACGTACGTTCCTCGCCGGTCGATGTCTTGACAATACGTTTGGTCTTGTGCGGATAAAGAGCCACCTGCTCTTCAGGCAACTTAAAGCTGAATTGTGACAGTTTCATGCGTGTTTGTCCCCTTTCTTATATGTTAATATTTTCTATGTCTTGTTGGTCGAGCCAATCGTTAAAGTTTTCAAAGCTGACAGTATTGCCGACGTTAAAGTCGCCCACGCGTGTTCGCCTGAGCGATGTAAGGAAGGCACCCGTCTGAAGCGCGCGCCCAAGGTCACGTGCAAGGGCACGGATGTATGTCCCCTTGCCGCAAACGACACGGAGCGTCAACTGCTTGGTACGGTCACAGTAGTCGGTCAGTTCGATGGAGTCTATCACTACCGTCTTGGGCTTGAGCGTCACCTCCTCGCCCGCACGGCGCAAGGCATACGCCCTGTCACCGTTCACCTTTACGGCACTATAGGTGGGCGGCACCTGCTGTATCTCGCCCACAAACTGCAGTAAAGCTTCTTCTACCATCTGGCGTGTGACGTGCCCCACAGGATAGGTATGGTTTACCGTGTGCTCCATGTCATAGCTGGGGGTGGTGGCCCCCAACTGTAAGGTGGCTACATACTCTTTGGTATGGGTCTGCAACTGCTCTATCTCTTTGGTCTTCTTGCCGGTGCAGAGCACGAGCACACCCGTAGCAAGAGGGTCGAGCGTACCGGCATGGCCAATCTTCACCTTTCTATGCAAGCGTTTGGAAAGCACATAGCGGATATGGGCAAGTGCTCCGAAACTTGACATGCGGTAGGGCTTGTCGATAGCAAATATCTCTCCTTTTACAAAATCCATCTATATGCTTTATGGGTTAAGTACTCTATGGGTAAAGGTGTTTAGAGGAAAGAGCAGATGACCGTCACCGCACCGGCTATGGCACAATAGATGCCGAAGTAAACCAGCTTGCCCTTCTTCACTATATTAATCATCCACTTGCATGCCAAGCATCCGGAAACGAAAGCAGCCACGAAGCCCACAACCATAGGCAATGTGTCTATGCCGCCGAACGCCTCCTCGCCCTTCAGTCCTTTCAGCAAGTCGAGCAGAGCCTCACCCAAAATGGGAGGGATGACCATGAGGAAGGAGAACTGTGCCATTTTCTCTTTCTTGTTGCCAAGCAGAAGTCCTGTGGCGATGGTTGTACCCGAGCGTGAAAGGCCGGGCAATACAGCAACGGCCTGTGCCAGACCAATGACAAAGGCATGCCAGGGACTGATGTTCTCCCGCTGGCGCGGTTTGGCAAAATAAGAGAATGTAAGGAGGAGGGCTGTAACGATGAGCATGATGCCCACGATGAGCAGTCCCGAACCGAAGATTTCCTCGACCATGTCTTTGAAGAATACGCCCACGATGCCCACGGGAATCATGGAGATGACGATATTGATGAAATATTTCGTCTCCTCGTTCATACGGAACTTGAAGAGCCCCTTCAATATCCAGTCAATCTCTTTCCAGAGTATAACCAGCGTACTCAATACTGTGGCAACATGCACCATGATGGTGAACGCCAAGTTGTCCTCTCCGTTGATGCCGAAGATGGCAGAACCGATGGCAAGATGGCCACTGCTGCTTACAGGAAGGTATTCGGTGAGACCCTGCAAGAGTCCCAACACCAATGCTTCAAACCAATTCACTTAATCTTATAATGTTTAGTGTTAAAATGTCGATATTGAATACAGAATGTGGAATAAAGAAAGTAGAAGATAGGATTAGATACCCATTAAAGGCCACTAGATTCTTCACCCTACATTCTTCACTCTTCACATTATTCGTCTTTCGGTTTTCGTATCACCGCATAGATGATGGAAAGGAAGCCCAAAAGGGTGACAGTGGGGCCCACAACTACATGGCGGGCACTGAAAATGTCCGCATCAAAAGTGTTCTCGGTGGAGCTGCCACCGCTAATCAGGATAAAGCCGACAATAACGATGGCCATCCCTACGGCAAGCAAGATGAAATTCATCTTGTCGAAAGCCAAATTTCTTTTATCCATTACTGCTATTTATAAATTTAAATCTTATAGAGTTCTCCTGCTTTCATACGCAGGAATTTATTGACGGAAATACAAGCACACAACGCCGTGATGATGATGCCCATGAGAAGTACGGCAACACCAGTAGCAGCAAGTTCCTGCCAACCTATCACGGTAAGTACGTCAGGCTCGTTGACATAAAGTGCATAGAAGCATGCCCCCAGGAAACCGTCTGCCACAACAGCTGCAAGTACACCGATGCCTACAGCCTTGAATACAAACGGACGACGTATGAATCCCCATGACGCGCCCACGAGTTTCATGGTGTGTATGGAGAACCTTCTGGCATAAATGCCAAGCCGCACCGTATTGTTGATGAGCGAGAAGGAGATGAAGGTGAGCAGCACAGCGACCACCAGCAAGCCGATACTTATCTTGGCAAGCATACGGTTCACCTCTTCTATAAGGTCATGCTGATAAGATACTTCCGTAACACGCGGATATGCCTTCAGTTCCTTGGCCACCCATTGCAGGGAGTCGTTGTTGGCATAGTCGGCATTGGCCGTTATCTCGATGGAAGGCTGAAAGGGATTGCCACCGGCAAACTCGCTGGGATTGACACCCAGCATCTTGGTGGCTTCCTTCTCTGCCTGAGCCTTGGAAATATAAGTAAGTTGATGGACATAAGGGCGTGCCTTGAGTTTCTTGCACATCTGCGCCACCTCCGGATTGGTCATGTCGTGCTCCAACATGACGGAAACCACCAGGTTCTGCTTGACGTATGCTGAAAGGTTACGTCCAGTCAGAACCGAAAAGACAACAAAGCCCAGCAGCACCAATACCATAGCGGTACTGATGCAAAGTGTGACCACCTGCAAGCCTCTGCGATTGCCCGTATTACGATGTTTCTTTCTCATTTTCGTACAAAAAGGGTACAATATACCAAATTTCGGTGCAAAGTAACAAAAAAACGAGCAAACAAACGAACGTTTAACTACCATTAACAACAATAAAGGACTGACCTTGCAGCCAGTCCTTTATCATATAAGCTGTTGTTCTTACATTTTTGTAATGACGCCTTTCTCCGTGGAGCTCAAGAACTCGATGATGTTCTGGACTTCGGTGCCGTCGGGCACCTGGTCCTTTATCTGGTTGATGGCATCGAAGAGAGATGTCTGTCCGTGGAACACCAAGCGATAGGCATTGGCCACGTGCTTGCACTCCTTCTCGCCTATCCCGGCAGCCTCCATGATGGGGGCATTGGGACCAGCATAGGCCACGGGCTTGCCGCCTGCTATTATGTAAGGTGGAATATCCTTGCTGAAGGTGGTACCGGCCTGTACCATCGCCAAATCGCCCACGCGGGTCTTGGCATTCTCCACCACAGATGTGGAGAAGATGACACCGTTGCCTATCACGCAGTCACCGGCAATCTTGGTTCCGTAACCGAACACACAGGCATCACCGATAACGGTGTCATGGGAGATATGGGCACCCTCCATGAGGAAGTTTTTGTTGCCCAGCACGGTTTTGCCGCCTTCGTATGTACCGCGGTTGATGACCACATTCTCACGGATGGTATTGTTGTCGCCAATGACAACATAACTGTTGGCTCCCTGGAAATTGAAATCCTGCGGTAGGGCACCGACCACAGCACCCTGGAACACCTTGTTGCCGCTACCCATACGGGTACCGTTCATGATGCTCACGAAGGGATAGATGGTGCAGTTGTCACCTATTTCCACATCGTCCTCAATGTAGACGAAGGGGTATATCTTGCAGTTGTCTCCTATTTTGGCTTTGGGAGATACCTCAGCCTTTGGGCTTATTGTACTTGACATAATTTTTCTGTTTTTAGGAGTTGAAGAAGTTACGGAGTTAAGGAGTTAAGACGTCAGTCATTTCTCCTTGAACCCAAAAGAAATTATGAGAAAGAAGAGCATTTGCCGTAACTCCTTAACTCCTTTAATTCCTTAACTCCGAATATTAATATTACTTAGCTCCTCCACCCAATGCATAGTAGAGGTTAACCACAGCCTGCATCTTGTAGAAGTCGTCTGCCACCTTCGAGAGCTCCACATTGAGAAGCGAAGTCTGGGCGGTAATGACCTCCAGGTAGGTGCTTCCGGCACTGGCCATCAAGGCACGGGTGTCGTCTACGTTCTGCTTGAGAACGGCAATCTGCTTGGCCTCGATGCGGCTCTTCTCGTCGGAAGAATTATAGAGCACGAGGGCGTTGCTCACCTCGCTACCTGCCTGGAGAACGGTATTCTGCCAGGTATTGAAAGCCTGCTGATACTGATCCTTGGCCACTCTCAGACCGGCGATGAGACGTCCGTTCTGGAAGATGGGCTGCACCAGACTACCTACTGCAGAAAGTAACCATTTGCCAGGGTTTACGAGACCACCATTGTTGGTGAAAGCTCCAGTACCCGTGATGGTGATAGAGGGATAGAACTTGCTACGTGCTGTCTCCACTGCGTAGAAACACTGTGCGAGATTCATCTCGGCAGCATGTACGTCGGCACGGTTGTTGAGCAACTGGATGCCTACACCCGTAGAGAAGTTGGCAGGAAGGCTCTGGTTCTCCAGCTTACCGCGGGCGATGGCGTGAGCCTGTTCGCCGAGAAGCAGACTGAGCGAGTTCTCTGTCTCGCGGATCTGACGCAAAAGGTCGGTCTTCTGGGTCAGCACAGAGTAGTAGCTGGACTCGGCAGCCTGTACCGATGTGGCACGGTAACCAGTCTTAGTGTCCTTCAGCACCTTCATGGTCTCCCATGTATCCTTTACCAATCCCTCCATGTCATTAACAAGTTCCACCTGCTTGTCGAGCATCAGGAGTGTATAGTACATGTTGGCGATGTTGGCGATAAGGTTGGTCTGCACGGATACCTGATAGTCTTTCATCTGCAGCAGAGCCATTTGGGCGCTGCGCTTTTGCGAGAGGAGGTTGCCGAAGAGGTCTACACTCCAACTGGCGCTGACAGGAAGCGAGTAAGACTTTGTGGTCTTGGCACCGTCGAAAGAAGTAAGCGTACCCTGAGGAGAGAACGCAATCGAGGGGATGAACGCCAACTTGGCACACTTCAGTTGTTCCTCGGCCATGTGTACGTTGAGGGCAGCATTAAGCAGGTTGGCGTTATTGGCCAAGCCCTTCTCTATCAAACCCTGCAACTGCGGATCAGTAAAAACACTGCGCCAGGGGATATTGGCGAAGGTGGTGGTGTCCTTCACAGCCAGCGTGTCGGTGATGGAGGCAGAGTCGCGCACCAAGCCCTTGGTATTCACGTCAGGACGCTCATACTTTCCGTAGAGCGTCTTGCAGCTGCTCAGGGAGAGCGCTGCAAGACCCAATATGATGATATTGATATTCTTTTTCATTACAACGATATTATTTGTTTTGTTTGCGATGGGCGGCACTGGTGTACTGCTCCAACTCGGCCATAGCCTCGTCGTTGAGGTCGTCCTCGAACTTCAGCGGAGTCATCTTCTCCTGCAGCCACTGGAACACGGCGAACAAGGCAGGTACAACAAAGAGCTGTACGAGTGTACCGATCAACATACCACCCACGGCAGCTGCACCCAACGTCTGGTTACCGTTCTTGCCCACACCAGAGGCGAACATCAACGGCAACAGACCGATGATCATGGCCAGAGAGGTCATCAAGATAGGACGGAGACGTGCTCCGGCACCCAGAATGGCTGAGTACTTGATGGCCATACCCGTGCGGCGGCGCTCCAGGGCGAACTGCACGATAAGGATGGCGTTCTTGGCCAACAGACCGATCAACATGATGAGCGAGATCTGCATGTAGATATCGTTGGAGTGACCGAAGATATTGGTGAAGATAAACGCACCAGCCAAACCGAACGGAATGGACAACACTACGGACAACGGCAAGATATAGCTCTCGTACTGGGCACTCAGAATCAAATACACGAACACGATACAGAGTGCGAAGATCAGACCGGTGGAGTTGCTTGACTCAGCCTCCGAACGGGTCAGACCAGAATACTCGTAGCCATAGCCCTCGGGCAAGGTTTCCTTAGCCACCTCAGCGATAGCCTTCATACCGTCACCTGATGAGTAGCCGCTGTTGGTAGCTACAGATACATCCATAGAGGTAAAGAGGTTGAAACGGGTGATGTTGGAAGGACCGTAAACCTTGCGCAAGTTGACGAACTCGCTCACGGGGCTCATCGTTCCGTCGCTACAACGCACGTAAATCTTACTCAAGTCATCAGGGCGCATACGGCTCTCGGGGCCAGCCTGAATCATAACGCGGTAGAGTTTACCGTAGGCATTGAAGTTGGATGAATAGAGACCACCGAGGTAACCCTGCATCACGGTCAGTACCGTGGAAGGAGAGATACCGGCCTGCTTGGTCTTGGACACATCCACGTCCACCATGTACTGGGGATAGTTAGGGTTGTACTGAGTCTGGGCGGTCTGGATCTCAGGACGCTTGTTCAACTCAGCCAAGAACTTCTTCACATTATTGTAGAAGGTGTTCAGGTCGCCACCCGTCTTGTCCTGCATAGTCATGGTGATACCGCTCTGTGCGGAGAAACCGGAGATCATAGGCGGAGCGAAGGCGAGCACCTGGGCATCCTTGATGGTAGCGGTCTGCTTGTAGATCATACCCAGCACGGAGGTATACTCCATCGGGTTAACGAAGAGCGACTCGATGCCGCCTCCCGTGCAAGCCATCTTGATGCGGTGGAAGAATCCACCCGGACGCTCCTCAAAAGGCTTCAGCTTGATGATAATGGTACCCTGGTTGGAACCGGCACCTCCGATGAAGCTATAACCCATGATGGCCTCACGACGCTGGATGGCTGGGTTCTTGGCAAGCATGTTGTCTATCTGCTTCACGATAGTGGCCGTGCGCTGCTGGGATGTACCAGGAGCGGTTGACACACAAGCAAACAACGTACCGGTATCCTCATCAGGCACAAGACCCGTCTTGGTGGTTCCCATCAGGATGACGAGCGCCACGATACCTGCGGCAACGACACCTGCGGCGATGACACCGTGGTTGATGACCCACTTTACACCACCTTTATATTTATTGGTAATCTTCTCAAACTGATAGTTGAACCCAGCATGGAAACGGTCGATGAACGACATCTTTTTCTCATGTCCCTCCTCGTGGGGCTTCAAGAGCATAGCGCAGAGGGCTGGAGACAGGGTCAAGGCGTTGAGGGCAGAGATGACGATGGACACAGCCATGGTCACACCAAACTCACGATAGAAGTAACCAGACGTACCGCCGATGAACGACACAGGGACGAACACGGCAGACATCACCAACGTGATGGAGATGATGGCGCTGGAGATTTCGTTCATGGCATCGATTGACGCGGTGAGCGCACTCTTGTAACCCTGGTCGAGCTTGGCGTGGACAGCCTCCACCACCACGATGGCATCATCCACCACGATGGCGATGGCCAGCAAGAGGGCGGACAGCGTAAGCAGGTTGATGGAGAATCCGAAGATCCACAGGAAGAAGAACGCACCGATCAAAGCCACCGGCACGGCAATCATAGGAATCAGCGTAGAACGGAAGTCCTGCAAGAAGATATACACCACGATGAACACCAGCACGAGGGTGATGACCAAGGTGAAGATAACCTCCTCGATAGAGGCGAACAAGAACTCGGTGATATCCTGCTCGATGGTATACTCAAGTCCTGGAGGGAAGTTTTTCTCCAGTTCCTTCAACTCTTTCTTTACGTCGCTTGCAATCTGGGTAGCGTTGGAGCCAGCAATCTGCTGCACCATACCCATCACGGCAGGCTGACCATTGTTGAGCAAGTTCACGTTGTACTGCAAACCGCCCAGTTCCACCTTGGCCACATCGCCGAGGCGAAGGGTCTGACCGGAGTCATCGCTCTTGATGAGGATGTTCTCATACTCGGTAGGAGTCTTCAAACGACCCTTGTAACGCAAGGTATACTCATACTGCATGTCGGTGTTCTCACCGAAGCTACCCGGGGCAGCCTCGATGTTCTGCTCGGCCAATGCACTGGAGATGTCGGAAGGAATCAATCCGTACTCCTTCATTTTCTCCGGCTTCAGCCAGATACGCATGGAGTAGTTACGGGTGGAAGGGCTCTGCACATCACCCACACCATTGATACGCTTCAACTGGGGGATGACGTTAATGAGGGCATAGTTGGTAACAAACTGGTCGTCGTAGCGTCCGTCCTCAGAAGTCAGAGAGAACATGATCACGTTGGAACTCTGACGCTTGGTAACTGTGACACCCACCTTGGTAACCTCGGCAGGAAGCAAAGCCTGCGCCTGCGACACACGGTTCTGCACGTTGACGGCAGCCATATCAGGGTCAGACCCCTGCTTGAAGTATACGGTGATGCTGGCATAACCCGAGTTGGATGCGGAAGAAGTCATGTAGGTCATGTTCTCCACACCGTTGATACTCTCCTCCAAGGGAGCGATGACGGAGTTAAGCACCGTCTGGGCATCGGCACCAGTATAGGTGGTAGACACCGAGATGGTTGGCGGCGCGATATTCGGATACTGCTCTACAGGCAGCGATATCAAGCCGATGGTACCCAGCAAGACGAAGAAGATGGAGATCACCGTCGAAAGTACCGGGCGCTTTATAAAGTTTGAAAATGACATATTTCTTTAATTTTCAATTCATAATTTATAATGTATAATTCGAGTATTGCCATTTATACATTATAATTATACATTATCAATTATTTCTTCCCGCTCATGGCATTGGCGAACTCATGTGCGTTGTCCTGAGTCTCGGCCAACTTGGCTGCCTCAGCTATCTTCTGGTTGTAACGCTCCACGGTGATAGGCTTGATCTGCTGACCGTCGGTCAACTTGGTGATGCCCTTCACTACGATACGGTCGCCAGCGTTCAGACCTGATGTCACGATGTAGTTCTTGCCGTCGTCCTGTGGATTAACCTTGATCTCGGTATACTTCACCTTGTTATCCTTGGTCACGGCATAAACGAAGATCTTGTCCTGTACCTGTGAGCAAGCCTCCTGGGGGATTACGATGGCTCCGTTCTGGTCGTTGGGGACAACGATGGAACCGGCACCGCCGCTCTTCAAGAGTTTCTCGGGGTTGGAGAAATGGGCGATGAGAGAAACGGCACCCGTAGAAGAGTCGATGACACCGCTCATCTTCACCACCTTTCCTGGATGGTTATAGATAGTACCGTCTGCAAGCTGCAACTTCACTGCAGGGAAGGCGGCGATAGCTGCCTGCACACTGCCGTTGGTCTTGCTCATGTTCAAAATCTGAGACTCGGAAAGCGAGAAGAATACCTCCATGGTACTGATGTTGGAAACGGTGGTCAATGCCTGTCCCGATGCGCTTACCAAGGCACCTACCTTGAAGGGAAGGCTACCGATGACACCAGCGGCAGGACTCTTCACGCAGCACCATGCCAACTGCTCTTTGGCAGAAGCCAACGAAGCCTCAGCCTGGGCCACCTGAGCCTGGGCCGTAGCATAGCTGTTGGCAGCAGTGGAAAGCTCATATTCACCGATAATCTTGCTGTCGTACAACTTCTTGTTGTTCTGATAAGTCAACTTGGCGGTGTTCATCTGCGCCTTGGCAGTATTCACGGCTGCAGCAGCCGAACGAACGGCAGCTGCATAAGTCTCGCTGTCGATGGTGAACAGAGTCTGACCGGCAGATACCGTCTGACCTTCATGCACATACACCTTTGTGATAAAACCAGAAACCTTGGGGCGCACCTCCACATCCTGAATACCCTTGATGGTGGCAGGATAAGTGGTCTCCAATGCGGCATTGGTAGTGCCGATGGTGCTCACGGCAAACTCGTCGTCGCCGAAGTTGGGCAGACCGCCCTTCTTACTTCCACCACATGATGTCAAAGTTGCAATAGCCATGACAGCCGCAACAAACAAAACGCTTTTTATTTTCATACCTATTCTAAATTAATAATATACACCTTATTATATATATGTCACAACATGGCTTCACATACATGATAGTCATGTCGCAACACGAGGGCTTCATACCTTGTTATCTGCAATCAAAGAACTGACGCGAAAGAAAACTTTTACACCTTTTTCAGTTTTGCGTGCAAAAGTACAAATAATATGGCAAACATATAAAATGCCCGCCATACTTTTAACATTAATTATTCTGCGTTTGGATATTTCTTAACAACGTGTTAAGGTGTGTCAAACCAACTTCATTTCGTGTGCTTTCTCCACCAGCAATTTCATCAAGGGTTCGCGCTCGTTGGGCACTTTGTTATCGAGCACAGCATCCTTGAGCGTCTGCTTCAGCGTACCCACTTCACGGCACGGACCGAGATGGAACATCTCCATGATTTCATTGCCGTCGATGCAAGGTTGCAAGAGACGTTTGTAGTCACGTTCCTGCAGGTCGGCCAATTTCTCGCGCACGATACGGAAGTTGTCGAGAAACTGCTGTTTGCGTACCTGGTTCTTGCTTGTGATGTCCGCCTCGCAAAGCGTCATGAGATCGCCGATGTCGTCGCCCGCATCGTTGAGCAACCGGCGCACAGCACTGTCGGTCACCACCTCGTCGGCAATGGCTATGGGGCGCATGTGCAGGTCTACGAGTTTCTGCACATACTTCATCTTGGCATCCATAGGCAACTTCATGCGGCGGAACATGGCAGCAACCATCTTGGCACCGATGGCATTGTGGTTATGGAACGTCCACCCAGCCACATTGTCCCAACGCTTGCTCTTGGGTTTGCCTATATCATGCAGCAATGCCGCCCAGCGCAACCAGAGGTTGTCCGAGTGCCGGCAGACATTCTCCAGCACCTCCATCGTGTGGTCATAGTTGTTTTTGTGGGCACGCCCGTTGCGCGTCTCCACCTTGTCCAGTGCACAGAGTTCGGGCATGACGAGTTCGAGCAACCCTGTGTCCTTGAGGTAATAGAAACCGGTACTGGGATGCTTGGAGAGCATAATCTTGTTGAGTTCATCGGCGATGCGCTCCCCGCTGATAATCTTCAGCCTTTCCGCATTCCGCGAAAGAGCCTCATAGGTTTCACGCTCTATCTGGAAATTGAGTTGGGTGGCAAAACGCACACACCGCATCATGCGCAACGGGTCGTCAGAGAACGTGACATCGGGATCCAAGGGCGTGGCAACGATTCCGTCCTCCAGGTCGTAGATGCCGTCGAAGGGATCTACCAGTTCGCCAAACCGTTCTTTGTTAAGGCATACGGCCAGGGCGTTGATGGTAAAGTCGCGCCGGTTCTGGTCATCCTCCAGTGTGCCGTCTTCCACGATGGGCTTACGCGAATCGTGCTGATAGCTTTCCTTGCGTGCCCCGACAAACTCAACTTCGGTGTCCTTGTACTTCACCTGTGCGGTACCGAAATTGCGGAATACGGACAGGTGTGCCCTTTTGCCGAGCATCTTCTTCAGGCCGTCGGCCACCTGTATGCCACTACCTACCACCACGACATCAATGTCGTTGGAAGGGCGTTCGAGAAAAAGGTCACGTACATAGCCGCCGACAACATAGCACTCCAAGTGGAGGGCATCGGCCACCTCTGAGATTTTACGAAAAATGTCTTTATCAAGCAATTTTGCCAAGTCGGCATCGGATAACTGTCTCATCGTTCACAATTTGGGACTGCAAAGTTACTGCAAAAAGCACGAATTACAAAATAAATATTTGGCTATTTCGCAATAAATGTTTAATTTTGCACCGTTCAAGGTGGCTTTTCCCCGACCGCCTTCCGTCAAAATACAAAGACCGAACCATTGAGAGTTATGACCGATTTATCCCAGACAGAGCAGCAGTTCAAGAAAGTGATGGCCGAGTGCCGCACATTGTTCCAGAAGAAACTTCACGACTATGGCGCATCATGGAGGATACTCCGTCCGTCTTCCTTGACCGACCAACTCTTCATCAAGGCCAAGCGCATACGCTCCCTCGAAATAAAGAAGGAATCGCTTGTGGGCGAAGGCATACGTCCCGAGTTTATAGCCCTTATCAACTACGGCATTGTGGGTATTATCCAACTGGAGAACGGCTTTGCCGACGAGGTGGACATGACCCCCGACGAAGCCATGGCCCTCTACGACAAGCACGCACAGGACGCCCTGCAACTGATGATAAGGAAGAACCACGACTATGACGAGGCATGGCGCTCGATGAGGACAAGCAGCTATACCGACTTTATCCTCACCAAGATACAGCGCATCAAGGAGATAGAAAACCTGCAGGGAGCCACACTCGTATCGGAAGGCATAGATGCCAACTACATGGACATCATCAACTATTCGGTCTTCGGAGCCATCAAGTTGAGCGAAGAAACCGATTAAAGGTAAAAAAGTAAAAAGGTAAAAGGGTAAAAAAGTAAAAGGGAGTAAAGAACAAAAAAAAATGCCAGGCAAGACAACCCATACCATTACCAAGGCCGCGGTAAACATCGCACGGCTGCTCATGGCACTGACCTTCATCGTGTCCGGATACGTGAAGGCCATAGACCCGTTGGGCACGCAATACAAGCTGGCCGATTATGCAGAAGCCCTTGGGGTGGCAAGCTACCTGCCGGAATGGGCTACGCTCCTGGCCTCTGTAGTGCTCTCCTCCATAGAGTTTGCCATGGGCATCTTCCTGCTCTTTGCCATACGCCGCCATCTGGTGTCCAGACTCGTGACGCTCTTCATGGCGATCATGACCCTGACAACGCTCTGGATCGTCATCGCCAATCCGGTAAAGGACTGCGGATGCTTTGGAGACGCCATCGTACTCACCAACGCACAGACCTTCGCCAAGAACATCGTCCTGATGGGCATGGCACTACTTCTGCTGCGTTGGCCCGACAAGATGGTAAGGTTCATATCCAAGCCTACACAATGGATTGTCATCAACTACACCATCCTCTTTGCCGTCGCCCTCAGCGCATGGAGTCTCTGGGACCTTCCGCTCTTCGACTTCCGGCCTTACCACATAGGAGCCAACATCAAGAAGGGAATGGAGATACCTGCCGGTGCCAAGCAACCGGAGTTTGACACCACCTTCATTCTGGAGAAGAACGGACAGCGCAAGGAATTCACGCTGGACAACTATCCCGACTCCACCTGGACCTTCATCGACTCGAAAACGGTGCAGACCAGCGAAGGCTACGTACCCCCCATACACGACTTCAGCATAGAGGACAGGAAAACGGGCGAAGACATCACCGACGAGGTATTGGACGACAAGGGCTATACCTTCCTGCTCATTGCGCCCCGGCTGGACAAAGCCAACGACAGCAATTTCGGACAGATAGACCAGATATACGAATATGCCAAGGACTATGGTTACCGCTTCATCTGTCTTACGGCAAGCACGGAAAAAGACATAGCCAAATGGCAAGACATGACGGGGGCTGAATATCCGTTCTACACGACGGATGCCACCACCCTGAAAACCATGATACGCAGCAATCCCGGACTGATATTGCTGCACCACGGCACCATCATACAGAAATGGAGCCACAACAACCTGCCGGGCGAAGAGCAGCTCTCCGCACCGCTGGAAAAGAGCGGGACTGGGCAGATACAGCAGAGCAGCATCCCGCGCAAGGTGTTGACCATAGTGCTGTGGTTCGTATTGCCGCTCGTGTTGCTGACGATAGCCGACCGCCTGTGGGCTTGGTCGTCGTGGCTGAAGAAGAAGAACAAAGCTAACAAATTAATATCAACTTTAAACAAAAAAGAAAACAAAATGAGAAAGAAAATCGTAGCAGGCAACTGGAAAATGAACAAGAACCTGCAGGAAGGTGTGGCTCTCGCAAAGGAGCTTACAGAGGTTGTAAAGACTCCTAACTGTGATGTCATCATCGGTACACCCTTCATCCACTTGGCTTCCGTAGCAGAGGTAATCAAGGGCAGCTGCATCCAGCTCTCAGCAGAGAACTGCGCCAACCACACATCTGGTGCCTACACCGGTGAGGTTTCTGCCGAGATGGTGAAGTCTACAGGTGCTGAGTACGTTATTCTCGGGCACTCTGAGCGTCGCGAGTACTACAACGAGACTCCAGAGATCCTGAAGGAGAAAGTGGAGTTGGCCTTGGCCAACGGCCTGAAGGTGATCTTCTGCATCGGCGAGTCTCTTGAGCAGCGCGAGGCCAACAAGCAGAACGAGGTAGTAAAGGCAGAGCTTGCCGGTTCTGTGTTCCACCTCGACGCAGAGGCTTGGAAGAACATCATCATCGCCTACGAGCCCATCTGGGCCATCGGTACAGGCAAGACCGCTACAGCAGAGCAGGCTGAGGAGATCCACGCTTACATCCGTTCTTGCGTGGCTGAGGTTTACGGTGCAGAGGCTGCCGACAACACTTCCATCCTCTATGGTGGCAGCTGCAAGGCAAGCAACGCTCCCGAGCTCTTCGCCAAGCCCGACATCGACGGTGGCTTGATCGGTGGCGCTTCCCTGAAGGCTGCTGACTTCAAGGGTATCATCGATGCCTGGAACAAATAAACGGCACGCATAAGTATCACATGAAGCCAAGGGGATACGGGAAACGATTCCCTTGGCTTCATCTCATAAATATGCGTAGATACACTACAAAAAAAAATATTTTTCGACATGATGAAACAATTCGTCACCACATGTATTGCCGCCATGGGCATGTTTATGCCTGCCTTCGCGCAACATTACACAGACCACCTGCAGCAAACCACTGCCGGGCAGGGCACTGTCAAGGTAACCCAGAGCAAAGAGTTAGACGAATTGGTCAACGGCAAGGCACAGCCCGAAAAGCCATCGACCATCACTACCACCCCAAAATCTACCGCCGGGGTACAGAAGCCCGTGGCAAACAATGCTGCAGCCGACAACAGGAAGACAACGGCCGGCAACAACAGCAACGCCCCCCAGCACAAGGAGGAGCAACACAAGAAACAGGCTATAGACCCAGCCAAGAAGGCAACTGAACACCACGAGGCGGAAGCCAAAGACAAAGAAGAAACAGAGACACCCGCAGTAGACATGCGCAAGAAGGTGATGCGCAGCAGCTACAAGGTTACAGGATACAGAGTGCAGGCATACGCCGGAGGCAACTCACGTGCCGACAGGCAGAAAGCAGAGCAGATAGGCAACGCCATCAAGATGCGCTATCCCGACCAGCCCGTATATGTCCACTTCTACTCTCCCCGATGGATATGCCGCATCGGCAACTACCGCTCGCTTTCCGAGGCCAACGTCATGCTGGCCAGGATACGTGCCATGGGCTACAAGCAGGCATGCCTTGTGAAGGGGAAAATAACAGTTCAAAATTAAGATATGAATCCAGAATCAGAATTCCGCGAGGGACTTGACGACCTTGCTTTCCACTACAAAGAAGTTATCAAACTGCTTGGCGAAGACCCCGACCGCGAAGGGTTGCAAAAGACGCCGATGCGAGTGGCAAAGGCCATGCAGGTGCTTACACGCGGCTACAGCCAAGACCCGCACAAGGTTCTTACGGATGCCCTTTTTGAGGAGAAATACAACCAGATGGTCATCGTGAAGGACATCGATTTCTTCTCGATGTGCGAACACCACATGCTGCCTTTCTACGGAAAGGCCCACGTAGCATATATCCCCAACGGCAAGATAACGGGCCTGAGCAAGATAGCCCGCGTCGTGGACATCTACAGCCACAGGCTGCAGGTGCAGGAACGCCTTACCCAGCAGATCAAGGACTGCATACAGGAGACACTGAAGCCACAAGGCGTAATGGTGGTGCTCGAGGCCAAGCACATGTGCATGCAGATGCGCGGCGTGGAGAAGCAGAACAGCATCACGACGACCAGCGACTACAGCGGTGTGTTCAACTCGCTCAACACACGCCAGGAGTTCATGAGTCTGCTGAGGGGTGAGACAAAGAGAATTTGAGCACTTAGCACCATACCCATACTATGTTGAAATTTATATCCTGGAATGTCAACGGCCTGCGTGCATGCGTAGGCAAGGACTTCGAGAACCAGTACAGGTCGCTCGATGCCGACTTTTTCTGCCTTCAGGAAACGAAGATGCAGGAGGGGCAGCTCGACCTGCGGTTTGACGGTTATGAGAGCTACTGGAACTATGCCGAGAAGAAGGGCTATTCCGGTACGGCCATCTATGCCAAGCACAAGCCCCTAAGCGTAAGCTACGGCATGGGCGTGGAAGAGCACGACCACGAGGGGCGCATCATCACCCTGGAGTACGAAGACTTCTACCTTGTCACGGTCTATACGCCCAACTCCCAGACCGAGCTGAAGCGTCTGGACTACCGCATGACGTGGGAGGATGACTTCCTGCATTTTCTCAAGGAACTGGATGCCAAGAAGCCTGTCGTCGTATGCGGGGACATGAACGTGGCACACCAGGAGATAGACATCAAGAACCCGAAGTCAAACCGCCGCAATGCCGGGTTTACCGACGAGGAGCGCGAGAAGATGACCACGTTGCTGGGCAACGGTTTTGTAGACACATTCCGTTTCCTTCATCCCGACGAGGTGACATACTCGTGGTGGTCATACCGCTTCAAGGCGAGGGAGAAGAACGCCGGATGGCGCATCGACTATTTCCTCGTGTCAGAGCGTCTGAAAGAGAAGATTTCCTCAGCCAGCATCCATACCGAGGTGATGGGCAGCGACCATTGCCCCGTAGAACTCGTCCTCGACCTATAGGCTAACCTTATTATCTACGCCACCAAAATCCATGCACACCATAGACTTCGTCGTATTTTTGGCATTCACGCTCGGTGTAGTGCTCTTCGGGTGTTCTTTCTTCAGGAAAGACAACACCCCCGAGGCATTTACATCGGCGGGAAAGAGTCTGCCGGGATGGTTGGTGGGCATGTCCATCTTTGCCACGTATGTGAGCAGCATCAGCTACATCGGCTACCCAGGCAAGGCGTTTGCCGGCAACTGGAACGCCTTTGTCTTCTCGCTCTCCATCCCCATAGCGTCGTACGTGGCGGCAAGGTTCTTCGTACCCTTCTACCGTACCAACGGCAACATCTCGGCCTATAGCTTCCTGGAAGAGAAGTTCGGTACATGGGCGAGGCTCTACGCCTCCGCCTGCTACCTCCTCACACAGATAGCGCGCATGGGCAGCATACTCTATCTGCTGGCGGTGCCCATGTACATCCTCATGGGATGGGACATCCATACCGTCATCGTTGTCACGAGCCTTGCCATCATCCTCTACTCGATGCTGGGCGGCATCAAGGCCGTGATATGGACCGATGCCATACAGGGGGTCATACTCGTCGCCGGGGCTCTGATGTGTCTCGTCATACTTTGGTTCTCCGTGCCCGGCGGCATCATGCAGTCGCTCGACATCGCGATACATGCTCCCGAGGGCAACAAGTTCTCCTTCGGTTCGTTTGATTGCGACCTAACCTCCAGCACCTTCTGGGTATGCCTGGTATACGGCATATTCATCAACCTGCAGAACTACGGCATCGACCAAAACTACGTGCAGCGTTACCACACGGCCAAAGACGACCGCGCCGCAAGGTTCTCGGCCCTCTTCGGCGGATACCTCTTCATGCCCGTCTCGGCTATATTCTTCCTCATAGGCACAGCCCTTTATTCCTATTATGCCGTCCACCCCAGTCTGCTTCCTGCCGACATTGCCGCAAAACCCGACTATGTATTCCCCTATTTCATCGTCAACGGACTACCCGTAGGCGTGCGCGGCCTGCTCATAGCCTCCATCTTTGCTGCCGGCATGAGTACGGTGGCGACAAGCATCACAAGTTCGAGTACCATCCTGTTGCACGACTATTTCACGCGCTTTGCCGCTCGCTCGGCACGACGCCACCCCCTTCGCATATTGCAAGCCATGAGCGTCCTGGTGGGTATCCTCGGCATCACCGTGGCGCTCGCCATGCTGCAGATAGAAAGCATTATCGATGCGTGGTGGACCCTCTCGAGCATCTTCAGCGGTGGCATGCTGGGCCTGTTCCTTTTGGGTTACCTTGTGCCGAGAGCCAAGAAGAGCCACGCCATAGTAGGCACCCTGGCGGGCATCGCCGTCATCGGATGGATATCACTCGCCCAACCGCTCGGACTCCCCGGCATTCACCTGCACGAATATCTGGCCATCATACTGGGGACGACGTGCATCTTTCTCGTTGGCTTTCTTCTTACATTCTTGTTCAAGGGCAAGAAGCGTTAATCTCAGGAAACGCCCCCCACATCGCATCCATGTGCCTCGCCAATGCACCTAAGCGGGTCAAAAAAGGGAAGAAAACGTTCTTTATGGCTTTTTATCAATACTTGCGAAGAAAAAAGTGAAGAATTATTTGTTTGATTCAAAATAATGTTGTACCTTTGCACTCGCAATCTGAAAAGAGAGCAATCGGGATTTGGCGCAGTTGGTAGCGCACACGTCTGGGGGGCGCGAGGTCGCTGGTTCGAGTCCAGTAATCCCGACATAAGCGAGAAACAAAGGATAACAATCCTGGTTTCTCGTTTTTTGTTTTTATTAACATTATACCATGCAAGATTTCGTGACATTGATACTTTTATATACGTGGTTAGGAAAAAGATTCGAGCTATACGGTTAGAAAATTCTATAATAGGCTGTCCAATTTGTTGTACCCAACTTTTATAAGTTTTTGCCTGCTATATTAC
>CAVKZC010000034.1:0-20488 GCA_963660455.1 Sphaerochaetaceae bacterium | reverse complement strand
GCTTTAGTCCGTTGGACGTTTCGGGCGGCTCCGCTTGCTCACGGCTTGCTGTATGCTCACGAGGCTCTTCTGCGCCAGTGCCACATACTGCTCCGCGTCTGCCTTGTTAGTTACCATGTACCACTCCGCAATGGCGGTGTTCTTCAGATAGTCGTGTATGGCTTCGCCTACGCCTGTCGTTGCGGCCTCGTTGAAGTTGCTCGGCATCTGGAGTTTCAGCGACAGGTCATCGCTGCCGTCATAGTGGCTGTTGTCGGTGGTCGTGCCGTCCTCGTCAAGGTATTCGGCAAGTTCGGTCTTTACCTCGGCAAAGCCTTTTTTGATGCTGCGCAGTATCTTCTCGCGGTTCTCCTCGTCCTCCGAGGCAAACATGCTGGCCACTTCCTTGTGGTTCTCCTTGTTCTGTATCGTGCGACCACGAAGAAAGGTCTCGTTCATGATGTCGTACAGCAGCCAGTCTATCTTGATGGTTGCCGTAACCTCTTTCTTTGCGCCTAATGTTTCTGACATAAATCGTTTCTTTTAGTTTGTTAGTCACTCGGACGTGTCGGTTTCTTCCTGCTGTACAGCAGTCGTTCCGCTCCGTCCATCATTTCTCCTGCTTGGTTGAAGTAGTCGGTGGCCTCGCCCTTGTTGGCAAACTTGAACCACTGGCCGATGATTGATGTGATGAAGAAGTTGCGCAGGGCTGACTGCACGTTGGCTGTCAGTTCCTTGTCGAATGACTTGCTCACTTCCAGCACCGCCACATAAGCGGTCTTTGTCTTGCCTATGGGGACAATAGGGTCAAGGGGCAGTTGTATCTGTGGCGTTGCGTCTTTCGCACTCTCCAATGTATCCACCACAATCACCTGCTTTGTCGTTCCCGACACAAGCATCTCTTTCAGCCGTTCGTTGGTGGCAAGCACCGACTCTTCCCAAAATCTGCCAAGGTCGCTCAGTTCGTTGTCAGTGGCAAGTATGCGGTCTCGCGCTTTCTCGTCTCCGTCAATGAGTTTCGCGCCTGTGTAGTCCGTGGCTTTCGCCACTTCCTCATACACATCGTCCTTGAATACTTGTATGGTTATCGTTTCCATCAGAATGAGATTAGTGAATACGTTAGTCCTATGCCCACATACGGCTGCAATCCTTTTGTGCCTATGCCGTAGCCTGTCGTCACACCGATGTGCCAACGCTTAGGGGGCTGTTTCTCCTTAATGGTTACCACCTCATGCAGCGGATATACAAAGATGCTGTCGAGCCGTGCGTGTACGCCACTGACGTATGCCTTGTAATCCGTGCTCTCATACACGCTCTGCATGATGGGCAACTCTATGGTTGCGCTGTCCTGACCGTTTGCGGCAATGCCCTTGGCGTATCCCTTTGCCGTGTCAGTGTCGGCTCTGATGGGTGGCTGGGCTGCATTCCCAATCTTGATGCAGTCCGTTGGCACTCTCACCTCGGCAGTTCCGACTGGCTGCTCGTTGGTGTACTTCGGCTCTCCCGGCACGTCCTTAATCGTGTCGCGCTTTATGATGGTGTCGGTTTGGATCACGATGTTGTGGCCGTTCCCTGCCTTGGGTTCGGGATAGAGCAGTGCCACAAACAGGAGCGTAAGCAGTACGCCTCCTATAAAGCTCAATGCGTGTTTCATGCTTTCATGTGTTTGATGTAGTCCGTAATGCCTTTGTAGTGCAGCTGCACAATCGCTCTCGTTCCCTCCTCGCTCAGCAGGTATTCCACGTCTGCCTTGTTGTCTTGGAAGAGGTTCTCCGTCAGCACGGCTGCGCACTTGGTATGCAGCAGTATGTAGAACCTCGCCTCATAGTCGGGGTCTTTGTCGCTCCAGTCGGCACGCATGGGTTTCTGCTTGCTGTCGTAGTCGCCCTTGGCCTTGTGCGCGTCAAAGCCGTTGATGTAGTCTTTCAAGCATTCCCCGGCTGCGTTCCACAGGTCGGTGGCGAGCAGGTCGGCATTGGTCTGACCGGGCGAGGTATATACGCACCAGCCTCCCGCGCTCTTCCATTGTCCGTCCGCTCCTGCGGCATTGTGGTGTATCGATACGAGGAGCACGTTCTTCGCTCCGTACTTGTCGCAGTACTTGTTGGCTCGCTTGCACCGCTCGGCAAGCGACACGTCTGTTTCTTCGGGTACAAGCACATGTGCCTCCACACCATTGCTCAACAGGATGTTCACCAGTCTGCGTGCTATCTCTCTCGCTTTCTTGTATTCGCGCAGCCGTTTGTCGGGGCTGCACTTGCCCGGTGTGTTCTCACCGTGGCCGTTGTCAATCAACACTATCATCTTTTTCTTCTTTTAGTTTGTCGAGGTTCACGTCAAAGTGTCTTGCGGTCTTGTCAACCATGATTTGCTGCAACGCTTTCCAAAAGCGGTGCTCTGCCTCCGGGCGGCAGCTGCTCTCGTTCTCCAGTATCGACCATGCCTGTTCAAAGCATATCACGCCTGTCAGTATGTACGAGAGTGGCACTTGCATGTGTATGAACACCCAGTGCTCTGCCAAGTATGCCAGCACTATCAGCCACAACCGCTTGGGTATGGTCTGCTTCACCACCTTGCCAAAGGCGAACGAGGTAAACTTGGCTTTCTTCCTGTCCGTCTTTTCGGGGTAGGCTGCATGTACGCGCTTGTCGAGTTTGAAAGCGGTGTAAGCGTCATACAATATAAAGATGATGGCTACCGCTATCAGTGGGAATGTCGGTCTGAACTCCGCCACCATCCAGCCCACCATGCCGCCCACGGCCATTGCCGCGAACTTCCAAAGTTTGAATACTACTGCCATACTGCCCATCTTATTAAGCGTCCTACAACTACTCCTGCCACCGTGCAGCCGAAGTCTATCCAGTCCCACTTGCCGCCCCACAACTCGTCCTTGAGTTCCAAGGCTGCGGCTACGCCCACTCCTGCATACGCTGCGCAATAGGTGCTGTTCGCTCCAAGTCCTATCACCACACCGCCCACAAGGTGCTTGTATCGGTTGCTCGTTCCGAGCCATTTGATAATCTTCTTCATGTCAATAAGAATTTGGTTCACCGCAAATTTACTTACAGGCATGGCTCTTTCCCTTTTATCTGTTGTGGCACACGAAAAAAGGGACGCAAGAATTGCTCCTGCGTCCCTCTGTATGGGTTATGCTCGTCTTACTGGATGTCAAACACGCTCCAGTCTATGTTGTCTTTCTCTTTCCAACCGTCCATGATGGTGTTGAGTATGTAGGCTGATGCCTCCTTGCTGAACTTGATGAAGTCCTCCCTTGTCTCAAAAGTGTAATACACTGGCGTTGCGTCCGCCTCCTCGTTTAGTTTCAGCGTGAGCGGATAGGCGATGCTCTCGTTGTTCTCCAACGAGGCGTAGTTGCGCTGCTTCTCGTCAGACAGCCACACCTTGATGCCGTCATACTCAAAGCGGTTCACTATCTTGTCGCGTGTCTCCGCGTCTATCGTGTCTCTGACAAGCTGCTTTATCTCGTCCATCGTGGGCTTGCGGCTGAACGTGTGGCGGTATTCATAGTTGCCGCCATCGGTCTTGTAATAGCCGAAGTAGAGCAGCCACTTGTTTTTGCCTATGCGTTGCAGTCCGTCCTGCCGTTGAGTTGTGCCGTATATCTTCTCCATGTCGTTTTGAATTTGTTACGGTGCAAAGATACACCCACACACGGCACATCGCCTTTTATCTTTAGTGAGCCGTCATCAAGTGAAGTTGTACTTTCTCTTGCTGCCGTCAAACACCTCGCACTTGATGACGGTCTCGAATGGAAAGCCGTCCTCTATGTCGCTTATCTGGTCGAGTATGCCTTTCATCTCCAATGAGGCAGTGAAGAACTTGCCCCATTCCGAGTTGGCAGGGTTGCGGAACGACACCAAGTAGCGGTCTTCGCCCTCTTTCGTGTCTATGCCTGTCTCAAAGTCGTGAATTTCTATCGGTATGTTCACGATGTCACCGAGGCGTGTCACCTTGCCGGGAAAGCGTTTCTTGCCGTCAGCAGGTGTATAGGTTACGCCCATTTCTGAAAACTTCTTCATGTGTTTACCTGTTAGTGTATAATATAGATGTTTACAATCTGCGTGGCAAGCCATTCCCTTGAATGACCCTATTATCTGTTGCCGCCTCTTGCGTGACTTTATCTTGGCGAGTTTTCGTGCCGCGTTCACCTTGGTGCGCTTTCTCAGCAGGGAGTGGTCTCCGTAGTCAACAAAGCCGAGTGCGTCCATTCCTGCACTGAGGGGTGCAACTTTCTCACTCGGCTTTATTATCAAGTTGTAGGGTGCGCTTTCTTCATGCAGTCTGTTTCTGCATTTCCACAGCGTTTTCTTGTCCTCGCCCAATATGTATATGTCATCACAAAATCTGAAGTAGCGGTCTTTTCCGCACACTTCTTCCATCTTGTGGTCTATGTCGTTGTGGTACAGGTTGCCGAAGAACTGCGAGGAGCGTAGTCCCTTGCTGATGCCTACATTGTCATTCGGGTGCAGTGCCTTTACGAAGTCTATGAGTATGGGCAGCAGCACGGGGTCGGCAATGTAGCGTTTGATTATTCCTATAAGTCGGTCGTGCAGTATGTGGTCATAGTAGCCTTTGTAGTCGCTCTGATAGTAGTATATGAGTTTCTCGTTGCTCCGCCTTGCCTCCTGCATCTTGTGATACAGGCCGTGCGGTCCTCTTCCCTCTATCGAGGCTGCGGTGTTCTCTATCAGTATGGGAGCAAGGTGTTTTTCCACAATCTCCATGATGGCGTTGCTGCCCACACGCTCTATGACGGACGGTGCTTGCACGGTTCTTATCTTCGGGCCGTCTGCCGTTTCAAACGATTTGAGGTGCTTGATGCGGAATGTGCCGCCTGCTATCTGCTTTTTCAGCATGGCGATGATGTCCGCCTTGCGTTTCATGTAGCGCACCATGCGTGGCGTGCATTCCACTCCGTCTATCACTATCTTCTCTCTCCACCTCAAACCGTTGCGTGTGTCTGCATTGTGCAGGTTCGACATGACGCGCTTGAACGAGCGTTCCATGTTTTCGTCCGCTACGATTTCGGGTATGAGGTTCGTTAGGGGATATGTAACAAAACAGGCAGAAGTCTTTTCTTCCACCTGTCCCAATAGTTCTTCCAATGTATTGACAGCCTTCCTGTCCTGTGGGGAGATACTTGCGCACTCCCCACATGTGGTTAATGTCGTGTTCCGGCTTTCCATATTTATATGCTGTTGCCGAGGCTCTAATCCCTCGGAGTTTGGTTGTGGCAATCCTCGTGCCACGTCAGAGACCTCCGATTATTTTTAACCAAGAGAATTTCAGCCGCCCACCGTAGTTCGTGTTCGAGTTCGAGGAAGCGTTGTTCGCGTTCGCATAGGCGAGACCGCTGTTCGCATTCGAGTTGTTGCCAGACCGCAGAACACAGCGGCGCGTGGGATTTTCTGCCTTTTGTTCCTTTGCTTACATAATCGGACGCACAATGTCCACTTTCAGTCCAAGCGCATCAATGATGCGGAAGAACATGCCGACACCCGGCTCTATCACACCTTTCTCTATGCGTGATATATAGGTCTTGTCAGTTCCCACTTTCTTGGCAAGGTCTGATTGGGTCATGTGCTCTTGCTTTCTTGCGTCAAGGATAACCTGTCCTACGCAGTAGGCGTATGCTTCCTTTCTGAATGCCTCTCTTTCGGGAGTTCCCTCCTTACCATAGTCTCTGTCGAGGATTGCATCCACGCTTCCTATTTGTTGCTTTGCTTCCATAACATGTACTCCTCTTTTAATTTTAATGCTCTTTTTATCTCATCGGGTGGTGTTTTTTGGCTTTTCTTCTGAAAGCCGTTGAACAGCACCACTATATTGCCATTGTCAAAGATGAAGAATACACGATAGATATTGCTGTTGTATTCTGCTCTCAACTCAAACAATCCGTCTTTGATGAACTTGACGAATTTTTCACTTAGGCGGACTTCCGTCTTTAGCAAATCCAAAACGTAGGCTACCTTGCGTCTTGCTCCGAGTTCCAACGACTCATAGAAGTTCGGAAAGTAATCTCCATAGTGGATAATAGTCCTTTTATGTTCCATGCTGCAAAGGTAATACTTAAAGTTGATATATCCTACAACTTTTGCAAATATTTTGCATCGCCCATAAAAAACTCGCTTACGCGAGAAAGCAGGGAGAGGGAGCAGCCTCCTTTCGTCGGCTCTCCCTCTGACGCTTTTTTCGTGGCTACGCTTGCCGCTTATCCGATGATTACGAATTTGCCGCGGAAGGCCAGCCGCCCACCGTAGTACGCGCTCGAGTACGAGGAAGCGCCGTTCGCGAACGCAAGGGCGAGACCGCTGCTCGCAAACGAGTTGTAGCCAGACCGCAGAACACAGCGGCCTCTGTTGCCGGGAAACCACAAGCCTGCCGCATAGTGGGTGGTGTACTTGCTCGTGTCGGTCTGATGCACCTTGCTCGGCAAGATGTCGCACTTCGCTCCATGTACCACTCTCACAACGCAGTTGCCGTTAGAGTTCACACTCTGCACCACACGCTCGGTTTTCTTCACAGGGTCGTAGATGTGGAACTTGTAGTCTATGGGGTCGTCATTCGTTTCCACACAGCGGTTCTTGTAGAACGTTTCGTAACTCTGCACGTTTCCTGCAATGTAGTCCATCCATTCACTATCACAGCCCACATAGTGCTTGAGTCCCATGATGGAGTTCATCGCGTTGCCCACATACGAGGTGTCCGCCATACCGATGTTGTCACGGCTGTTCAGCGTGCTGTCGTGTGCGCCATTGCCCACTACCGACTGCTCGTTGGTCGTGCCGTGGGTCGCCCACCACAGGTTGCTGATTTCCTTGTGCTGCTCGTAGTCTTGGAGTTGGTAGCCCTCTCCGCGCATGTGCGCACTGTTTTGGAAGTCCTTTGCCGTGTAGTGTATCGTCCCGGTCGGTGTCTCTGTCGGGTTGCCGTCCGTGTCGTAAGCCCATTCTGCCGAGGTCTGCGAGGTGTTGTCGCCCTTGCGTGAGCGCACCGCGCCCGATATGCTCCTCGGGCGTTTCAGTCCGTCAATGGTGATGGGGTACGTTCCCAAGAGGCTGTCGTCCTCGCCAACGGTGTGCTCCGTCCATTCGGGTTCTATGGCCTCTACATGCTCGCTGTCAACGGCAAGGCACAGGCAATCTTCAATATCGCGGTACGAGGTGAAGTACATCCACTTCGCTCCGCCCGGCACATCGCAGAACACGTAGTTGCCTATCGAGAAGTCAAAGTAGGTGTGGCTCACCATCATGTTGAACTTGCCTACTATCTGTCCGTTCTCATCCGTGAACACCGCTCCGAGCCTTGCGTGGTTCAGTCCCGGCCATCTCACCTGCTTCATGCCCTCCACATCCATGCGGTAGGCATTCACGTTGGCTGCGGTGGTGATGATATTCTCGTCTATCACCGTGCCCACTTCCGCCTCGTCCGCATACACGCCTGTGTTCTCGGCATAGAGCAGTGCCGAAAGCATGGCCTCGCGTTTGTTGTTCACGGTGGACAGAGGCTCGTTCTCCGTGGTCGAGTAGATGATGTACTTCTGCTGTGCCTTGTAGTCGTTCACGCCCTTGTACCAGTGGTGGGGCAAGTGGTGGAAGATGTCAAAGCCCTCTCCTGCGCTGTCGCCCACATCGAAACTCTCGCCTGTGGAAAGATAGTTGAAGTCGGTGTCGCTCAGCTGCACGCCCTCCATCTGTTTGAGTTTGGAGTTGTAGGTACACTTGTAGGCGTGGGTCTCCTGCAATATCTTCAGCGTGTGTCCGCTTGCCACAAAGGTCTTGTCGTAGTCCGAGCCTGTCTGATTTTCGGGGTTGCTGTACCTTTCGCAGAAGTCTCCGCTCACGATGTCGTCTATCTTCACCACCGAGAACTGCGAGTTGATGACGGTCAGTTTCGGGAAGTATTTCTGCAATGCAGCCACCTCGCTGTCCTCCACGAGTTCCGTCAGTATCCATCGGCCTATGATGCCGCTGCACTGCCCGGTCTCATCGTAGGTGCTGCCGTTTGCGTCTATGCCCACAGCTCCGCTCTGCATGATGCCGCGCAGCATCTCCACGCTTGCCGTGGCGTTCACGCCCGGTATGCGCACGCTCTTCAGCTGTCCTGCCGTGGTTATCTGCCGCAGCAGGGTCATGGTGTCGATGTGCGGACACTCGTCAAGGAACATCTTCCTCACGTTGGCCATTCCTGCGATGGTCAGTCCGCCGGGATAGGTCAGCTTGGGCAGGTTCTTGAAGTAGAGCGTGGTCATCGTGGCTGGCAGTTCAAGGGTTTCAATCGGTGCTGTCTCCGCAAGGTCGATGCTCGACAACTGCGAACCGCTTGCCAGCACTTCTTTCAGTCTCGGGCAGTACGAGGCGATGATGCTTGTTATCTTCGTGTTGCGCACGTCCAAGCGTCTGAGGAAACTTTTGTTGCCCATGTTGAGCTGCGTGATTGCTCCGCTGCCCTCTTCGGGGGTGTAGTCCGCTCCGCCAAGTATCAGTTCTTGCAGCATCTCGCAGTTGGATATGTCCCAACCCTCGGCTTTCGGGGTGCAGCCGCTGATGTCGAGGCTTGCAAGGCGTGTCGCCCCGAACACGTAGAGCATCGTTCCCGCACCTGTTGCGGTCATGCCGCTCTTCAGCGTGTAGCTTTCCCCGGCTTTCAGATAGCAGCTGTCCACGCAAGCGTCCGCACGGTCCACGCCCAAGCCGAAGAAACCGTCCTGCGCTGCCGTTATCTTGATGCTGATGTCCGTACCCACGGCTCGCATCTTGAACGGATTGGTGTACAGCTCGCCCACTTGATAGTATCCGTCACGGTAGGCAAAGCGTTTCTCGAACGTCACGGGCAAGTCCTCGTACCGCAGTCCGTGTACGGCATAGTAGTAGTTTGCACCTGCCTTGGAGTTCTCGATGTACTTGCGCTCTCCGTCAAACGAGCTGGTTATCTTCGCCCATTTCGCTATGCGGTCGGTAATCCAGAGTTTCTTGCAGCCGTCTGCTGAGAATATCTTGATGCCGTCCGCCTCCGCGCTGCGCATGTCGCTCGCTATGTCGTGCAGGGTAATGGTGGTCTTTCCCTCGTCTTCAAGCCAGAACTTGTCGGCTGCGTAGCCTTGCTTGAACATCACGGAGTTCCACCCTTGGTAATAGTGCTTGGGGTCTGTCACGCTGTCCAAGTCCCAAGGCACGGTGATGCCGCAGTCGTTGTCGGCAAGCCAGCAGCAGTCTCCGTCATACCAGTGGTTGAAGTAGGCGCGTGTCAGTCCGTTGCTGTCGAGGTAGAACGAAATCATCATGTTCTTCGACCGCTGGTCAACGGCAAGCACATAGTCCGTACCCACGATGTAGCACCCGGTGGAGCGCACGTTGGCGTACTGGTAGAGTTCCTCGCAGAATTTCTTCAGTCGGTTCTCCTTTGTTCCTGCCACGGTCTTGCCGTGCAGGGTGATGTCTCCGTCCGCCTCGGTGAGGTCTTGCGAGCACTGCTGCGTCCACAGCAGCCATTTGTAAAGGTTGTACGGCACTTTCTTTCCCTTGGCGTAGAGGTCGTTCAAGTCGTCGTCATCGGGGTATCGGCTCTCGTAGTAGCCGAGCCACACGGGTTCGCCTGTCGATGCGTCTATGCGCATGAGGTCGTCCACGCTGTTCACGCCTTGCAGCCAACAGAACGAGTCATACTTCAAGTATTCGTAGCACTCCACAGGGTTCAGCACCCTGCCTGTAACGCCCCATTTCTTCGTGCTCGTGTCATACTGCATCTTGCCTGTGGTGTCTTTCCACTTGCCTCCGCTGTACTTCACATACTTGTAGTCGTTGGTCAGGTACACCGTTCCCCAGTCATAGTTGCTTACCTCGTCCGCAAGCACCTCGGCAAGGCTCTTGTCTATCTCCGTAGGGTCGGCTGTGGCATCGGTCTCCACCATGCTGCCTGTGCCGTCATTCTCCAAGAAGATGTGCTTGTCTCCGCAGTACTCGCTCAGCATGTAGATGTTCGAGGCTATCAGTTCATCGCTCTTGGCGAGGGTCTGCACCTTGAAGATGTTGAGGTCTTGGTCTTTCTCGGCCACGAGTTCCACGAAGTCCCCGTAGTTCAAGCAGTCCTTGTTGTAGCCGCTCACGCCCTCAAAACCGAAGAACGAGGGGTTGCCCTTGTCCACGTTGAAGTTGGCCTTGGCATGGAAGTAGGCGTAGGTCTCGTTTGTAGCGTCCACGCTCTGCTGGTCGGTGCGGAACAGGGCGCACGTCACGCTGTCGATGCTGGTGTTCAGCGTTCCCTCTCCGTTGTAGGCGTTCTGTGCAGGGGTCATGTAGTCCGCGCCCATGGCTCGCTGTGTCTTGTTCATCAGTTCCATGGTCGCTCCGTTGTTCGCGCCTGTGCTGTCCGAATAGTCCACCTTGATGGTGAGGGTCTTTACCCACAAGCCTCCGTCTATCACTTGGATTTGGCTCTTCGCGGCCATCTTCTTCGCCATCTGGAACTTGGCGAGTGCTGTCGGGTTGTCCTTGAAGTCCTCCTCGGTGTGGAGCATCTCTATCCTGCAACCCTTGAACTTGCCCTTTTTGTTCTTGATGGGGCGCAATGATGAGGTCGTGCCTTGGTTCACGGTCGGCACGTTGTACACAATGCAGTCCTGCCACGGCCTGTCGGGAAAACGGATTACCCAGTCATAGTATGCCTTGGTTTTCTTGTCTCCGTCCAGCTTGTCGAGGTAGCCGGGATAACTCTGCTCGATGTCGGGCGTGTCTGCGTTCTTCAGCAGCGTCACGCAACACAGCCCTGCGTTCATGCACGCTTGCAGGGTCGGTCTGTCCTTGGTCGTTCCCTCTGCGGTCTGCGAGGCCATGACTTGGTTCTTCTCATACTCGGCAAGCATGGCCGTGGTGTCTTTCTGCCCCACAAGGTAGTTGTTGAATGCCTGTCGGTAGTTGTAGTAGGTCGCCCAGCCTATGGCGCGGTAGAGGTAGAGGTCGGCTTTCGTTCCGTCAAACAGCATCTGCATGTCGTTGTGGGCGAACTTTCCTGCGTTGTAGTAGGTCGCTCCTGCCTCGTCTCCGTTCACGTATATCTTGATGGAGCCGATGCCGCTGTATGGGGCGATGCTCGTTGGCTCTATCACGATGTCAAAGCGTGTCTCCTTGTCGGTGGCGTACAGGGCTACGGCTGTCTGCTGCGCTCCCAAGTCGTCGGGGTCGGCTGCGGTCGCTCCGTCACAGGTGAACACGAGTTTCTCGCCTGTCAGATAAAAGCCGAGTTGGTTGTCGCCCAAGCAGTCTATGATGCGTGCCGTGCGGTCTTCCACGTTCTTCACCTTGACGGTGAAACTCAGTGCCATGCCGTTCTGCTCGATGCTGGTGTTGGCGAACGGCTTGAACGAGCACACGGCTTTCATGTCCTCTGCTATGCGCAGTGCCATGCGTCCCTTGTCGTTCTCCGTTCCGTAGGTGGGTGTGCCGTAGGTGTCCTTTACAAAGCCGTTGCTCGACCAGTTGCAGTTCTCAACGGTGATTTCCACGTTTCCGTCCTTGATGGTCTTGTCGGTCTCTCCGTTGCTGCGTGAGTCCATCGTGATGTTGAACTCGCGCATGGTGGTTACTTCCTCCACATCCACCAGCGAGCCATCGACAACGAATGTGGCGGTTTCCGAACTGGCGTCTCCGCACATCACCTTTACCGACACGCTCTTCGTTCCGTCATGCACGCTCTCCTGCACTTGCTTGGTGAACGTGTTGGTCTGCCCACGGTAGGCTACGGTGGTGGTTTCCTGCGCTCCGTCATACCACACCACGGCTTGCGGCTCGTCCGTATTTGCCACATACACGGCATAGTCCACCTCGATGTTCTCATAGAGTTTGCGCTTGCCTTGCAATTGTTCGGTGTACCAACGCATGGCCACTATCGGGGTGTTGTTGCCGCTCTCCACCACCATGACGGCTGTGTGTAGATAGTTGCCCACCACGCCAGAGCCTACATCTTCTCCGTGTATGCGCAATGGGTACGCTCCGTGTGTCAGCGTCTCGCCCAAGCAGCTCTTCGGGTCCATGGTGATGGAGTGCGAGTAGGTGTCAAGCACGGTGCTTGTGCCGAGTGTCTGCCACTCTCCGTTAAGGTATATCTCGGTTACCACCTTGATGCCCTTGTCCGATGCGTTGTTGGCAAACTTGTACATCGGTATGCTCTTGGCGGCTCCTCCTGCGGCAAGTGCGGTGCTTGCCGTGTAGTTGAGGGTCTGCACGCTGCTGATGGTTACGTCCACACCGCTCACGTTGATGTTTCTGCTGCCTGTGTTCCCTGCGTCATCATAGGCTATGAGCTGGAAACGCTTGGTGGTGGCGGTTACGAAGTAGCTGCTCACGTCCATCTCGAAGTCATAGGTGTCTCCGCTTGCCGATGACGCTCTGTTGAACATGAATGTTTCCAAGGTCTGCCCGGTGTCGCGGTCTTTGAGCAGCACCTTTTCTATCATGTTGCTCAGTTCTTGGCTGCCTTGTGTGGTAACGCTTCGCACGGCTGCACGCATCACCACGCTGCCGCCAGCCTTGGCATACAGCGGACTCTGCTCGAATTGTATGCTCACTATCGTGCCTGTGCTGTCTCCGCCTCCACCGCCTACGGCAAACTGCACCTCATCGCCCACGGCTTCCTGCCCTGCATTCTGCAATTGCAGTTTCACCACGCCCTGCGTTTCTGTGTCGATATGCAGTGTGGTGGGAATATTGGCGTATGCGCCTCCAGTGGAGAATGCTTCCTTGCCGTCCTTTTCGGGGGTGGCCGATGTCGGCACGGCATTGTTGCCGCCTCCTCCGAACTCCACCCACGGTTTCAAGTCGGCTGGGTTGATGTCGTCCACGGTGCGAGTGAACTGGTAGGCTTCCCACTTTGGCGAGCCGTTGCTTGTCGTGTCTGCTGTCTTGTAGGTCAGCACAACACCGCTCTTCATGTATGTCAGTCCGCTTTCCTTTTCTTTGTCCTGCACGGCCTTGATGGCGGTCGAGAGGGTGTATTCGGTGTCCTCGCAGATGTCGTTCACGTTCACCGTGTTGCCTATGGCACTGCCGTTCGAGCCGAAGTCTGTCCAGTTGGCCTCGGTTTTCCAGTCGGTTTCGGCTTTCTTGCCGTAGTTCGTCCACTGCTTGTTTTGCACGCCTGTCTCCGAGAGGAACGACAGCACAATGCCGGGTTTCATGTAGCGTGCCTTGTACTGCAAGTCGAAGATTTTCTCAAGCACCACGGAGAACGACACCTCGCGCTCGCCCAACGACAACAGGTCATTGGCGTTGATGGTGTTGCGATACAGGGTTTCCGTTGAGTTTTCTTCTATCAGTTGACGGTTCACATCTGCCTTGCTCTCCACCTCGTTCATCCGTTCCTGCAAGTCCGCTCCCTCATCACCGGGGAATGCTGTACCCTCGCTGTGGCCGAGTGCCAAGTCCGAACCGATTACGGCAAGTGTCGTGCCGCTCCAACGGTAGGTCTTGTTGGTGCTAACGTCCATGAAGATTTTGCCGCTGTGGGGCTTGCGTCCCAATGCCATGCCATCGCCAAAAAGGTCTCCGTCCAGCCAATTATTATAATAGACTGCCTGTCCTAAGAAACCGCCACCAACCATTTCACGGTAGCAAAGCACAAAAGTGTTGGTGTCGCTGTTGTACACCACGGAACAATTCTCGTCCGTTGAAGATTTGCTGATTGATAGGTATTGTGCGGTAATGCCCGATACAATGCCACCGAACTCCAGCACATCGTCCACATATCCCGGCAGGTACTGCGAGGGTACTTGGCCGTTTGCATCCAACGGTGCAAGTCCGTCTGCCTCGCCCTTGGTCGCCTTGAACTTGTCGAGGTCGCTCTGCACTCCGCTCACGCCTTTCTTCAGATTGGCGATGTCGGTCTGTGCCGTGCTCATCTGTGTGTTGAGGTTGTTGATGCTTGTGGTGTTGGTGGTCTGCGTGCTGCGTAGGCTCTTGATGTCCTCCTTGTTCTGGTTCACATCTACTTTGACTGCTTCGAGGTCGGCTGTCATGTTCTCCACGGCCTCCATATACTCGGTGCTGTCCACGGTGGGGTTGCCTTTCAGCAGTGGATTGCCGCTGCTGTCCACCTGCGCCACCCATGTGCCACCGTCCGCCACGAAGAGCTGCCCCAAGTGGTCTGACGATGCGCTGCCCTCTACGGTCACCAACGCCCACCAACCCTCATGCGGATTGGGGTATGCCTCGCGCAGTTGCGCTGCGGTCTTGAACAGGCCTTTGTTCGGACCTTTGATGTTCTTGGCTTCAAGCCAACCCTCAACGGTCAGGTTGTGGCCTACGGTCATGGAGCCGCGCACCGTACCCGAACCGCCCATGCTGACGTTGCGGCCTACGGCCACATCTCCGTCTATCTGTTTTGTTGGTATTGAACTCATTCCATTATTGATTTTGCCAAGGCGTTCAACTGCTCTGCACGGTCGTTCGCGCCATAGGCGGTTAATACTAATGCTGCCGTGGTATAGACTACGGCTGTGTAACAACGCTCCGATATGTCGATGCCGTCCTCATCGTCTATCTTGGGGTAAGGCAGGTAGGTGGCTCGCTTGACGTATGCGTCCTCGCTGTCGCACGAGTAGAACTCCAACGCCTTGCCCTCGGCTCGGTTCACCACAGCGCACACGGGTTTCTGCACGCTGCCCCTCACGCCCTTGTACCTTGACGATTGCAGGTCGTACAGTGGGTCGTCCACGGAAATGGCGTTGTAGCAGGTGCGCTCCCAGTCGCTCATGCGGAATGCTATCAGCCGCATGAAATCATCGGGGAGCAGCACCCAGCCGCTGCCGTTGGTCTCCCAATACACGGCATCGCCAAATTCGTGTCCCTCTTCCAACAGAAAGGTGGGCGCGGTGGTTTCCACCCTGCGCACGGCTTCCTCTATCTTAGAGCGTATAATCTCGTTCAACGACAAGGTGTCAATATCCTCATCGCTGATGAGCTGCTCGCTGGTCTTGTTCTCGTCTATGGCGATGCGCACATCTTGCTCCACGACTTCTATCTTGTACACCATATCGTCTGTCGCTTGTTACTTCTCGTTGACAAAGGTGATTTTCACACCGTAGGTCTCACCCACTGCCTTGATGTCATCACGGTTGCGCATCGAGCCGGGCTTCACGCCAAAGTTCTTGAAGATGTAGTCCTTGGCCTCTTGGTTGTCAGTGAACTCCACCTCGGTCTTGCCGTCTGCCGCATTGTCTTCGGCTGCGGTCTCCTCGCTTGTGGTGTCCTCTTCGGTCTCAGTTTCACTCTCTGCCTTTTCTTCGGTCTTTGCCTCGTCCTCAATAGGCTCATCGTCTATTTCGGGCATAGGTGTGTCGTCCTCTGCATCGTTCTCCTCGGTCGGCTCGTCAGTTGTATTCTGCACTTCCTCTGCCTTGACAACGTTCTGTATCACAGGTTTTGCCTCTGCCTTGGTCTGTGTCTGTGTGCTCGGCTTGGCAGGGTTGCGCTCGATGCGCACCTCCTCGTCAAGTTCAATGGTGTTCACAATCGTGATGCGCCCTTTCTTGAACTCGCTGCTGTTCTCTATGGCACGTTGCACAAGGAAGTCGCTTGTTGTGTACTTGGCAGGGTTTTGTCCGATGGCGGTCATTGAGCCGTCTGTGAACGATACTTTAAGCGTGGCTCTGCCTATCTTGATGATAGTCTGGTATTCCATCAAGCCGTACACTCCGTAGGTTATTCTCTTCTTTTTCATTTTTGTTGTCTGATTTATAATAATAAAGGCGGACGGCATTGCTACCTATCCGCCTCTATTGGTTGATGATTGGTTTATAAAAATCTTCGGGTTACTCGGTGGCCATCACTTCACCTGCGTACTCCACCCATGCTGCGCTCTTGTACTGCCACATCTGGCCGCTCATAGCATCGGCATTGATGCCGGGGCAGTCCTGCAACAGGTAGTACACGCCACCCTCAACAGGGCTTTCGGGTGCTTCCGCGCTGTCCCACATGTGTATCTGTACGGCTGTGTTGTTCTCGTTGTCGCCCTCACCGTTAATCCACATGTGGCATGAGCCTTTGAGCGCGAGTGCGTCCCACACGAGGATTGCCTCGCGTGTTGCCTCTTCACCCTCCACACGGTCTTTTGACGAGTGCTCTGCCGAATACTGGTAGTGTACAAGGCGGTCGGGCGCAACGATGAATGCGGAGTTGCTCCACTTCAAGCGGTCAAGGGTCGGGTCATGCTTGAACTCGATGTCTCCGAACACGGTGTGGAAGTTCGTAACCACCCAGCCCACAGGGTTGGTCTTGGTGGTAATCTGAATTTCGGGGTGCTTGGAGTAGTCGATGCACTGAATGTTCTCCAAGTAGTTCTTACCAGCAAGGGCAATCACGTTCTTAGGCACATCTTCACCAGTGAAAATCATCTTGGCAAGGGCGATGATTTCCTCAATCGTCCACTTGCCTGTGTGGTTGAGTTCTTTCTTCACTTGGTAGCGCACACCCTCGGTGAAGTAGATGGTCTGCGGACCTACCTCGGGTGTCTGCACCGTCATCTTGCCTCTGCGACCTGCATAGAGTGTTCTGTTACAGCGCACCTTGAAGTTGGTGATGGCGGCCTCTGCAATCACAGCCTTGCCGAATGGGATTTTCTTCTTCTGCGCCTCGTAGTAGTCAGATACAATCTGGTTCATGCCGCGCTTCTGAAGATACACCGTCTGCGCCTGTGGCACGATGAGGTCGGGGTCAACTTTCTTCTGCGTCTCGTAGAGGGCGTTGGAAAGGATGATGAGCGTTGTTCCGGCAGGGATTTCGGGCGTGGTGCAGCTCTCGTCCGATGTGTTTGTCTTGGGGCCGTTCACGGCTCTCACAATCGGGTTGTTCGTGGTGGGGTCTTGGCCTGTAACGAAGAGCATGAGGTCTTTGCCCGGTGTCTTGGTCTTGCCGTCCTCGGCATAACCGTCCACTCCCTTAACGAGCAGCGTGCCGTAAGGTCTGGGGATTTCGGCATCGTTGGCGAGCAACGGCAGCACAAACTGTTTGGCTGTTCCTGCGGCCACCTTGGTTGTCGTGGTTACGCTGGAGCGTGGCTCGTCAATCATGTAGTGCTCTACCTCGGGCGAGCTTACCTTTACTTTCTTTGCTTTCAGCATGAGTTGCGTAAGCGGCGTGTCATCACTCTTGAACTTGTAGAGTTCTTGGTCAAGGTCGCTCTGAATGAGGTTGCCCGGACCTACTCCGCCTGTCGCTCCTGCCACTCCGCTGACGGTAGTGGGTGCTCCCGGCACTTGGCTTGCCACACCGGCTGTACCCGGTGCGGGGGTGGTGGTTGTAGTTCCACCTACTGGTACGTTTTCTCCGTCCATGTCTTGTAAATTTAGTTTGTTAATAATGTTATTTGCTATCGGTCTGTGCGAGGTTGCCGGGGGCTATACCGCCTGTCGCGCTCGCGAGATTGCTTACTGATGCCATTGCGCCCGGCACTTGGGTTCTCAGCCCTGCGCTCCCGGTCGTTGGCTTTACTCTCTTGCCCTCTGGGGGAAACTTCACGACTTCTCCTTTCATGGCTACACGGCTTCGTTGGCAAGGTCAAAGATGCTCTGCGAGTTCTTCTGCTGGCTTGGCGCGCCTCCGTTCTTGCCGTTCAGCGGTGCTGTGCCGTCTCCCTTGTCGCGCTTGCGCAGTCCCTCGACAATCTTGTCGTTGCGTCCTGCCACACGTCCCTCTTCACCTGCGTTGGCCACATCGGTGTCGTGGTTGATGGCGTTCACGAAGAGTTCCAAGGTTTCGCGTGAGAACTTGCCCATCACTCCGTCACGCACAACGCCAATGATGGCGTTGGTAACCTCGTCTATCTGGTCGTCTGTCATGCCGCGCTCCTCTTGGAACGTGCGCAGGGTTTCAAGGGTGGCGTCCATGTTCTTCTCGTACTCCTCGTCAAGCTGTTTCGACTTGGCCACGCGCTCCACATACTCCTTGTTGGCCTCGGCAAGTTTCTCCTGTGCCTCGGGGTCGTCAAGCACGTCCTTGATTTCCATGCCGAAGTTCTTCACAAGTCCCACGAATGGGTCGTTGCCGTTGTGCATGTCGGCAAGGAACTGCGCGCTCCTCGGGTCTGCGGCAAACATGTCGGACATGGCTTTTTCCCTGCCCTTGTAGCCGTCAAGGTCATGCTCGTATTGGTCGTAATCATCGGAAATCTGACCGTAGATTTCCTCATCGTCCTCGAACTTCTTGTCGGGGTATTTCTTTCTCAGCCGCTCCAGCTGCTGGTCGCGTCTGCTCTTAACTCCATTGTTTTCAGCCATTATCTTAACTTTCTTATGGTTGTGTAATATTCGTATGCAAAAATAACCATATAAGAGGTGCTCTGACTTTTAACTTTTGTGAGTTGCGTTGAGTAACTTTGTATAGGACGTAAAGGGTTTGAGAATGAAGTATTTTGGTAGCATATTGGACTTTACTCGCGAGCGCAACAAAGACCTCATGCGAGTGTATCGCGAGAAACTTGCCGAGGCGAGCATCATCGTGATGCCTGTTATTTTCGAGTTGGTGGCGGAGTCTCCTGCCTCACGCTTTTGGGTGAGCGAGGAGCGTGCGGCCATTGTCATTTCGGCAATGGCCGCAGGAAAGCCCATGCCGCGCATGAGGAGCAACAAGCGTGAGATGTTCCGCGAGATTTACCGTAGATACCTCATTATGCGCAAGGACTGTCCCGACAAGTCGGTCTATGAACTTGTTACCAAGATAGTCAATCAACCTGCCCCGAAGTTCTATCTCACACCCCGGACGGTCGGGGAATTTATTTACCGCATAAAGAATGGATGGTATGACAACCAATACGACAGATACAGAGATTGCACACTTGCTTGCGGAGAATGACAGGCGCAATGACATCATGTTCGCCAAGTTCGACCCTGTTACAGGCGAGGGTTCTATCGGTGAGCGTGTCCGTGTCAGTATTGCCGACTTTGCCATTCCCATTCAGTGGTTGCCTGTGGAGATGATGAAGATACCCTTTGTCAAGAAGTTGGTCAAGGCTGGCTCTATCAACACGTTTCTCTCTTCAGTTCTTCATGTTGAGCCTAACGAAGATGATTACATAAAGGTGTCGCGCACGCTTATTCGCTTGCGTTTCAAGCACGACTTTCCCTTTTGGACGGCTACGCTCGTCTATATCCACAACAAGAACGCGGGAAAGGACGTGCTTTTCCGTCTGTGGTATCCGCAGCGCATACTCGTGTCGCGCTTTGAGGCGAAACGAAAGGCTGGCGAGCCTATCCGCCTTATCCTCTTGAAAGCGCGTCAATGGGGCGGCTCCACAACTACGCAGCTCTACATGGCGTGGTTGCAGTTCTTCCACAAGAAAGGTCTCAACTCGCTCATCATCGCACACCAAGGCACGGCCTCTGATGAAATCAAGGACATGTTCGACCTCATGATTAAGAAACACCCTGTGGAGTTTCTCCACAAGATGGGTGATGCCTATTCGGAAAACGAGCCTAAACTTGTCGGTGTCGGCAAGTCGGGTTCTACGCACCGTGTGCCGCAGCGCGAATGCAAAATAAAGGTGGGCACTGCCGAGCGGCCTAACGGTTGCCGTGGCGGTGCTTACTCGTTGGTGCATCTTTCCGAGGTGGGTCTGTGGCAAAAGACGGACGGTAAGTCGCCCGAGGATATTGTGCGCTCCGCTTGCTCTGGTATTCTCTCACGGCCTTACACCATGATTGTCATGGAGAGTACGGCCAACGGTACAGGCAATTTCTTCCATACGGAGTACACGGCCGCTGCCGACCCTACGGTCTATTCGCAGTATGAGGCTCTGTTCATCGCTTGGTTTCAGATTGAGCATTACTCGCTGCCGTTCAATTCTGCCGGGGAACTCCATGCCTTTGCCAAGAAACTCTATGAAAACCGCAACAACGCCTACACTCCGTCCAACCGTGAGGAGAGTGGGCGTTATCTGTGGTCATTGTGGGAAAAGGGGGCATCGCTCGAAGCCATACATTGGTATGTGTACGAGCGTGCAGGTAAGAATGACTTTGCGGTGATGGCATCGGAATATCCCTCTGACGATGTGGAGGCGTTTGTGCATTCGGGTACAATGGTGTTCGACCAATACCTTGTCAAGCGGTTTGAGCCATTTATCCGCAAGCCAAAGTATATTGGCGAGGTGTATGCCGATGGGGATGAGGGCGAGGAGGCTCTGTCCAATCTCCGTTTCCGTGAAGACCACCAAGGTTTGTTGGCTATCTGGGCAATGCCCGAGACTTTCGACGACTACGAGATTACCGACCGCTATCTTACCGTGGTCGATGTGGGCGGTCGCTCCAATAAGGCTGACTGGTCTGTCATCGTAGTATTCGACCGTCTTAGCATGATTGACGGCAGTGAGCCTCCGTCTGTGGTGGCGCAGTGGTACGGCCATTGCGACATCGACCGCCTCGCATGGCGTGCAGCACAGATTGCGGCCTACTACAACAACTCGTTGTTGGTCATAGAGAGCAACACCTTGGAGACGCACGACAAGG
>CAVKZC010000033.1:0-20628 GCA_963660455.1 Sphaerochaetaceae bacterium | reverse complement strand
TCGTCGGCAAAATGTGCGAAAAGCTGACAGATGGCAGAATTGTTACCATAACAGTTCCGTAATGTTAAAATAGCTTATAGTGTAGAAAAAACACGGATAATATTTTGCTACACGAAAAATAAATTGTAATTTTACACCCAAATAAAACCAAACAACTAAACAACAACCTTAAAATGACAAGCAGAAAGAAACTTATTCTCGGGGCCAGTATGGCTCTTGTAGCCTTTGCAGCCTGTACACCCGGCGGCAAGAATGGCGTAGACGGCACGACCCTTTCCGGGCTAAACACGACCGATTTCGATTCTACCATCTGCGGGAAAAAGACCCAACTGGTGGTACTGAAAAACAAGTCGGGCATGGAAGTGTGCATCACCAACTATGGCGGGCGCGTAGTGTCTGTTACGGTTCCGGACAAGGACGGCAAGCCGACGGACGTGGTGCTGGGCTACGACAACATTGCCCAGTATGCCGACACGCTTCACTCACCCTCAGACTACGGTTCGTCGGTAGGACGGTACGCCAACCGCATCAAGGATGCAAAACTGACCATTGCGGGAAACACTTATAGTCTGAAGGCCAACGACAACGGCAACTGTCTGCATGGTGGCGGCGCTACGGGGTGGCTCAACCAGGTGTACGACGTGAAGGAGCAGAACGATTCGTCTGTCACCTTCGCCATCAATGCCAAAGACGGCGAGAACGGTTTCCCGGGCAACGTGACTGCCACGGCCACCTACACGGTGAAGAGTGACAACACGCTCGATATTGTCTTCGGTGCCACGACCGACAGGGAGACGGTGGTGAACATGACCAACCACTGTTACTTCAACCTGAACGGTGACCCGTCGAAGGAAGGACTCGACCAGGTGATGTTTATCAATGCAGACCGCTACACCCCTGCCGACTCGCTCTATATTCCTACGGGTGAAATAAAAGAGGTAGAGGGAACGCCGATGGATTTCCGCACTCCTACGGAGATAGGCAAGAAGATGGACTATAGCTTCGACCAGGTAAAGAACGCCACGGGCTATGACCACAACTGGTGCCTGAACACGTACAAGGACGGCAAGGGCGACGACAAGACGGTATGCGCAAGCCTCTACTCGCCCAAGACGGGCATCCTGCTGGAGGTGTTTACCAACGAACCGGGACTGCAGGTGTATACAGGCAACTTCCAGGGTACGGGCATCGCCTGCAAGCACGGCATCAAGTATCCCAAGCATGTGAGCGTGTGCTTCGAAAGCCAGAAGTATCCCGACTCGCCCACGAAGATAACTGAGGGCGTGAAAAACTGGACTGACGCTACCCTAAAGCCGGGAGAAAAATACTACTCACACCTTATTTATAAATTTAGCGTAAAGAAGGCTGATTAAGGGAAAGAGTGAAGAACGAAGAGTGAAGAATTGAATAGCAAAGGCTGTTGTCTTAACTCCTTTAACTCCTTTTCCCTTTTGCCCTACCTGTAAGGGCAAAAGGGGCGCAAACTGTACCAAGTTATTTTTTATTTATCACTAAACAATCTTAAGACAAAAACAGAAAATCATGAATTGGAGTTCAACAGAATTCGTATGGCTTGACTGGGCCGTGCTCGCCATTGGTGTAATAGGCGTGATATGGGCCGTGTGGCACGCCATCGTCAAAGACAGAAAAGCCCAGAAGGGCGAAGACTCGTCGGCTTATCTCTTCGGAAAGGGTGAGCCTTGGTATGTGATAGGTATGGCGATTTTTGCCGCCAACATAGGTTCGGAACATCTCGTCGGACTGGCTGGTACCGGAGCCAAGAGCGGTGTGGGCATGGCCCACTGGGAGATGCAGGGATGGATGATACTCATCCTGGGCTGGCTCTTCGTACCTTTCTACCAGTTGCTCATCAACAAGATGGGAAAAATCATCACCATGCCCGACTTCCTGAAGTTCCGCTATACGCAGCGCACAGGTTCGTGGCTCTCCATCATCACTCTCGTGGCATACATCCTTACCAAGGTGAGCGTCACGGCTCTCACGGGCGGTATCTTCTTCGAGTACCTCTGGGGACTGAACTTCTGGGTGGGGGCCGTCGGACTCATTATCCTCACCACCATCTTCACCGTGTTCGGAGGCATGAAGGGCGTGATGACTCTCTCTACCATCCAGACACCTATCCTCGTCGTCGGTTCGTTCCTTGTCCTCTTCCTCGGCCTCTCGGCTCTTGGCGGAGGCAGTATCGCTGCAGGCTGGGCTGACATGATGGACTACTGTGGCAAACTGAACAACGGATACGGCACTACCCACATGTTCCACTGGGAGGCGGGCGATTCCATGTATCAGGAGTACCCCGGTTTCGTAGTGTTCCTTGGTGCCACCATTATCGGTTTCTGGTACTGGTGTACCGACCAGCACATCGTTCAGCGTGTCTTGGGACAGGTGCCCGGAGAGAGCAACCAGGAGGTTATGAAGCGTGCCCGTCGCGGCACCATCGCAGCCGGATTCTTCAAGGTGCTGCCTTGCTTTATGTTCCTCATCCCCGGTATGATAGCTGCCGCACTGGCCCAGAAGGGTGCCATCCAGATGGAAGAGACAGACGCCGCCTTTGCCATCATGGTGAAGAGCGTGTTGCCGGCTGGTATCAAGGGTATCGTCACCATCGGGTTCATCTGCGCACTCGTGGCCTCGTTGGCCGCTTTCTTCAACAGCTGCGCTACCCTCTTCACCGAGGATTTCTACAAACCTCTGAAGAAGGGTATGTCGGAGGCTCATTATGTCTTCGTCGGTCGTGTTGCAACAGTCGTTGTCGTGGTTCTCGGTTTCGCATGGTTGCCCATCATGATGAAGATGGACACACTCTACAACTATCTGCAGGGCATACAGTCGCTGCTCGCTCCGGCTATGGTGGCTGTGTTTGCTATGGGTATCTTCTTCAAGAAAATAACGCCTAAGGCTGGCGAGTACACCATGATTACGGGATTCCTCATCGGTATGCTCAGGCTTGTTACGAATGTGATTACTGATACGGGAAAGGCAACCATGGACGGAGCTTTCTGGGACTATACAGCATGGTTCTGGCAGACCAACTGGCTCGTGTTCGAGTGCTGGCTGCTCGTGTTCCTTATCGTATTCATGGTGGTGGTGAGCTGCTTCACGCCTGCCCCCAGCAAGGAACAGGTAGAGGCCATTACCTTCACCAAGGACTTCAAGCAGTCTATCCGCGAAAGTTGGGGCGCCTTCGACATCATCGGCACACTCGTGGTGATTGGTCTCTGCGCTGCCTTCTATGCATACTTCTGGTAAACATTGATTAAAACAAAATGACACAATTCTATAATGAACATTCCAAGGTCTTCGTTTCGGTAGACTGCATCATCTTTGGCTTCAACGGCAGTCAACTGCAAGTTCTTATAGGCAAAAGACAAATGGACCCGGGGCGCGGAGAATGGTCTCTTTACGGTGGATTTGTCGGTGCGGAAGAGAATCTTCAGGACGCTGCCAACCGTGTCATCCTGGACCTTACGGGCATGAAGGGGCTGTACATCCGGCAAGTGGGAGCTTTCGGAAAGGTTGACCGCGACCCGGGCGAACGTGTCATCTCCGTGGCCTATTGCGCACTGATCAATGTTGTGGACTATGACGACAGCCTGCGCAAGGAGCACGGTCTGGAATGGGTGAGCCTTAGCGACCTGCCACACCTCTATTCTGACCACAATGTGATGATCAAGGATGCCATACAGCAAATACGCCGGCGCATCAATACCGAGCCGTTGAGCTTCAGACTGTTGCCCGAACTGTTTACGCTTACCCAATTGCAGCGTGTGTTTGAGGCTGTCATGGGAGAAGAGATAGACAAGCGCAATTTCCGCAAGCGCATCAAGGACATCGACTTCATCGAGAAGACCGACCAGATAGACAAGGTGACATCCAAGCGAGGGGCTTCCCTTTATCGTTTCAACAAGAAGGTGTATGAGGAAGACCCTTCGTTCAACCTCAAGTGATACGTATATAAAACACTAAAATAGAATATGTTATGTTAGAAGAATTAAAGGAAAAAGTATTCAAGGCCAACCTTGACCTTGTAAAGCATAACCTCGTGCTCTTCACGTGGGGAAACGTGAGCGGCATAGACCGCGAGAAAGGGCTGGTGGTAATCAAGCCGTCGGGCGTGAGCTACGACACCATGAAGGCAAGCGACATGGTGGTAGTAGACCTTGCCACGGGAAAGGTAGTGGAAGGTGACCTTAACCCGTCGTCTGACACACCCACACACCTGGTTCTCTACCGTGCCTTCCCCGAACTGGGAGGCGTGGTGCACACCCATTCCACCTATGCCACGGCGTGGGCGCAGGCAGGAAAGGACATTCCCAACATCGGCACCACGCACGCCGACTACTTCCACGACAGCATTCCCTGCACTGACGATATGACCGAGGACATGATGCCCGAATATGAGCACAACACGGGGGTGGTCATTGTAGACCGCTTCAAGAAAGACAACATCAACCCCGTACACACACCCGGTGTACTGGTTAAGAACCACGGACCCTTCACCTGGGGCAAGGATGCCGACGAGGCCGTTTACCATGCCGTGGTCGCTGAGCAGGTGGCCAAAATGGCATTCGTATCTTTCTGCGTCAACCCCGCCACCAGCATGAATCCTCTACTCGTGGAGAAACACTTCAGTCGAAAGCACGGCCCCAATGCCTACTACGGGCAGAAGAAAAAATAACATTCACCATACCACCCCTCTAAGTAACTGACAAAAACAAATCTCCCCGCTCAAAGTTGGGGAATGCAACAACAACAATCATGACAAAAGCATTTGACAATCTTGAAATCTGGTTTGTAACAGGCGCTCAGCTTCTCTACGGAGGTGACGCCGTAGTACAGGTAGACAATCACTCTAAGGAGATGGTGGCCGGTCTGAACGACAGTGGCAACCTCCCCGTCAAGGTAGTGTACAAGGGCACGGCCAACTCGTCTGACGAGGTGGAGGCCATCATGAAGGCATCCAACAACGACAGCCACTGTATCGGTATCATCACATGGATGCACACTTTCTCGCCCGCCAAGATGTGGATAAAGGGCCTGCAGGCGCTGCAGAAGCCCCTACTCCATCTCCACACACAATACAATGCCGAACTGCCCTGGAAGGACATCGACATGGACTTCATGAACCTAAACCAGTCGGCTCACGGCGACATAGAGTTCGGTCACATCTGCACACGCATGCGCAAACCGCGCAAGGTGGTAGTAGGCTACTGGAAGAGTACAGAAGTGCAGCGCCAGATAGCCGTCTGGGCACGTGTGGCTGCCGGCATCGCCGATGCACACAACGTGCGCTGCCTCATGCTGGGTATGAACATGAACAACGTGGCTGTTACCGACGGCGACCGCGTTGAGTTCGAACAGCGACTGGGCTACCACGTAGACTATTACCCCGTTTCCTCACTCATGGAATACTTCAAGAAGGTGACCGACGAGGAGGCTGACGCACTGGTAGAGGTGTACAAGAAGGAATACACCATCAAGATAGACGAGAGCGGCGAGGAGGTATACTGGCAGAAGGTGAAGAACGCTGCCAAGGCTGAGATTGCCCTCAGACGCGTGCTGAAAGACGAGAACGCACTGGCTTTTACCACCAACTTCGACGACTTGGGCGATGCGGACATCAACGATTCTAACTTCTGCGGATTCGACCAGATTCCGGGACTTGCATCCCAGCGACTCATGGCCGAGGGATATGGTTTCGGCGCAGAGGGCGACTGGAAGACGGCGTGCCTCTACCGTACGCTGTGGGTAATGAACCAGGGATTGGAGAAAGGATGCTCGTTCCTTGAAGACTATACACTCAACTTTGCAGAAGACCGCACGTCCAGTCTGCAGAGCCACATGCTCGAGGTGTGCCCGCTCATCGCTACGGACAAACCCAAGCTGGAGGTTCACTTCCTCGGCATCGGCATACGCAAGTCGCAGACTGCGCGCCTCGTGTTCACATCCAAGACAGGCAAGGGCGTGAAGGCTACTGTTGTTGACTTGGGCAACCGCTTCCGCCTCATCGCCAGTGAAGTGGAGTGTATCGAACCGCAGGAGATGCCTAAGTTGCCCGTCGCCTCTGCCCTATGGGTGCCGCAGCCCTCGTTCGAGACAGGTGCAGGCGCATGGATCCTTGCCGGCGGTACACACCACAGTGCCTTCTCTTACGACATCACTGCCGAATATTGGGAAGACTTCTGTGAGATTCTCGGTATTGAGTTTGTGTGCATAGACAAGACCACTACCATACGCACCTTTAAGGAGCAGCTACGCAACAACGAAATCTATTATATGCTCAACAAGGCATTGAAGTAATCAAAAATGTGGCGAACGAAGAGTGAAGTACCTATGTGCTTTAATCTTCGTTCGCCACTAAAAACAGAAGAAATAATGAGTGCAAAAACTATCATAGAATCAGGTAAAGCCATACTCGGCATCGAGTTTGGTTCAACACGCATCAAGGCCGTGTTGATAGACGAAAGCAACGCCCCTATCGCACAGGGCAGTTTCAAATGGGAAAACCAGTTGGTAAACGGACTTTGGACTTATAGTATCGATACCATTTGGAAGGGGTTGCAGGATTGCTATGCAGACCTCCGGAAGAACGTAAAGGAAGCATACGGCACTGACATCAAGCAGTTGGCTGCCATTGGCATCAGTGCCATGATGCACGGATACATGGCCTTTGACAAGGAGCAGAACATCCTCGTCCCCTTCCGCACTTGGCGCAACACCCGTACAGGTCGTGCCGCCGCAGAACTGTCGGAACTGTTCCACTTCAACATACCTCTGCGCTGGAGCATAGCACATGTGTATCAAGCCATACTCAACCAGGAAGAGCATGTGGGCAAGATTGACTATCTTACCACGCTGGCAGGTTACATCCACTGGCAACTGACAGGACGCAAGGTGCTGGGTATTGGCGACGCTTCGGGCATGCTGCCCATCGACTCTGAAACCAACAGCTACGATGCCGCGATGGTTGAGAAATTTGACAACCTCATCGAGCCCAAACACCTGGGATGGAAGATTCTCGATATCCTGCCCCAGATCCTCAATGCCGGTGAAGACGCTGGTGTGCTGACCGAGGACGGTGCCAGACGGCTCGATCCTACAGGCACTCTGAAGGCGGGCGTACCTCTCTGCCCTCCTGAGGGTGATGCCGGTACGGGTATGGTGGCCACCAATGCCGTAAGACCACGCACGGGCAATGTGAGCGCAGGTACATCTTCGTTCTCCATGATTGTTCTCGACAAGGCTCTCAGTCAGCCCCACGAGGTGATTGACATGGTGACAACCCCTGACGGCAAGCCCGTGGCTATGGTACACTGCAACAACTGCACCTCTGACGTCAACTCGTGGGTAAAGGTGTTCAAAGAGTGTATGGAATTGCTTGCCGGGCCCATCGACATCCACGATGTGTTCGACAAACTCTACAACTATGCCCTCAACAAAGGAGAGGCTGACTGCGGCGGTTTGGTTACCTACAACACTGTGTCCGGCGAACCCGTCGTAGGACTCGAGAAGGGGCGCCCCCTCTTCGTTCGCTCGCCCAAGGACAACTTCAATCTGGCCAACTTCGTGCGTGCACATCTTTATGCCACTGTGGCTGTGCTGAAGATAGGCAATGACGTGCTTTTCAACGATGAGCACATCAAGGTAGACCGACTTACTGCACACGGCGGACTCTTCAAGACCAAGGGAGTGGCACAGCGATTCCTCGCAGCGGCTCTCGATACGCCTATCTCGGTGATGGAGACTGCTGGCGAAGGGGGTGCTTGGGGTATCGCCCTCTTGGCAGGCTACTTGGTAAACAACCGCGAAAACCTTTGCCTGGCCGATTATCTCGACCGGTATGTGTTCGCCGACAACAAGGGCGAAGAGATGAAGCCCGTACCCGAAGAGGTGGAAGGTTTTGAGAAATACATCCAAAACTATAAGGCCGACTTGGCCATCGAACGTGCCGCAACACAGGTAAAAACAAAATAAAACATGTACGTTTGTGGGGATTTTCCTCCCACAAACGTATTATTTTTAGGCGGACAGTCCGTCCAGACGTTTTTTCTATCAACAACGCGTGGAATTTTAGAACACGCATTAACCAGAAATGACATGAACAAACTCATCGCAACAGCATTGCTTTCTACAGCCATTGCTTTCCCGGTACAGGCACAGGACGTAACGGGAACCATACATGCCACACAGGGCAAACAGAAAATTTACAAGGAGATATACGGTCAGTTTGCCGAGCATCTCGGCAGCTGCATCTATGGTGGACTGTGGGTAGGTCCTGATTCGCCCATCCCCAACACGCAGGGGTACCGCAATGATGTACTGCAAGCTCTCAGGGACTTGAAAGTGCCGGTGCTGAGGTGGCCTGGAGGTTGTTTCGCAGACGAATACCACTGGACGGACGGCGTCGGACCTCGAGAAAAACGACCCAAGATGCAGAACAACAACTGGGGTGGCACCATAGAGGACAACTCCTTCGGCACACATGAGTTTCTGAATCTCTGCGAGATGCTGGGCTGCGAACCTTACATCAGCGGAAACGTAGGCTCGGGCAGTGTCGAGGAACTGGCCAAGTGGGTGGAGTACATGACAAGCGACGGCGACACGCCCATGGCCAAGTTGCGACGCCAGAACGGACGCGGCAAGGCATGGAAAGTGAAGTTTCTGGGTGTAGGCAACGAGAGCTGGGGATGCGGCGGGAACATGCGCCCCGAATACTACTCCGACCTTTACCGCCGATACGCTGTATACTGTCGCAACTACGACGGAAACAACCTCTACAAAGTAGCATCGGGAGCCAGCGACTATGACTACAACTGGACTAAGGTACTCATGGACCGTGTGGGCAACCGGATGAACGGCCTGTCTTTACATTATTATACAGTGGCAGGGTGGAACGGCAGCAAGGGCTCAGCCACGCGTTTCAGTGATGCAGACTATTACTGGACTCTCGGAAAATGTCTCGGCATAGAGGATGTTATCAGGAAGCACGAGGCCATCATGGACGCTGCAGACCCCAACAAGGAAGTGGGGCTGCTCGTAGACGAATGGGGAACCTGGTGGGACGAGGAACCGGGCACCATTCACGGCCATCTCTACCAGCAGAACAGTATGCGCGATGCTTTTGTGGCTGCTCTGTCGCTCAATGTGTTCCACCGCCACTGCGACCGCATACGCATGGCTAACATTGCACAGGTGGTCAATGTCCTTCAGTCTATGATACTGACTGATACCAAGGGGACAGGCCACATGGTCCTGACACCCACCTACCACGTCTTCAGCATGTATAAGGATTTTCAGGAAGCTACCTATCTGCCTGTTGATGTGAAGTGCGACTCCATGTCGGTACGCGGCGATGACCATGCCAAAGACGGACGAACCATTCCTCTCCTCTCCGTATCGGCTGCCAAGAAAGCTGATGGTTCGCTTGTCCTGTCACTCGTGAACGTGAGTCTCGACAGGGCGCAGGAGGCTGAACTCGTCTTGGATGGAGCTGCTGGCCTGAAAACCATAGGCGGTCAGGTTCTCTCATGTGCAAAAGTGAGCGACTACAACGACTTTGAGCACCCCGACAGGGTAAAGCCAACGGCTTTTAACGATGCCAAACTGAAAAAAAACACCCTCAGGGCAAAGATTCCCGCCAAATCTATCGTGGTTTTGAAAATAAAGCAGTAACTTTGGAGGCGTGGAATCGTCTATCTATGACTGCCACTAAAAGAGAAAATATAATCAACAATATACAAAACTGTATTATGAACGACATTAAAGTAATGAATCACGCAGCCGACAACATCCGTATCTTGGCTGCTTCTATGGTAGAAAAAGCCAACTCCGGCCACCCGGGCGGAGCAATGGGCGGTTCTGACTTTATCAACGTGCTCTTCTCCGAGTACCTTGTATACGATCCTTCTGACCCACACTGGACAGGCCGTGACCGTTTCTTCCTCGACCCTGGCCACATGAGCCCGATGCTCTACGCCGGACTGGCCATGCGCGGCTTCTTCTCCATGGACGACCTTAAACAGTTCCGCCAGTGGGGAAGTGTTACTCCTGGACACCCCGAACTTGACCTTGAGCGTGGCATTGAAAATTCATCAGGACCTTTGGGCCAGGGCCATGCCCTCGCTGCAGGTGCTGCCGTGGCTGAGAAGTTCCTGGAGGCTCGCCTCGGTTCTACAATGATGCAGCACAAGATTTATGCCTATATCTCAGACGGCGCCGTAGAGGAGGAAATATCTCAGGGCGTGGGACGCATCGCCGGCAACCTGGGCCTTAATAACCTCATCATGTTCTATGACTCCAACGACATCCAGCTCTCTACAGAATGTGGCGTGGTGATGACTGAAAATACCGAAATGAAGTACAAGGCCTGGGGATGGAACGTCATTAAGATAAACGGTAATGATGTGGCGCAGATTCGTGAGGCTCTCGACGCTGCCCAAAAGGAGCAGGAGCGTCCTACCCTTATCATCGGTAAGACAGTCATGGGTAAGGGTGCCCTTCGCGCTGACGGCACAAGCTACGAGGCTTGTATCAATACACATGGTGCTCCTCTCGGAGGCGATGCCTACACCAACACCATCAAGCATCTGGGCGGTGACCCCGAGAATGCCTTTGTCATCTTCGACGATGTGAAGGAACTTTATGCCAAGCGTGCAGAGGAGCTGAAGGGTATCGTGGCAGAGCGCAAAGCCGCAGAGACTGAGTGGCGCAAGGCCAATCCCGAGAAGGCCGCACAGATGGACGAGTGGTTCAGCGGAAAAGCACCTAAGGTGGACTGGACCAAGGTGGAGCAGAAGGCAGGTTCGGCTACCCGTGCTGCCAGCGCGGCTTGCCTTGGCGTATTAGCTGAGCAGGTGCCCAATATGATCTGTGCCTCTGCCGACCTCTCCAACTCGGACAAGACTGACGGATTCCTGAAGAAGACCAAGAGTATCGTTCGCGGAGACTTCTCCGGTGCGTTCTTCCAGGCTGGTGTGGCAGAACTTACTATGGCTGACATGTGCATCGGCATGATGCTCCACGGTGGTGTGGTAACGGCAATGGGTACGTTCTTCGTGTTCTCTGACTATATGAAACCTGCTGTTCGCCTTGCTGCCTTGATGCAGGTACCTGTCAAGTTCATCTGGACTCACGATGCGTTCCGCGTAGGCGAGGATGGTCCTACCCACGAACCGGTAGAGCAGGAAGCTCAGATTCGTCTCATGGAGAAGTTGAAGAACCATGCCGGCAAGGACAGCGTGCGCGTGTTCCGTCCTGCAGATGCCGATGAGACTACCGTTTGCTGGAAGCTCGCTATGGAGAACGTGGAGACTCCTACAGCTCTTATCTTCTCTCGTCAGGGCATCGCCAAGTTGCCCGACGGCAACGACTATGAGCAGGCTGCTAAGGGTGCGTACATCGTGGCTGACAGTGACGAGAACCCCGACGTAATCCTCGTGGCAAGTGGCTCTGAGGTTTCTACACTCGAGGCTGGCACTGAGGCTCTGCGCAAGGACGGCATCAAGGTGCGCGTGGTGAGCGCTCCTTCTGAGGGCTTGTTCCGTGGCCAGAGCAAGGAGTACCAGCAAAGCGTGCTGCCCAAGGGGGCCAAGATCTTCGGTATGACAGCAGGTCTGCCGGTCACACTCGAGGGCCTCGTAGGTGCCAACGGCAAGGTTTGGGGTATGGAGAGCTTCGGATTCTCTGCACCTTACAAAGTACTCGACGAAAAACTGGGCTACACAGGAGAAAATGTCTACAAGCAGGTAAAGGCTTTTTTGGCAGAAGAATAAAATGAAGTGAGAGTGAAGAACGAACGGTGTAATGAAAGCCATGCAGTAAGCACTGTATCCCCTTCGTTCTTCCCTCCCTTTCAATATCCCTATAATATTAATCTTGTGAAGATAATAGACGGCAAGGCATGAATCCATCCAATTCATCACTCTCCGCATTTCGTTCTTCACATTTAATTCAAAGGACTATGGAAGTAAAGACAGTAGGTTTGGCAAGCGATCACGCTGGTTTCCCAATGAAGCAGTTCGTCTTGCAGTATTTGGAAGAGAAAGGTTATCCCGTAAAGGACTATGGCACATACAGTGACGAAAGCGTAGACTATCCCGACTTTGCACATCCTCTGGCAGAGGGTCTAGAGAACGGCGAGGTTTACCCAGGAATTGCAATCTGTGGCAGCGGCGAAGGCATGGCCATCACGTTGAACAAACATCAAGGTGTGCGCGCCGGACTCGTATGGAACAAGGACATCGCACAGCTCATACGCCAGCACAACGATGCCAACTGTATTGTGCTGCCCGGCCGATTCATCGACAACAAGACGGCAGGTGCCATTCTCGACGAGTTTTTTAAGGCTACGTTTGAGGGTGGAAGGCATGAACGACGCGTTAAGAAAATCGCCATTGCCAAGTAAACAGTACCTGACTAGAAAGAGGATTTTATGAAGAAAACTTTGATGATGGCAGCATTTGCCGTGCTCTGTATGGGCATGGCAAATGCCAAGAATGTCAAGACTTCATTTGCCGTCAACGGCAAATGCGGCATGTGCAAGAAGAACATCGAGGCTGCTGCGAAGAGCGTGGACGGTGTAGACGATGCAAAATGGTGTAAAAATGGCAAAAAACTAACAGTTAGCTTTGACGACGCCAAAACCTCTGTGAAAGCTATACAGAAGAAGGTTGCCGCTGCAGGATACGATACGGACAAGTACAAAGCCAAGAAGAAGGTTTACAATGCACTTCCCGAATGTTGTAAGTATCGTGATTCCAACACTATGGAAATAAAGGGGTCATGCTGCAATAAGGAAACTAAGGAAGGTTCATGCAGTGCCAAGGAAGGCAAACAAAGCTCTTGCTGTGAAAAACAAGGCAAGCAGGGTTCATACAGTGCCAAGGAAGCCAAACAAAGCTCTTGCTGTGAAAAACAAGGCAAGCAGGGTTCATACAGTGCCAAGGAAGCCAAACAAAGCTCTTGCTGTGAAAAACAAGGCAAGCAGGGTTCATACAGTGCCAAGGAAGCCAAACAAAGCTCTTGCTGTGAAAAACAAGGCAAGCAGGGTTCATACAGTGCCAAGGAAGCTAAACAAAGCTCTTGCTGTGGCAAAAGCAAGCAGGGGTGTGTGGGAGAGAAGTAACTATGAGCCTCTCTTTAGATGATTTCCTTGCTCAATGGAACGATGCCAATGACAGGCTGCTGGTACACACTAGTGGGTCTACCGGACAACCCAAACCATTGTGGGTCGAAAAGGAGAAAATGCGCCATTCGGCACGTATCACGTGTCGTTTTCTCGGGCTATGCCCCGGAGATACTGCTCTACTCTGCATGCCGCTCGATTACATTGCGGGCAAGATGATGGTGGTAAGGAGTCTGGAGTGCGGGTTGCGGCTCGTCTCCGTACCTCCTGACGGCCATCCGTTGGCAGACACTACCCTTCCCCCACTCGACTTTGCCGCCATGGTACCTATGCAGGTGTACAACTCGCTGAAAGTACCCGAAGAACGGGAGAAGCTACGCTGCATCAGGCATCTCATTATTGGCGGAGGAGCTATCGACCATAGTTTGGAACAGGAATTGAGCACATTTCCACACAACGTGTGGAGTACATACGGCATGACGGAAACACTCTCGCACATTGCCTTGCGCCCTGTCAGCGGTCCTAATCATAGTTTCTGGTATCAGCCTTTCGACAGTGTAAAGGTGTCAAAGAACGAGGACGGGTGCCTCGTGATAGATGCACCTCTGGTTTGTGACGGCACACTTGTAACACACGATATCGTGGACCTAATGCAGGACACCAACGGCAACTCGCTGTTCCGTATTAAGGGTAGGAAAGACAATGTGATATGCTGCGGAGGCATTAAAATACAAGCAGAGGAAGTGGAGGATATATTGCGTCCTCACTTGCCTGAGGCTTTCATGTTGGTAAAGCGGGAGGACCCAAAGTTCGGTGAGGTGGCAGTGTTGATAACTGAGGGTGCAAACTTGACGGGAATAGAAACAATATGCCGCAGCGTATTGCCCAAGTACTGGGTTCCTAAGGGCTTTGTACACGTTGACCGACTTCCACTCACCGAAACCGGGAAACCACGCCGTTTTTGTTGTTCTTGAGATATTGTTGGAAAGCCTGGATGATTCATTTACAACTCTTTCCCCTGATTTTGGGTATTTCGAAAGTTTTGCCCATGTATTCAGAAAGAACGACTTTTATTCTTGCTATTTATTGAATGAGGAAAGAAAAATGTACAAAAACTTGGAAATTCAGGATAATCGTGGTAAATTTGCAAAACATTAAGGCGGGTTCTAAAAATTACCTTTGATGGCATTTTGCATTTTAGCCGGATAAAATCAAAAGGACTCAAAGAGCAATCCGTCTAAAGAAGAGATTAAACAATGCGTGGAGTTTTTAGAACACGCCTAAATGCAGGACATGATAAGCAAGAACAAAATAAAGTACATCCATTCTCTGGAACTGAAAAAGAACCGCAACAAGGAGGGTGTATTTGTTGCCGAAGGGCACAAAGTCGTGGAAGAACTGCTGGCATACAACAATGCTGTAACAGTAGTCGCCACCCAGGAATGGCTTGACAGACACAATCTGTCATCAAGCACGGAGACGATAGCCGTGAGCGAAGATGAACTGCAAAGGGTTAGTCTACTTCAGCACCCGCAGCAGGTGCTTGCTGTGTTCCGACAAGACGGTGGCGGGACTTTCCAACCCGATGACGTGGACACCACAAAACTGAGCCTCGCACTGGATGGAGTTCAAGATCCAGGTAACTTAGGCACCATCATCCGCATAGCCGATTGGTTTGGTATCGTAGACATCTTTTGCAGTCCCGACACGGCCGACGTTTACAATCCCAAGGTGGTGCAGGCCACTATGGGGAGTATAGCTCGTGTAAAGGTTACATACGGTGACCTTTGTGCCTTGACAGACGCACTGCCCCACTCTTTCCCCGTATATGGCACCTTGCTTGACGGTGACAACATCTACAAGTCTCCACTGCAGAAATACGGGCTCATTGTAATGGGCAACGAGGGAAAAGGCATCTCTCCAGCACTGGCCGCGAAAGTTAACCGGCGGTTACTCATCCCCAACTATCCTCCAGGAAGGGAAACGGCAGATAGTCTGAATGTGGCCATTGCCACGGCCATTACCTGCGCCGAGTTCAGAAGGCAAGCATACTAAAACAAGCAATATGGAAAACAAGGAATATCTGAAGGTACGCAGCATTACTGCATGTATGAAGGCTTCATACGACATGATGGTTGAAAATGCCAAAGAATTAATAAAGAAAACGTGGAAGACACATCTTCCGCTCGCTGTTCTTATGGCGACAGTACTCTACTTTCTTCTGCCCAACAAAGTTTTACACGATTGGGGAACAGACAATCCGTGGGCTTCGTTCATCATCCAGACTGCGGTATATACCTTGACCATAACCTTGGCCGTGGTTTCGGCTGTTTGCACTATGCCCTATAGTTGCCTGCACCGCCAAGGAGAGAAAAAATCACCAATAAAGACGGCTATGCGCATTGTGCGACATCTCGGGGGCTTCCTTGCTTCTCTACTCCTCGGAGGCTTGTTGCTCGTCATACTGATCTTCATTGCCTCACTGCCTTCACTTGTGATCATTGCCGTACAACTGCAGTCGCAGTTGGGTGCCTTGGACGGCGACCCTTTGGGTGTACCATCTTACTTCACGCCACTGATGTTTGCCGCCTTCACTGTCAGTTGCCTCATTGTAGTCTATGCTATAGACTGGTTGGGGTTCGCTTTGGCATACCAATACGGTTCATACAAAAAACAGGACGAGGAAAGAAAAAAAGTAAATTCATAGAAACTCATGAAACAGACAAGACTACTCTTTATAGACCGTGACGGAACTCTCATCGAGGAACCGCACGATGAACAGATTGACAGCTTTGAGAAACTGAAGTTTACAAAGGGCATGATGCGCAACCTGTCTTTCATAGCCCAGCACACCGACTTCAGACTCGTTATGGTAAGTAACCAAGATGGGCTGGGGACTGTGTCGTTTCCTGAAGAAACCTTCTGGCCTGTACATAACTTTATAATACAAACGCTGGAGGGGGAAGGCATACATTTCGACAAGCAATTCATAGACCGTCACTTCCCAGAAGACAACTCGCCTATGCGCAAACCGGGAATTGCCATGCTGACAGAATATATAGATAATGAGGCTTACGACTTGGCTGGAAGCTACGTGATTGGTGACCGCGAAACGGATGCTGAGCTGGCACGTAACCTTGGTTGCAGTAGCCTCGTACTGGGCAAGAATGGCATGGACTGGGACAAGGTGGCTGAAATTCTCTTTGCCGGTGACCGCACAGCAGATGTAAAACGTACCACCAAGGAAACAGACATATTTCTCAAGGTATGTTTAGACGGCTCTGGGAAATGTGATATTGATACAGGACTCGGATTCTTCGACCACATGCTGGAGCAGATAGGCAAACATGGTATGATGGATCTCACCATACATACCAAAGGCGACCTTTTCGTCGACGAACATCATACCATAGAGGATACGGGAATTGCCTTGGGTGAGTGCTTGCTGCAGGCTCTTGGAAATAAGAGAGGTATAGAACGCTATGGCTACTGCTTGCCTATGGATGACTGCCTCTGCCAGGTTGCCCTTGACTTCGGTGGACGACCATGGCTCATATGGGATGCGGAATTCAAAAGAGAAAAAGTAGGTGAGATGCCTACCGAGATGTTCAAGCATTTCTTCAAGAGCCTAAGCGACGCTGCCAAAATGAATCTGAACATCAAGGCTGAGGGTGAGAACGAACACCACAAAATTGAGGGAATATTCAAAGCTTTAGCTCGTGCACTGAAAATGGCAGTCAAGAGGGACATTTATCATTTTGAACTGCCGTCATCAAAAGGGGTGCTCTAAATTTCACAATAAAACTCCGTAGTAAAATTTGATTTTGTGCAGAAAGTAATTCCTCTTGAAAAAGGTGAATAACTCATTCCTGTATTACACTAAACTTAAACTATTTATTAAAATGAATAAGTATTTCGCAGAATCGGAACTGATTATCAATGAGGACGGAAGCTGTTTCCACCTTCATCTCAAGCCAGAACAGTTGGCGGATAAAGTAATACTCGTAGGCGACCCCGGAAGGGTGTCACTCGTGGCATCCCACTTCGATACACAAGAATGCGAGGTAGAGAGCCGCGAGTTCCATACCATCACTGGCACCTACAAGGGCAAGCGCATCACCGTACAGAGTACTGGTATCGGATGCGACAATATCGACATCGTGGTCAACGAGCTGGATGCTCTCAAGAACATAGACTTCCAGACTCGTACAGAGAAACCCGAGCACACCACCCTCACCCTCGTGCGTATAGGCACCTGCGGCGGACTGCAGCTCAATACGCCTGCTGGCACTTACGTGGCATCACAGAAGAGCATCGGCTTCGACGGACTGCTCAACTTCTACGCTCACCGCAACGAGGTGTGTGACCTGGAAACAGAGCAAGAGTTCAAGCGACAGGTAAAATGGGTAGACCAGATAGGCAACCCCTACTGCGTGAACAACGACCCGGAGCTGCTCGACCAAATCGCACAAGACGACATGGTGAGAGGCATCACCATCGCCTGCGGCGGATTCTATGGCCCGCAAGGCAGAGAACTTCGCATTCCCCTCGCCGACCCCACGCTTAATCAAAAGATTGAAGACTTCGAGTACAAAGGACTACGTGTCAACAACTTCGAGATGGAAAGCTCTGCATTGGCAGGTTTATCATTACTGCTCGGTCACAAGGCTCTTACCTGCTGCATGGTCATCGCCAACCGTCGTGCTAAGAGTGCCAATACTGGCTATAAGAGCACCATTGATGGCCTTATCCGCCTCGTACTCGACAGAATATAAATGAAGAGAGAAGAAACCTATACCTTCCTAATCATAACATTCTTTATTGTCCCGTTAAGACAAAAAGTCTGTTCCATTAGACGTTCCGACGGATTTGCGATCCGTCGGCAAAAAGTTTCAACCACTTAATTTTACAGATGTAATCTGCTCACCCAATCATGCAAAGTTAAAGAAATGACCGAAGAATGCATTTGCGCCCTCGCTACTCCAGCAGGTGGTGCCATAGGTGTAATCCGTCTGAGCGGAAATAATGCTATAGAAATCACAGACAAGGTCTTTACCTCCGCCAACGGAAAGCCGTTGGCGGAGGCAAAGCGCAATACTATTCACTACGGTGTTGTAAGCGACAAGGACGGCAATACGATTGACGACGTTCTGGTGAGCGTGTTCCGCGCGCCCCATAGCTACACGGGCGAAGACTCTGCTGAAATTTCCTGCCACGGCAGCCGCTACATCCTACGGCAAGTTTTGCAGCGGCTCACGGAAGTGGGTTGCCGTCAGGCTGAGCCTGGCGAATACACTCGTCGGGCCTATATGAACGGCAAGATGGACCTCTCGCAGGCAGAGGCTGTGGCAGACCTCATCGCCTCCACCAACAAGGCGACCCATGATATGGCGATGAGCCAGCTGAAGGGACACTTCAGCGATGAGCTGTCCCTCTTGAGAGAGAAACTTCTGAAGATGACCTCACTCTTGGAGCTGGAACTCGACTTCAGCGACCACGAGGAGCTGGAGTTTGCCGATCGTTCTGAGCTTCATGCCCTTGCCGAGGAAATCGGGCATAAGATAACCACCCTCGCCCGCTCCTTTGAGACAGGCAATGCCCTGAAGCAAGGTGTCCCCGTAGCAATAGTCGGCAAGACCAACGTGGGAAAGAGCACCCTGCTCAATCGTCTGTTGCACGAGGAAAAAGCCATCGTGAGTGACATCCACGGCACCACCCGCGATGTCATTGAGGACACGACGGAGATTGACGGCATCACATTCCGCTTCATCGACACCGCCGGCATTCGCCAGACGGAAGATAAGGTGGAGAGGATTGGCATAGAGCGAACCTATCAGAAGTTGGAGGAGGCGCGGATTATCATCTGGCTGCTCGACACCCTACCCTCGTCCGTAGAAACCGAAGAGATGCAGCAGAAGGCGCATGGCAAGAAGTTGATTCAGGTATTCAACAAGATAGATGCAATATCCTACGAAGGAGAAAACATTTCAGCAATACTTGAGCTACCACAATGTGAAGTGGCATCACACGTCAGAATTTCCCCACTTCTCATCAGTGCTCGCACGGGCGAGAATATTTCCCTTCTTGTGCAAGCTCTGGTGAAAGCCGCCGACATCCCCGCCATTACGGAGAACGACGTAATCGTCACCTCCGCTCGCCACTACGAGGCCTTGCTTCGCGCCAGCTCTTCATTGGACCGTGTACTCGAATCAATGGATGCAGGCATGAGCGGCGACCTCATCGCCGAAGACCTCCGTATGGTGCTGGAGGAACTGGGCGAAATCACCGGTGGCCAGATCAGCAGTCAGGAGACGCTGAATAATATTTTTAAGCACTTTTGTATTGGAAAATAGGGCTGTTTTTCCTTGCAAACAAGAAATCACGCAAACGACATATCACCGCACACAAACAACATAATAATCAACGATTTGCGATTTGTTAAGCAAATATAAATATTAGGTTGATATGTCGGTAGTATGCCGTTTATATGTTATCTTTGTGTTACTATTTTGTTACTTGCCTAAAATCGGGTAACAAAAGTAACAAAGTAAACAACGCAAAGAATATGGCAGACATCAGCAAAGAACCGATTAAGATACGAGAGAAAAGGCTTGCCAATGGAAACATATCTCTCTATCTCGACATTTACAGAAACGGCAAGCGTGAATATGAGTTCTTGAAACTCTACCTCATACCAGAGAGGACAAGGCAGGACAAGGAGCAGAACAAACGAACCATGCTTCTTGCAAACTCCATCAAGGCAAAGCGCATGGTGGATATGCAGAATGGCGAGTTTGGTTTCAAGTCCGCATACAAGGAAGAAACTCTCTTCTATCCTTATTATATAAATATGTGCGAGAAGAGACTCGGTAAGGACAGCAAAGGTAATTGGGGAAATTGGCGGTCGTGCTTGAAGCACTTGGAGAAGTACGAGCCAAACCAAAATATCACCTTTGCCGAAATTACCCCTCAATGGGTGCAGGGCTTTCGTGACTACTTGGAGAATGATGCGGTAGCATGGGGCAGCGACTATCGAAAGAGAATTAAAGACCATCCTCTATCCCGAAACTCAAAGCTGAGTTACTTCAACAAGTTGCGTGCTTGCCTAACACAGGCATACGAAGACCGCATCATCCAATACAACCCGATAAGGGGTATCGAGAACTTCAAGGAGGAAGAGGGCACGAGAATGTATCTCACCATTGATGAGGTGAAGAAACTCGCCCAGACTGAATGCGAGTACCCGAATATCAAACGAGCATTCTTGTTTTCGTGTCTCACAGGTCTCAGACGAAGCGATGTTTTGCGGCTCACTTGGTCAGAAATCAAGAAGCAAGGAGACTTCACTCGCATTATATTCCGTCAGAAGAAGACAGGAGGGCAAGAATACCTCGACATTACCCCACAGGCAGCAGAACTCCTTGGAGAGAGAGGAAAGCCCGATGAACAGATTTTCACGGATATTCATACACCCTCTTGCACGAATG